>JACRIO010000337.1 GCA_016220035.1 Planctomycetota bacterium | reverse complement strand
GGAAATACGGTGCCAGAGCAATTTTTCAACAGATACGACGGCCGCGCACCGCCGCTGCGCGGCCGTCGTATCTGTTGAAAAATTGCTCTGGCACCGTATTTCCGCCACCGCACTTCCCGATCTCCGCTTCAAAGGTGGATCGGCCGTCCGTCGACCGCGAGCGCCGCTTCCTTGATCACTTCGGGCAAGGTCGGGTGCGCGTGGCACGTGCGTGCGACGTCCTCGCTCGACGCGCCGCACTCGATCGCGAGCGCGAGCTCCGCGATCAAGTCGCCCGCGCGCGCGCCCAGGATGTGGGCGCCGAGGATCCGATCCGTCTGCGCGTGCGCGAGGATCTTCACGCGCCCTTCCGTGTGGCCGAGCGCCTTCGCGCGACCGTTGGCCATGAACGGGAACGAGCCCTTCCGGTACTCGATGCCCGCGGCCTTCAGCTCCTCCTCCGTCTTGCCGACGCCCGCGACCTCGGGCGAGGTGTAGACGACGTTGGGGATCGCGTCGTAGTTCACGTGGCCGTGGCCGGTGACGATGCGCTCGACGCACGCGACGCCCTCGTCCTCCGCCTTGTGCGCGAGCATCGGCCCGCGGATCACGTCGCCGATCGCGTACACGCCTGCGATTGTCGTCGCGAAGTGGTCGTCGACCTGGATGCGGCCCTTCTCGTCGAGCGCGAGGCCGAGCGTCTCGAGCCCCAGCCCCTGCGTGTTCGCCTTGCGGCCCGCGGCGAGGAGCACGCGGTCGCACTCGATCGGCTCCTTGCCCTCCATCTCGACGACGCACACCTTGCCCTTCACCCTCGCGCCGGTGACGCGCACGCCGAGTTGGAACTTGAGACCTTGCTTCTCGAGCGATTTCTTCGCTTCGGCCGCGATCTCACCGTCGTTCGCGATCAGGATGCGGCCCTCGTACTCGAGCACCGTCACCTTCGATCCGAGGCGTGCCCACACCGAGCCCAGCTCGAGTCCGATGGCACCCGCACCGATGACGACGAGGCGCTCGGGGACCTCGGGCCACGCGAGCGCCTCCGTGCTCGTTCCGATGCGGTCGTGGTCGAGCTCGACGCCCTTCAACGGGGCCGAGACGGAGCCCGTCGCCACGATCACGTGCTTCGCGACGACCTCGGTCGGCTCCGCCGTACCCTCGACGACGACGCGGCCGGGCGCGGTGAAGCGTCCCGTTCCGAGGTAGCGCGTGACCTTGTTCTTCTTGAAGAGCCCGTCGACGCCCGTCGTCAAGCCACGCACGATGTCGTCCTTGCGCTTCATCATCGCGGCGAGGTCGAAGTGGAGCTTCTCGAAGCGCAGACCGTGGCGCTCGAAGCCGTGGTTCGCCTCCGCGTAGAGCTCGCTCGACTCGAGCAGCGCCTTGCTCGGGATGCAGCCGATGCGCAAGCACGTCCCGCCGAGCGCCTTCTCCTTCTCGATGCAGGCGACGTTCAAACCGAGCTGCGCCGCGCGGATGGCCGCGACGTAGCCGCCGGGGCCGGCGCCGATGACGAGGAGGTCGTGTTGGATCGTGGTCATGCGGTGTGCTCGAGAGGCCGTTCCGAGCACCGGAGCATAGCGCCGATCCGCGGTGCGCCGAAGTGCGGGGCGGACCGTTCGAACTCGTGCGCGTGACCCGGAGCTCGCGGCGCGTCTAGGACGAGCACGACACAGCGGTCGTTCAGAGCGCAGCGTGGAGCATTGAAGATGGAACTCGTCCCGATCATCGCAGCCTCGTTCGTCGGTTGGATCGCCGTCGGTTGCGGTCGTCACCCCGATCTCGTCGTGTACTGCTCGCTGGACCAGGAATTCGCCGAGCCCCTCATCCGGCTCTACGAGCAGGAGACGGGCCTGCGCGTGCGCGCCGAATTCGACATCGAGGCGAACAAGACCGTCGGCCTCGTGCAGCGCATCCGCGAGGAGCGGGCGGCGCCGCGGTGCGACGTGCTCTGGAGCAACGAGATCGCGCACACGGTGGCGCTCGGTCAAGACGGCTTCCTCGCGCGCTATGATTCGCCGAGCGCCGCGGACATCCCCGCGAACTTCCGCGATCCCGATCGGCGGTGGACGGGCTTCGCGGCGCGCGCACGCGTCTTCATCGTGAACACGGACTTGGCGCGTCCGGAGGACATCCGCGGCATGTGGGACCTCGTCGACCCCAAGTGGCATGGGAAGGTCGCGATCGCGCGCCCGATCGCGGGCACGACGCTTACGCACATCGCGGCGCTGTACTGCACGCTCGGCGCGGAGCGCGCGGGGGAGTACGTCGCGCGCATCGACGAGCTGTCCCGGAGCGGCGGCGTCCACCTCGCGAACGGAAACTCCTCCGTGGCGCGCCTCGTCGGCGACGGAGCGCTCGCGTTCGGCTGGACCGACACGGACGACTTCGCCGTGACCCGCGAACGCGGCGCGCACGTCGCTCTGGTGGTTCCCGATGCCGACGGGTGCGGCACGCTCCTCTTGCCGAACACGATCGCGATCCTCGCGGGAACGAAGCGGGAGGCCGAAGCCCGGCGTTTCGTCGACTGGGTGCTTCGTCCCGAGACCGAGGAACGTCTGGCCTTCTCGCGCTCGGAGCAGATTCCCGTGCGCGCGTCGGTTCGACGGCCCCCGCAAGTCGCCGCGCCTGGAGCGCTGCACCCGATGCTCGTCGACTGGAACGAACTCGGCCGGTCGATCGAGGAACGCGCCGCGTCCCTGAAAACGTCCTTCGTCCAATGACCCGTCCAATCCATCGGTCATGAGCCACTCCCTCACGCTGCTGCTTGCATCAATCGCCTCCCCGACACCCGCTTCTTCCCAAGAAGCGGGAGCGCCGCCCCCGAGTCAGGCAGCGCAGGCCGGCTTCGAGGACGGCTTCTTCCTGCGCAGCGCGGACGGCCAGTACGAGCTCACCGTCAACGGTCGCGCGCAATTCGACGCGGATTGGAATGGTTCGGAACGCGATCCGGAGTCGGACTTCTTCGTGCGCCGGATGCGCCTCGAGTTCAGCGGTCGCTTTCCCGGCGGCGTGCGCTTCCACTTCGAGCCCAACCTCCTGCCGGAAGGGCTCGAAGTGGAGGAGAGCTGGATCGGTCTCGACGTTCTCGGTGGAGACGCGCTCTTGATGCTCGGACGGATGAAGGCGCCGTTCATGCTCGAGGAGCGCAACCCGCAGGGCAACGTCGACCTCCCGCGCTTCTCGATCCTCCATCAGTTCGCGCCCGCCGAAGATCACGGTGTCTTTTTCTACGGCCGCACGGAGTCCGGCCGCCTCGGCTACGACCTCGCCGCGTACAACGGCACGGGGGGAGCGGACACGAACGACGGGAAGGAAGTCGCGGCACGGTTCACTTTCCGGCCGTTCGAGGAGGAGCACTTCCAGATCGGCGTCGCCGCGACGCACGGGGATCAGTCGGACTCCGTCGGCGAGGACTCGGTCCAGAACGAAGCGCGTCTTC
>JACRIO010000331.1 GCA_016220035.1 Planctomycetota bacterium | reverse complement strand
GCTCTATCGGGTGAAAAATTGCTCTGGCACCGTATTCCCCCCCGTCAGCTCCTCGACGTGAATCCGCGCGCAACGCGCAAGTGCTCCGAGGTCGTACCCGCCTTCGAGAAGCGAAACGAGCCGGCCTTTCGCGTGCCGACGCGCGAGGTCGACGAGGCCGTGCGTCAGGTGGCGGTACGCGCCGTCCGAGAGCTCGGTCTGCGACAAGGGATCGTCTGCGTGCGCGTCGAAGCCGGCGGAAACGAGCACGAACTGCGGCCGGAAACGGTCGAGCGCAGGCAGCACCTCGTCGTCGAACGCCGCGAGCCACTCCACGTCGCCCGCGCGCGGCGGGAGCGGGCAATTCAGCGTCGCGCCCTCTCCGTCGCCGAGGCCACGTTCGTGCGCGAGGCCCGAGCCGGGGTAGAGCGGCCACTGGTGCAGGCTCGCGTAGAAGACCGCGGGATCGCGCTCGAAGAGGTGCTGCGTGCCGTTGCCGTGGTGCACGTCGAAGTCGACGATCGCGACGCGCGCGACGCCCTTCGCGCGCAGGTGCGCGGCCGCGATCGCGACGTGGTTGAAGAAGCAGAACCCCATCGCCTCGGCGTGCTCGGCGTGGTGGCCGGGCGGCCGCGTCGCGACGAAGGCGTTCTTCCATTCGCCCAGGAGCACGTGCTCGACGGCGAGGAGCGCGCCGCCGGTCGCCGCGAGCCCCGCGCGCCAGGAGTCGGCCGACACGCGCGTGTCGCCCTCGTCGAGCACGCGCGCGCCGCGCGCGATGGCGCGTTGGACGGCGTCGACGTAGTCGGCCGCGTGGACGAGCTTCGCGGTGTCGGGCGCGGCCTCGGGCGCCGTCGCGCCGTCGAGCTCCGCGAGGAGCCCGCTCCGTTCGAGCTCGCGCTCGATCGCGGCCACGCGCTCCGCGCGCTCGGGATGCGCGGGCCCCGTGTCGTGGCGCGCGAAGAGGGGGCTCGTGACGAAGCCGGTCTTCAATCGATCTTGAACACGCCGCGGTACTTCGGGTTCTCGACCATCTTCGCGAAGACGGGCTCCTTCGCGAGCTCCGCGAGCTGCTTCAGCGACACGGGCGCTTTCTCCAGCGTCGACGCGGCTTCCTTCGGCTTGTTCTGTTGCGCGTAGCAGCGCGCGAGGCCGATGTACGCGTCGTCGAGGCGTGCGCGGATGTCGTTCTTCGCGAGGTTGATCGCCTGCAGGTAGTCGCGCTGCGCGTC
Organism: Planctomycetota bacterium; assembly: GCA_016220035.1. GTDB lineage: Bacteria > Planctomycetota > UBA1135 > UBA1135 > JADJNY01. The sequence continues at coordinate 10,297 of JACRIO010000331.1, read as the reverse complement.
CTTCCAGTCGCCGAGGCGGTAGAGCACGGCCGCGCGCTGCTCCCACGAGTTGGCCCACAGCTTGTTGCGCTCGATCTGGTCGTCGTAGTCCGCGAGCAGCTCCTTCTTCGCCGACTTGTCGCCGACCAGGTGCAGGAGGATCAGCGCCGCCTCGCGGATCTCGCGCTCGGGGGCGCCGGAGAGGATGCGCGCTTCCTTCTTGAGCTCGCCGTCGAAGTGTTCGCCGAAGTCGGCCAGCGCGCCGAGGATCTTGATGCGCGCATCGCGGGCCGCCGCGACGTCCTCCGCCGCGCGCAGGAAACCCATGAGGACCGGCTTCTCCACCGTCTCGGGACACGCGCGGTAGAAGGCGATCAGCCCGTCCTGGTACTGCACGACGTCGCGCGTCGTCGCCAAGAGGCGCTGCACGCGCGGCGCGTGCGCCGCGCCCTTCGCCTCCGCGAGGGCCGCGAGCGCCGTGCGCACGATGTCCACGCTCGGGTCGGCGAGCGCCTCGCCGAGGATCTGCTCCGATTCCTTGCCGCCGAGCTTCACCAGCGCCGCGAGCGCGTCCTTGCGCACCTGTCCTTGCGCCTGACGGAAGAACTGCCCGAGCAGGGGCGCCACGCGCGCGGGCTCCGGCGTCACCGCGAGCACGCGCAGCGCGTTCTTCCGACCGTCGAGCGACCCGTTCTGCAGCACGAGGAGCAGCGCGTCCGTGATCGACGGCGTCGGCATCCCCGCGAGCGCCTGCGCGATGTACTGCGCCGAGAGCTTCTGCGCGTCGTTCGCGTTCGCCCCCGGGTCGATTTTTCCCACGAGCAACGGCGCCGCCTCCGCGCCGAGCGCCACGAGTTTGTCCTTCTGCGCGTCGCAGCCGGGGAGCCGCCGCACCTGCGCCTCCATCTCGAGCGCGCGCACGATGTCGTTCACCGAACCGGAGAGCTGCGTCTGCACGCCGTCGCGCAACTGCTTCAGGCGTTCCAGGAACTCCTGCAGCGTCTCGCGCTTCTGCGGCGGCTTCGGGTCGCCTTTCTGGGCGAGCGTTTCCTGAGCACGATCCGCGTGGGCGCGTTCGGCCAGGACCTCCGCGGCGGGGAGGGTGAGACAGGCGAGGAGGAGGCTCGTTCGAAGGTTCTTCACGGCGGAACGCGCGCCGGAAGGCACCGACGCACGACGCAGATCCTACCCACGGCCCGACCCGAGTTGCGCGCTCCTCCGCCCGAACCCGCTCACGCCGCGCCGTGGCGCATCGGCCGGATCACGAACTGCGCGCCCTTGAAGGCGCACTCGCCCGGCGCGAGGCCGGCGAGGCGCTCCGGCGCCGCCATCGGCACCGCGCGGAGCGGGGTCGTGGGCGTTTCCGGTCGCGGGCCGTAGATGGCGCGCAGCCGCAGGCGGTGACGGAAGATCCAGGAGCGCACGGGCCTCGATTTCGACGCTCGCGGGAGCGTCGATTGAGGCGAAGCGGGTTTCCGGAGCGGCGCCGTCCGGTGACAAGCTCCGCCTCCTGTGGTCCGATGTCGGCCCTTTTTTCCGCGCGTACGAACATGCAAGCAGCCTCGCATCCCCACCCGCACCCGGAGCACGCGGCCGAGCACGACGTGATCGTCGTCGGCGGCGGGCACGCGGGCATCGAAGCGGTGCTCGCGGCGGGTCGTCTCGGCGCGCGCGCGGCGCTCGTCACGCTGCGGCTCGACCGCGTGGGGGAGATGAGCTGCAACCCCGCGATCGGCGGCCTGGGCAAGGGCCAGATCGTGCGCGAGGTCGACGCGCTCGGCGGCGCGATGGGCGTCGTCGCGGACGCGACGGGCATCCAGTTCCGCATGCTCAACACGGGCAAGGGCCACGCGGTGCGCGGGCCGCGGTGCCAATCGGATCGGCACCTCTACCGCGAGGCGATCACGAAGCTCGTCGCGCAACACGCGAACGTGGAGCTCGTCGAGGGCGCCGCGAGCGGACTCGTGCTCCACGAAACAGCCGGCGTCACGTGCGTGCGCGGCGTGCGGCTCGCCGACGGGCGCGAGCTCACCGCGCGCGCGGTCGTGATCACCACGGGCACCTTCCTGCGCGCCGTGATGCACACGGGCGAAGCGCAGTCGGAAGGCGGCCGCGCGGGCGAGGGCACGACGAGCGGCGTGTCGCGCGACCTCGAGCGCCTCGGGCTCCTGCTCGGACGCCTGAAGACCGGCACGCCGCCGCGCCTCGCGAAGGACTCGATCGATTGGGAGCGGTTGGAACCGCAGCTCGGCGACGCGGAGCCGCTCCCGTTCTCGCACGCGACCGACCGCAGCCGCTTCCCGGTGCTCCCGCAGATCGCCTGCCACATCACGCACACGAACGCGGTCGCGCACGCGATCATCCGCGCGAACATCCACCGGGCACCGATGTACGCGGGGCGCATCCAGGGCGTGGGCCCGCGCTACTGCCCGTCCGTCGAGGACAAGGTGATGCGCTTCGCGGACAAGGAGCACCACCAGGTATTCCTCGAGCCCGAGTCGCTCTCGACCGACGTGATCTACGTGAACGGCGTCTCGACGTCGCTGCCCGCCGAGGTGCAGGAAGAGTTCGTGCGCGCGATCCCGGGTCTCGAGCGCGCACGCTTCCTGCGCCACGGCTACGCGGTCGAGTACGACTTCGCGCAGCCGTCGCAGCTCGCCGACACGCTCGCGGTGCGCGCGACGAGCGGCCTCTTCCTCGCGGGACAGATCAACGGCACGTCGGGCTACGAGGAAGCAGCCGGTCAGGGCCTCGTCGCGGGCGCGAACGCGGCGCTGTGGGCGCTCGGGCGGAGTGCCTTCACGCTCGGCCGCGACGAGGCCTACGTCGGCGTGATGGTCGACGACCTGATCGTCTCCAACCCGAGCGAGCCCTACCGCATGTTCACGAGCCGCGCGGAGCATCGCCTCCTCCTGCGCAACGACAACGCGGACGAGCGCCTCGTCGAGCGCGGACACGAGTGCGGTTTGGTCGGCGACGAGGCGCTCGCGCGCCTCTCGGCGAAACGCGCCGCGATGGCGGACGCACGGAGCGTGCTCCAGCGCGTGCGCAGCCCCGAACACGGCCACAAGACGCTCGCGGAGCTCCTCTTGCGCCCCGAGGTGTCGCTCGCGAGCCTCGTCGCGCGCCACGCGGAGCTCGGCGGCCTCGCGCTCGATCCCGAGACGGCGGAATCGCTCGAGGTCGAGCTCAAGTACGCCGGCTACATCGAGCGCCAGCACGAGAACGTCGCGCGCATGCGCCGCCAGGAATCGGTCGAGATCCCGAACGATCTCGACTATCGCGCGCTGACGGGCCTCGCGAACGAAGCCAAGGACAAGCTCGCGAAACTGCGCCCGCGCACGCTGGGCCAAGCCGCCCGCATCGCCGGCGTGCGCCCGCCCGACGTCGCGCTGCTCGCGATCCACGTCGAGCGGCGGAGGCGCGCGCAGTCGACCTCCTGAGCGCGCTCACAACCCGAACGTCACCCGCAACCCGTCCGAGAGATTGAACCCCGCTCCGCCGCCCGCGACGTTGCGGTACCACACTTGGAAGTTCCACGTGCTGCCGGCGGTGATTCCGAAGGGGCCGTTCGCGAAGGGGAGCGTCGTGAAGTCGATCGCGCGGTAGACGTCGCCGGCGATGCTCGCCTGGAGGACGCCCATGCGGCGGAACGGTTGGTCGATGCACAGGAAGCCGTTGCCGAGCGGGAGCTGCGTGCCGACGCTTCCATAGAGGAAGAGGCAGCTCGTGTTGATCGGCAGGCCGAAGGCGCCGACTTGGAAGTCGTTCGCGCCGATGTTGGGCGCGCCGAGCGCAGTCATGCGCGCGCCGGCGCCGACGCTGTTGGGCGCGCCGACGCAGAAGTTCGCCGGCGGCGGCGTGGTCGTCGCGGCTTGGTAGACGATCGTCACGGTGCCGCTCGCGATGCCATTCGCGTTCGCGGCCTGGAACACGAGCGTGTCCGTGCCGCTCGCGGCGACGTTGGGCTGGATCAGGCGGTACGCGCCGTTTCCGCCGAGCAGCGTCGACTGCGCGGGCGGCGTCACGATGCTGAACGTCGTCGCGGAGAGGGCGCCGTCGAAGGTCGCGGGGAGCTCCAGGACGTGCGCCACGCCCGGGCGCAGGACCTTCGTGAAGGAGTACGCGACCGGCGCCGCGCTCCCCGGCGTCCCGGGCGCGTCGGCGACGGTCACGTCGATCGGCGCGGTGATCGCGCGCGTCCCGTCCGTGAACCACGCCTCGCCGTGGACGCGCGTCACGTCGGCGCCGAGCTGGCTGCCGCGCACGGAGACGACGGCGCCGGAGGTCGTCGTGGAGGCGAGCACGCGCGCGCCCTGCACGAGGTGCAGCTCCTGCAGCGTGCCGCCCGCGGCGGTGAGCGTGAAGTCGAAGCGCGTCGACAGGTCGCCGCTCGTCGAGGACGGAGTCATCGACGCGCTCTTCCCGTGGTTCTGCGTTTCGAGCGTCCCGATCCAGCGGCCGACGCTCTTCACCGGCGTGTCGTCGTACGCGAGCACGCGCACGTCGTGATCGCCGTCGGGGAAGGCGCTCGTGTCGAGCGCGAAGCCGAGCCCGTTCTCGATCGTCGCGACCGAGCGTCCGTCGACCAGGAGCTCGAAGCTCGCGATCTGCGCGGTCGGGTGCGTCGTCGAAGCGCTCGGCGTGATCGCGATGATCCCGCTCGCGACCGCGGGCAGCGGCGGCACGCTCACCGTTGGCAGATGCGCGAACGGCCGCGTCAGCGGGTCGCCCGTGAAAAGCTGCTGGAATGGGACGTACGCGAGGCTCCGGAACCACGCTTCGCCCAGCGACGATCCCTGCTCGTAGAAGACGTGCAGGCGCGCCGTCGGGAACTTGCCCGCGTAGTTGCACGGCTCCTCGACCGTGCCCGACGTGCCCGACGCGCCGCGCGCGATCCAGCGCGACATCTTCGTCTGGCTCGTGTCCTCGAAGGTCGCCGCGTAGCTCGTCAGGTGGTCGCAGAAGGCACCGGGGAGCAGCGTGAAGTTGCCGTTCTGGATGTCGGGCGTCGCGACGCCGGTGAGCACGCCGAGGCAGTCCTGATGACCGAGCGGGAGATCCGCGAAGAGGTGCTGCGCCTGTCCGCCGAGGTTCGTGATCGCCGTCACCGCGGCGGGGAAGAGCCCCTGCCGCGGTCCCGAACGCGCCGGGTCGGTCGTCTGCATGAAGTAGATCGTGCCGACGGGGTGCGTGCCGTCCACGGCGACGCTGCGATCGATCAGCGCGAGCACCTCGCTCTTCGTGTTCCCGTTCGCGCCCGTGTAGCCCAGCATCGCGCCGAGGAAATAGCGCTTGCCCGCCGCGTTCGGCGCGCCGCCGCCGTACGCGACACTGCTGTCGAACGCGCGCGCGTCGTCGGCGTTGCGGAAGAAGCCGTTCGACAGGCTCGACGGCGTGCCCGCGAGGATCGTGCTCTCGACGCGCACCAGCGTGTACGGCGTCGGCGCCGCGAACCGATTCACCGAGGAGCAGCCGTCGCTCACCAGCCCCGATGCGGACACGAAGAAGCTCCCGCCCGACGGCAGCACGACGTAGTCGACGTGGTCGGCGATCCCGAGGTGCTCGAGCGCGCCGAGGAACGCCTTCGTCTCCGCCGCCACGGCGCCCGTGTACGTCGCCGGAGTCGGCGCCATGTAGAGCACGTTCCCGTCGGGGATCCCGCGCGCCGCGCGGTAGTGGTTCGCGACCTGCAAGGCCTCCGGGTTCGACGGATCGACGAGCAGCAGCACGTTCTCCGCGCTGCCGCCCGCGCGCGCGGCGAGGGCGAGGCCGAGGGCGGAGAGGACGAAGGACGCGCGACGGACCGATCGGGACATGGGGGACGCTCCGGGGGGCACCCCCGAGCGTACCGCGTCAGGTCCCCTTGCGCAGGAGCACGATCTTCACCGTGTTGAAGAGGATCGACAGGTCGAAGAGCAGCGACTGGTTCTTGATGTAGAACAGGTCGTACTGGAGCTTCTGGATCGCGTCCTCGAAGGTCGAGCCGTAGCGGTAGTTGATCTGCGCCCACCCCGTCAGTCCCGGCTTCACGACGTGCCGCTGGCGGAAGTACGGGATCTTCTCCGAGAGGTCCTGCACGAAGTGCGGCCGCTCGGGGCGCGGTCCGACGAGCGACATGTGTCCCGCGAGCACGTTGAAGAGCTGCGGGAGCTCGTCGAGGCGCGACTTGCGCAGGAACCTCCCGCAGCGCGTGATGCGTGGGTCGTCCTGCGTCGCCCACACGGGCCCCGAGAGTTTTTCCGCGTCCGCGCGCATGCTCCGGAACTTGAACAGCGTGAACGGCTTGTTCTCGCGGCCGACGCGCTCCTGCGAGAACAGGATCGGCCCCGGCGAATCCACGCGCACCGCGATCGCCGTCGCGATCATCAGCGGCCACGTGAGGAGCAGGATCAAGAGCGCCGCGGCGACGTCGATCACGCGCGTCCCGAGCTCCGTCCACGGATGGTGCGCGAAGCCCTCGTTGAAGATGAGGTACGACGGCCGCAGCGCCTCCACCGCGATCTTGCCCGTGATCTGCTCGTACAAGGCCTCGCGCTCGCGCACCGAGATGCCCGCGAGCCGGCAGTCGAGCAGGTCGTCCACCGGCAGCTTCTTGCGCCGGTCGTCGAGCGCCACGACCACGATGTCGACCTTCTCCTTCTGCGCGAGATCGAAGAGCGTCTTCACGTCGCCCGCGGGCAGCGCGGGCAGGAGCAGCGCCTCGAACCACGGCTCGGGCGCGGCCTCGGCCGGCGGCGCGGCCGTCGCGGGCTCGTTCGCGCGCGCGAGCGCCACCGCGCCGACTTCCGTCGCGCGCCGCAGGCTGAAGAGTTGGCCCGCGCGCCGCTCCGCGGAGGACGCGGCGGGCGCGGAAGGTCCCGCGGAAGCCGGGGCGACGTCCGCGAGCACGCCGACGAGCTCGAAGCCCGCGTCGGGCCGCTCGCGGATCTCCCGCGCGAGGTCCTGCGCGCCCTTGCCCGAACCGAAAAGCAAGACGCGCTCGCCGAAGTTCGACCGCCGCAGCATCCAGTGGAACGCCGCGCGCCACCAATAAAGGAGGGCGAACCCGGTGAGCAGGCCGAAGACGACCGTCTGCACGCGCTGTCCCAAGGACAGCGGCGGCACGTCGAGCATGCGTTGGAGGCCCCACACGTGCGCCAGGAGCACGGAGCCGAGGGCCAGGCCGAGCGCGGAACCCGCCGACTCGACGAAGCGCGAGCTCCGGTCGTAGGTCGAGCCCGACACGCGCACGTCGTAGAGCTCGTTGAACGCGATCGCGAGCTGCGCGAGGACGGAGAGGAAGAACGACGTGAGCAGGCCGCGTCCCATCGCGTCCTCGGGGCTCATGTTGAAGCGCCGCGCGAGCTCCTCGCGCACCACGGGCGCCACGTCCCACAGGTGCGCCGTCAGCCACGCGGACAAGACGAGCGTCAGGAGCACCGTCTCGGCGGCGATCAGGAACGCCTTGCGCAGCGGCAAGTAGTGGCGGAGGACGCGCAGCATGCGGGGAGGAGGACTCCCGGGAGCCGTTCGAGCGGGGCGCGCGAGCACCGCCGCCGTCCGAGGCGACTCCGGGGTTGTACCATGATCGGTCCGGAACCCGCCGCGCATGAACGCCGCGCGGGGCTTCTGGAAAAAACCTCACGTTTCGAGCGGTCGATCGAGCCCCGCGTGGTGCTCGAACGCGATCCGCCGACCGCGCGGGCCGATCCAGACCTCGATCAGGTCGACGCGCGGGCGCGCTTCACCGCGGCGGGTGAGCGCGCGGGCCGTGGTTTCCAGGCGCGCGATCCGGTCGCGGTCGAAGCGGAGGCCGGGACGCCACCGGCGGTTGGCGGCGTGTTCGAGCTCGGCGTGCTCCGTGGACGACGCTCCGCGGCGGCGCGGGAGCTCCTCCCAGCGCTTCGTCTTCACCTCGACGAGCACGAGCCGGCCGTTCTCGCGGGGCGCCTTCGCGGGCTCGCGCGCGACGAGATCGATCTCCACCGCGGCGCTCCGCTGACGCCGTCCGAGCACCGTCCAGCCGCGCGCACGGAGTTCACGCTCCGCGAGCCGCTCGCCGAGCAGGCCGAGCTCGAGGTCGTCGGGTGTCGCGCAGCGCGCGAACGTGCGCGGCGCGAGTTCGATCCAGAAGCGCCGCAGTCGGCGCGTGTCGGTCCAGGGCATCGAGTCCTTCGACTCGGGACGGTGCGTTGCGGCGTGCGTGCGCGGCGTCCAGGGGAGCGGAACGCGGCGTGGAGCTCACTTCTCGGAGGAGCTCGATTCCAAGACGTTCTGCACGGCAGCGACGGCGTACTTGAGGCGCACGCCCTCGTCGACCTGCAGCGTGACGACGCCCTCCTGCACCTGCGCGACCGTGCCGTGGAGGCCGCTCGAAAGGACGACCTTGTCGCCCTTCTTGAGGGAGGAGCGCAGCGCCTCGAGCTTCTTCCGCGCCTTGCGCTCGGGGTTGATCATCACGAACCAGAAGACCGCGAGGCAGAGCACCATCGGGATCGCGAGGTCGAACAGGCTGCCCCCCGACGGACCGCCCGCGGGAGCTCCGCCGCCGGCGGGCGCGGAACCTCCGGTGGAAGGGGCCTCTTGGACGAGGGCGAGGAAGGGTGTGACGTGCATGGCGGGGTCTCGCGCGGTGGTCGGGGACTTCGAGGGGCGAAAAGGCTAGCGAACGCGCCCCTGGACGCCAAGGCGGCGCTGGCCCAAGCTCGTCTGAGGCTCGCGCGGCGCTCGGAAGCGCGCGCGAGCCCGACTTTTCCCACCATGAGCTCCGTCACGCCCTCCAGCACCGCCCGGCGCTTCGTCGTCGCCATGTCGGGCGGCGTCGACAGCTCGGTCGCGGCGTGGATGCTGAAGCAGGAAGGGCTCGACCTCGTCGGGCTCTTCATGCGCAACGGCGTGCACGTCGAGGAGGCGGAGTCGGCGAAGAAGTCCTGCTGCTCCGTCGGCGACGCGCGCGACGCGCGCATGGTCGCGGCGCACCTGGGGGTCCCGTTCCAGTCGGTCGACCTGAAGGACGAGTTCGGCGCGATCATCCGCTACTTCCTCGCCGAGTACGCGCGCGGAAGGACGCCGAACCCGTGCGCCGTGTGCAACCGCGACCTCAAGTTCGATCGTCTCCTGCGTTTCGCGCGCGACCTCGGCGCGGAGGGCGTCGCGACCGGGCACTACGCGCGCCTTGCGCTCGAGGACGGTCGCGTCGTGCTGCGCCGCGGGCTCGACGAGTCGAAGGACCAGAGCTACCAGTTGTTCTCCGTCGCCGAGGCGAACCTCGCGCGCACGCGCCTGCCGCTCGGCGACCTGAAGAAGACGGAGGTGCGCGCGCTCGCGAAGGAAGCGGGGCTGCGCACGGCCGTGAAGAAGGACAGCCAGGAGATCTGCTTCGTGCCGTCGAACGACTACCGCAAGCTGCTCGAGGAGCGCGGGGCCGAGCTCCACCCCGGGGCACTGGTGGACACGGCGGGAGCGGTGCTCGGCGCGCACGCGGGCACGGAGCACTTCACGATCGGCCAGCGCCGCGGGCACGGCGTCGCGGGCGGCGAGCCGCTCTACGTCGTCGAGCTGCATCCCGACGAAGGCCGCGTCGTGCTGGGCGCGCGCGACGAGTGCGGCATCGCCGAGTGTGCGGTCGAGACGCCCAACTGGATCGGCTTCGACCCGCCGTCGCCGGGCGGGTCGTTCCGCTGTCGCGTCCAGCACCGCTACCGCTCGACGCCCGCGGAAGCGACGGTCGCGGTGCGGGCGGACGGAGCGCGCGTCGTGTTCGACGCGCCCGAGTTCGCGGTCACCGCGGGCCAGGGTGCTGCGTTCTACGCCGAGGACCGCCTGCTCGGCGGCGGCTGGATCGCGACGACGAAGCGCGCCGGCGGTTGACGCGGTAGTCCGTCCGCGCGCCGAGGGATAGGCTCTCGCGCGCTCGCGAACGCAGGCCTCCACGTGTCCGCCATCGATCGAACCGACGCCTTCCGCGGACGCCGCATGCTCGCCGCGCGCGGCGCGCTGTTCGTCGGGCTCGGAGCACTCGTGCTGGCGCTCGTGTGGAGCTGGCCGCGCGCGCGCGCCGCGTCCGATGCACGGCCGCTCGAACTCGTGCTCGTCGATGTCTCCGCGAGCGCGCGCACAACGCCCGCGCGGGACTCCGGTTGGCTGGCGGCGGCGCTCGCGGACGAAGCGCGCGCGGCCGAGCACGCGGGCGCGGACTTCCGCGAGCTCGCCTGCGGCCTCGGCGCGTCGGTCGATCACGCCCCGGGCGCGCCGCTCGACGCGCGCGCGCTCGCCGAGCGCCTCGCCGCGCGGCGCGAGGACGCGAGCGAGCTCGCGGCGGCGCTCGACCTCGCCG
>JACRIO010000341.1 GCA_016220035.1 Planctomycetota bacterium | reverse complement strand
GTCGTTTGCGCTCGCACCGCGAATCGGGAAGAAAGTCACCTGACTCCGTAGCTCGTGGGTCGGTAAGCGCGCGCTCACCAGAGCACGACGAGCGCGTTCGTCGCGTTGAACGTGGCGCTCGTGCAGAACGGCGCGGCGCTGCGGAAGTAGGTCTGGTAGACGCGCAGTGCGCCGCTGCCCGGGGACGCCGCGCTCGCCTGACCGAGCGTCTGCGTGCCCGGCTGCGGGAACGACGCAAGACCGCCTTGCGCGGACTGCCGTCCGAACCGGCGCAGGAAACCGCTCGCGCACAGCAGTCCGTCGCCGAAGGGGACGGGCGGCTCCAGTGCCTCGCCCGCGAGGAACAGCGCGAGCCCGTTCGTCGGCAGCCCGCCCGCGTAGAGCTGCAGCGTGTCGTTCGCGACGCTGCCGGTCGACGCGAGCACGGCGCCGGCCGACGACGTCGCGTGCGCGCAACCGCGGCCGTGCGCGCCCGAGTTGCCGCACGGGCAGTCGGCGTCGACGCCGTCGCCCACGCACGCGCGCGTCACGGGCTCCGCGCCGTTGCGCAGGATCTGCACGCGGTCGGCGAGTTCGTCGAGCAGCACGAGATCGAGGTCGCGGTCGCCGTCGAGGTCCGCCAGCGCCGCGCACGCGGGGTTCGACGCCGCGACGAAATCGCGCACGAACGAGAACCCGCCGAGCCCGTCGTTCGCGAAGAGCCGCCAGATCCCGCCCGCGTGGCACGAGAGCACCCAGTCGAGGTCGCCGTCGCCGTCGAGGTCGCCGAGGTCGCTCGCCGTGACGAAGGCGGGGAGCGGGAAGACCTGCGCCGCCGAGAGTCCGCCCGCGCCGTTCCCGAAGAGCACGCCCGCCGTGTTCGACGTCGAGTTCGCGACCGTGACGTCGAGGTGGCGATCGCCGTTCAGGTCGCCGAGCGTGATCTGCCACGCGAGGCCGCCGCAGTAGGTCGACGACACCGTGGTGAACGCACCGTTCCCCTGGCCGTGGAGGACGAGCACGCGCTGGGAGATGCGCGCTCCGACGACGAGGTCGAGGATCCCGTCCTCGTCCAGGTCGCCGGCCGCGAGCGCTTCCTCGCCCGAGCCGCCGCCCTCGAAGCTCGCGGCCGGCGCGAACACCCCGCCGCCGAGATTGCGCACGAGCGACAGATCGTCCGAGAGCACGTTGGCCGTCACGAGGTCGAGGTCCCCGTCCCCATCGACGTCGAGCACCGCGAGCCCGCGCGGGGCGAGACCGACCGGCAGATCCGTGCGCGACCGGAACGTGCCGTCGCCGTTGCCGTAGGCGACCGAGAGCGCGTTTCCGCCGACGTTGGCGACGACGAGGTCGGTGTGTCCGTCGCCGTCGAGGTCGCACGATTCGTTGGGGCTCGGCGTCGCGAGCAGCGGGAACGGCGGCGCGCTCCACGGCTCCATGCGGCCCGTGCCGTCGCGGCGGTTCAGGAGCACGCGCACGTCGCCCGAGTTCTCGCAGATCACGGGCAGATCGATCGCGAGGTCGCCGTCGAGGTCGCAGAGGTTCGCGCCGTAGATGCGCACGAGCACGCCCGGCTGGTCGCGCACGTCTTCGTCCTGCACGAGCGTGAAGCCCATCGACGCCGGCTCGGCCGCGACGCGGAAGCGCGCGACCCAGCCCGGGCGAACGAGGTGGCTCCCGTCGACTCCGGCGAGCCCGCGGCGCAGCGCGAGGTGTGCCGTCTCGCCCGCCGCGAACGCGCGCAGCGGCGTGCAGCGCAGCACGAGCCCGCCGCTCTCGAGCGTCCAACTCGCGGGCACGGCGCCCGTGAACGAACCCGCGAGCGCGCACGCGTTCGGCGCGGAGAGGCTCGCCGGGTCGACCGCGCGATCGAGCTGGATCGCGAAGCTCCCGCGCGGAGCGACGTTCCCCGCGTGCGGCGGCGGCGTGACGGAGACGACGTCGAGCTGCGCGCGCGCCGCCGGAGCGGCGAGGAGCAGCAGGAGCGCGGCGCGCAGGGCGAACCCGGTCGAGGTCATGGAGAGGGAGCGATTGGAACGCGACGCGGCCGGCCTCGCGAGAAGCCGGCCGCGGCGAGCATGGACGCGGAACGACGGACGCGGCGCGCGGGAGGGCGCGCCGTCCCGCTCGATCACCAGGTGACGCGGAAGCCGTTCGAGGCGTTGAAGGTCTCGGGCGGGCAGAACGCGACCGTGGCGTTGCGGTAGTACGCGTCGTAGTAGCCCGTGAGGCCGGAACCGACCGGCGTCGCGCCGCGCGCGGAGAGCGTGATCGTGTCGGTCGAGTCGGGGAAGCTCGCGGCGCCGCCGCTGAGCGTCTTCGTGCGCAGGCGGATCAGGTTGCCGTCGAGGCAGCGCAAACCGTCGCCGAAGACGAGGCCCGCGGGCACGTTTGCATCGCCCTTGAGGAAGATGCAGTTGCCGGTCGGGTTCATGCCCGTGCCGTCGAGCACGACGTCGTCCGTCGCCACGGCACCGTGCGCGGAAAGGTGCGCGCCGCTCGCGTTGAACGAGCTCGCGCAGCCGTTGCCCGCAGCACCCGTGTTGCCGCACGGGCAGGGCGTGGTCACCTGCGGATCGACGCCGTCGCCCGCGCAGTAGGCGGTGAACGTGCTGACGCCCGGGACGTCGCCGGTGGTGGTGACACTCGTCGGCGTGCCCGGCACCCACAGTCCGAGCGTGAGCGTGCCGGCCTGCGGCGGGACGTTCGCGTCGAAGCGGAAATTGTAGGTCGTGCCCCAGCGGATCGCGTTCGCGTTGTTGTTGACCGCCTGCGTCTCGCAGGCCCAGCTCACCGCTCCGCCCGCGAGGGCGCCGGGCCAATCGACGCCGCTGTAGTTCACGCTCCCGTTGCCGTCGCCCGAGTGGTAGGGCACGTCGTGGAAGCCGATGTTCGAGACCACCGTCCCCGCGGGCACCGGGACGGAGAACGAACCGACGTGGCGGTTCGAGTTCATGTTGTAGACCGCGAACTCGTAGTGGTACTGGCCGCCGCCGAGCGCCGTCGCCTTCGACGCGACGATCAGCTTGCCGCCGCCCGTCACCTGGTTCATCGTCACGCCGGCCTCGACGAGCCCCCACGCCTGGATCGCCGACTGCGTGCGGAACGTGGGGCCGAAGAGGGCGAAGTCGAAGTTCCCGGCGCCGGGGCTCGTCACCGTGACCTCGCGCCACGAGGAGTTGTTGTTCTGGTTGTTGTTGAGCGCGTCGTCGCGCGTCACGTACTGGCCTTCGCCGAAATAGCGCGCGGCGCTGGGCGCGCCGGTGACTTCACAGTCGGCGACCGCGACCTGGAGCCGACGCGCGACGGTGCCGGCCCACGCGGGGTTCGCGGGCGGGTAGGTGAAGATCCCCGTCTGCGCGTCGACCTGCCAGTGCGGGCCGAGGCCGCCCTGCGAGCCGTTCAGCCCCGCGGTGTACGGGTCGGCGCAGCCGATGCCGAGCCGCGAACCGACCGGAGAAGCCGTGCACGTGGGACAGCACAGGTTGTCCTGGAGCGCCGTGAAACCGTGCTTGAGCCAGCTCATGCCGACCTGCTCCATGCGTCCCGCCCCCGCGATCACCTTGTAGCGGTAGAGGTTCTGCGCGATCACCGGATGGTTCGCGTTGTTCGAGACCCAGTTGAGCTGCACGTTGCCGATGTTGCAGGAGTACGTGCCCAGCGCGAGCGCGTCGATGCCGCCAACGGGCGCAGCGTTGATCGTGTCGATGAGCTCGCCGACGATCACGTCGGGACCCGTGCTGGTGCACGGCGGCGTCGGCGGCGGCGGCGGGCCAATGGTGAGGTTGAACGCGCCGCTCGTGCCGCCGGAGCCGGGGAACGAGCCGATTTGGATGACGTAGGAGCTGCCGAGCGTGCAGTTGAAGCCGAGCTCGGAGATGAAGTTGCACGAGTCGTCGTTGCACGCGAGTGCCGAGCCGGCGCCCGGGCAGGCGGTGCCGGGATAGACCGCGACCTTCGTGTCGAACGCGGTCGAGGTCCCGGCGCAGAGCGAAATGTAAACGAAGCCCGTGCTCGGCGCGGTCCACGTGAACCACACGTCCTGCTCGATCGCGGTCGAGCCGAAGAAGTTGCACGCGGCCTCGGTCTGGCCCTGCGCGCCGGTGGTGGCCGCGAGCGCGCTGTAGACGAAGCTGCCGGTGCCCGCGATCGCGGCGGGCGTCGCGCAGTTGTCGGAGCCTTGCGCACGAGCGCCGCCGACCAGGGCGAGGAAGGCGAGGGCGATGAGGGAGGAACGCTGGAACGAACGAAGCATGGGGCTTTTCTCCTGAACCCTGGACAGCAGGGCGAAGCCCGAGTGTAGCGGAGCGCGGCGCGAACGGGGGCTCCGCGGAAGAGCCTCACCGACGCGGCCGTCTCCGTCGGTACCGCGGCGCCTCCCCGACCGCTATGCTCGCCCCGCTGGTCGCGCCGGACCTTCCGGCCGGTCCGCTGCCTCATCCCCCACATGCCGGCCGTGATCCTCGGATCGACGTTCCTGTTCCTCGGACTCGCCTTCCAGGGCACCCTGCGACCGTCCGAGTCCGACTGGAGCTTCGAGCGCGACGTACGCGGACTTTTTCGCGCGCAGTGCCTCGTCTGCCACGGCCCCGACGAACAAAAGGGCGGGCTGCGACTCGACCAGCGCGCGAGCCTGTTCGAGCGTGGCGATCCGCTGGTCGTCCCCGGCGCGCCGGAGGAGAGCGAGCTCCTGCGCCGGCTCACGACCACCGACGCCGACGAGCGCATGCCCAAGGACCGCGCTCCGCTCTCGGCCGAGGCGCTCGCGCGGCTGCGCGCATGGATCGCCGACGGTGCGCCATGGAACGACGCGGACGAGCGCGCGCGGCACTGGGCCTACGCGCCGCCCACCCGGCCGACCATGCCCTCCGTGCGCGACGCGGCGTGGTGCCGGAACGAGCTCGACCGCTTCGTGCTCGCGCGAGGGGCTCGCGTCCGCGGCCACGGCCGAGTGCGCGACTTGTGTTGGCGCTACGGGTTTCGTGTGGGTCGGGGCTCGAGCACGGGTGCCGGCTGTCTGACCACCGGGCTCGTCGAACGAACAGCGCCAAGCGCTCGACAGGCCCGAACCGGCTTCCAAACCCGTGATCCAGCGCCAAGCACGAGAGTGGGAGTCCCCAGAGGAGGCACCGCACCAGCGGGATGGGGCCGAATCCGGGGACGGAAACCCCGGAGGGTTCGCCGGTTGCCCACACGAATGCCTGATGCCCCAACTTCCACCTCTCCCAGCAAGCACCAGAACTGCCATGAACACGCACCTCGCGGCCGTATTGCTCCTGATTCAGTCCCCACCCTCGCTCCCCGTGGCCGCTGCTCCGAGGGAGGTTCCCGTGAAGGTCGATTCGACCGCGCACGGTCTAGGTGAGTGGCGATCCACTCCGTGCCACGTGCAACTCCGCGGCGACAACGAAGGAAGATGGGAACTCGTTCAGGACACGCACGATCCCGTGGATGTTCTCCTCGAGAAGCCTGCCTCCCTCTGGCGCGGCGGCTCAGGTTGCGGATCGTTCTACCCGGATCGACTTTCCTTCGCACAACTGGAGCACGGCCGTTGGGCCGCTGCGGCCAATGTCGACTGTGGCGGCTCGATCTACGTGTTCCGTGGTGAGACGGGAGCCGGTGGAGAAGTTGGGGGCGTGTCGGGCGTTCAGTGGATCAAGGAGGTGGCTCTGACCAATGTGATGGTTGATCGCGATGGCGGGCGCCCAGCGAAGCTCTACATGTTGTTCCACCCGGACGTGTTCGCATGGGGTGGATCTACCTATGTCGTCGCGGACGGACTCGGAGAGTCCCGACCGGTCATGGGGGACAAGCAAAGCCGAATCTGGCTCGCTCGCATGCCAGAAGACTACTCGCTTCCCGGCGCCGAAGAAGCGCGCCTGGGGGAGGTCTCCGGGACGGCCGTTATAGACGGCGTGGATCCGAGAATCCTGATCTCCAATGGAGTGGCGCTGCTCTTCGCACGCGAGGGCCAGCCTCCGAAGGGCCAGATGGAAATGGAGCCCCGCGGGGTCCAGGCATGGAGGAGCCGCGACCTCGTCCAGTGGGAGCGCGATGAGAAACTGTCCAACGGTGTGTTGGTCCACAAGGGTTACTCCGTCTACACCCAGGACGGACGGCTCTGGCTGGCGACTCCCGTGCTGGAGCAGGGCAAAGACCAGCGCCACCGGATCCAAGTCCATGAGTACGTCCGCGAGACCGCAACATGGGTTCGGGTCGGATCATCGACCTCGGGCGCGCTCGACGTCGGCAAGGCAGGTGAGCCGGTCTGGCTCATTCGGTCGACGCGAGGTACTCCGGATGTCGTCACGCTCGCTCCCGACGGCGCACTCGTCCGACGACCGCTCTGATGCCCTCCTTGCCAACGTGAGCGAGGCACTTTCCCACTGCCGGTTTAGTGTCGAGGGCGAGGTCGCGCGGAAGTCGCTCGCTTGAGGCTCAACCGACGCGATCGAGGCGCGCGATGCACTCGACGTGCGGTGTCTGCGGGAAGAGGTCGAGCGCGACCACGTCTCGCAGCGCGTACCCGCCCGCGAGCAGGACCTTCACGTCGCGCGCGAGCGTCGCCGGGTCGCACGCGACGTGCACGATGCGCGGCGGCGCGAGCTCGACCAGCGCGCGGGCCAACTCGACGCCGGCGCCCGCGCGGGGCGGATCGAGCAGCACGAGGTCGGGCTTCGCGCGCGGCACGCGCACGAGCCAGCGCGCGACGTCCTCGTGCTCCGCGCGCAGGTTGTCGATGCGGTTCGCGCGCGCGTTCTCGGCGAGCTGCCGCGCGGCGCGCGCCGAGCCTTCGACGCCGACGACGTGGCGGAAGCGGCGCGTGAGCGGCAGCGTGAAGAGGCCGGCGCCCGCGAACAGGTCGTACGCGAGCGCGCCCTGCGCGTCCCCCACCGCGCGCTCGACGAGCGTCTCGACGAGCGCGCGGTTCCCTTGGAAGAAACCGTCCACGTCGAACTCGAACGAAAAGCCCGCGATGCGCTGCGTGATCGTGCCCGGGGGCGCGTCGTCGCCGGGCAGGCCGGCGAGGACGCACTCGTCGTCGCCGCACGCGAGCCACGCGCGGCCGTGCACGTCCACCGGATCGACGTCGCGCCGTCGCGCGAGCGACGCCGACGCCTCGACGAGGCCCTGCTCGGCGGCGGGGACGAGCACGGGACACTCGCGCACGGGAACGACCGCGTGCGACTGCGCCCGCCGATAGCCGAGCGCCGCGGCGGCCCGCTCGTCGCGCCGCCACGAAAGCTCCGCGCGCGCGCGCCAGCCCCACTCGGGGCCGGCGAGGAGCTCGACGGGCCGTTCGAGGCGCACGCCGGCGATGCGTTCGAGCGCGTCGCGCACGAACGCGCGCTTCGCCGCGTGCTGCGCCGCGGGCGTGACGTGCTGCCATGTGCAACCGCCGCAGTCGCCGAAGTGCGCGCAGCGCGGCGCGCGCCGCTCGGGCGAGGCGGCGAGGAGTTCGACCACGCGCGCGCGCAGGAAGCGCATCTCCACGCGCTCGACGCGCACGCGCGCGCGGTCGCCGGGCGCCGCGCCGGGAACGAAGACGACCAAGCCGTCCGCGCGGCCGACGCCTTCGCCGCCGGAGGCGAGCGCGTCGATCGCGAGCTCGAACTCGTCGCCGACGCGGGGAAGCGGGGTTGCGCCCATGCTGCGCGCGAGTCTGACTTCCCCACGCGCGTCGGAGAAGCTCCGCATCGGGAGGTCGCGTGCGCCCGAGACTTCGAGCGCGCCGGATGCCAGGATCCGCGCCGTGAACTCCGCACCCGAAGCCGTCCCTCCCGGCCGCGCGCGTCTCGTCGACCTCCTCCTCGCGGCGGCGCTCTTCGTCGCGCTCTTCTTCGTCTACCGGCCCGCGCTCGACGCGGGTTTCGTCTGGGATGACGACGGACACCTCACCCAGCCAGCGTTGCGGGGCACAGACGGCCTCGCCCGCATCTGGACCGATCCGACGGCGGCGCAGCAGTACTACCCGCTCGTCCACACGCTGTTCTGGCTAGAGCACCGCGCGTTCGGCGCCGAGCCCGCGGGCTACCACTGGATCAACCTCGCGCTGCACGCGTGCGCGGCGCTCCTGTGCGTCGGGGTCCTGAGGCGGCTCGCGCTCCCGGGCGCATGGCTTGCGGGAGCGTTGTGGGCGCTGCACCCGCTCCAGGTCCAGAGCGTCGCGTGGATTTCCGAGCAGAAGAACACGCTGTCGGCCTGCTTCTACTTCGCGGCGTGGCTCGCGTGGGCGCGCTTCGACGAAGGGCTCCTGCGCGGAACACGGCGCTACGGCGCGTGGGCCGCGTTCGTGCTCTTCGCGCTCGCGGCGGTGCTGTCGAAGACCGTGACGTGCACGCTCGTGCCGGCGATCCTCCTGGTGACGTGGGCGCGCGAGGGCGGACGCGGGTGGACGAAGCGCGTGCCCTGGGTCGTGCTGCCGTTCCTGCTAGCCGCGAGCTTCGCCGTGGTGACGCCGTGGCTCGAGCGCGAGGTGGGCCGCGTCGGCGGCGCGGAGCACCCGACCGACCTCGCCGACTTCCTCCCGCGCCTCGCGGTCGCAGGCAAGGATCTGTGGTTCTACCTCGGGCACCTCGCCTGGCCCCCGGGCACCTGCTTCGTGCATCCGCGCTGGTCGACGACCGGCCCGCTCGGCCCGAGCCTGCTCCCAGCCGTCGCCTTCGCGAGCTGCACGCTCGCGCTCTTCACCCTCCGAAAGCGCATCGGGCGCTCGCCAGTGGTCGCGCTCCTCTACTTCGCGGGCACGCTCTTCCCCGCGCTCGGCTTCGTCGACGCGATCCCGGTCCGCTATTCGTTCGTCGCCGACCACTTCCAGTACCTCGCCGGCCTGGGGCCGATCGTGCTCGTCGCGGCGGGTGGAGCCGTGCTCGTGCGGCGCGTCGCCCCGGGCGCGGCGGCGGCTTTGCGATTCCTCGCGCTGCTCGTGCTCTTCGTACTCGCGTTCCTCGCGCGCGGTCACGCGAAGGACTTCCAGGACGCGGAGACCCTGTGGAAGGCGACGCTCGAGAAGAACCCCGGCGCGTGGATGGCGTGGAACAACCTCGTCGACGAACTCAACCGGCAGGGCCGCTTCGCGGAGGCGGTCGAGACCGGGCTCGTCGCGCGGCGGCTGCATCCCGATCGCCCGACCCTCGCGCACAACCTCGGCGTCGCCCTGCAGAGCCAGGGCCGGCTCGCCGAGGCGCTCGCCTGCTACGAGTTCGCCGCGAAGCAGGCGCCCGAGTACGGCCGGATCGAATTCGACCGCGCGAGCGCGCTCATCGAGCTCGGGAGGCCCGCGGAGGCGCTCGAGGCGCTCGCGCGGACCATCGAACTCACGCCCGGGTTCGCGGCCGCGCACATGCTGCGCGGCAACGCGCTGCTCGCGCTCCGGCGCTCCGACGAGGCGCTCGAGGCGTACCAGCGCGCGTTGGAGCTCGACCCGGCCTACGCGCAGGGCTGGTACAACCTCGGCGTCGCGCGCGCGACGCGCAGGGAGTTCGCGCTCGCGGAAGCGGCCTACCGAAGGGCGCTCGACCTCGCGCCCGACGAGCTCGGCGCGCGCTTGAACCTCGGCGTGGTGCTGGCGCAGGAGGGGCGGCGCCTCGAGGCACGGGTCGAGCTCGAACGCGTCGCGCGCGAGGG
>JACRIO010000330.1 GCA_016220035.1 Planctomycetota bacterium | reverse complement strand
TGTCGCAGGACGGCGCGCTTCTCGTCACGTTGCCGCGGGACGGTCGCGTGCAGCTGCGGGACGCCTCCACCGGAAGCGTGCTTCGAGAGTCCGCGCCTTCTGCCGAAGCGTATCGCCGCGCGGCCTTCACGCGCGACGGACGGACGCTTTACGTGGCCTCGAACCGTCCGTCTCGCCTCGAGCGCTGGAGTGTCGAGCCTCTCCAGCGCCTATGGAGCCGGGAACTGATGCTCGAGCGCCCCGAGCCCTTTCTGGCGCTGAGCGCGGACGAGCGCCGCGTCTTCACGCTGGGACCGACCCCGACGCTCGACGTCGGCGACGCGGCGACCGGACGCTCGATTGCTTCATTCGCGACGGACGGCTATGCGTTCACGTACCTCGTCGGTCCCGGCGTCGGCGATGTCGTGATCACGACGTCGAACCGCGGCGTACGATTCTGGAGCGCGCCGCGCGGTCGCTGAACCGGCAGCCCTGCGTCGTTTCTCCGCCTGCGCACGCGCGTCGCTTCAGGAAGTCGGGGACCCAACCCGGGCACCTTGCCTCGGGGGGGTACGTCCGGTTGGCAGCGGTCTGGACGCGGGTCTCCAGCAAGCCCGCGACGTCGGGACGAGGTGCGCGATCGGAGGCGAGCTTGCGCTTTCGCGCCGCCCCTTCCTCGCGACAGCGGCGTGCGATCCCGACTTGTCGTTGGTCCCAGAGCCCCGCGCGGCGAATCGAAGTTTTTCGCCCGCGAACCGCCACTCCACTCGCTCGGACCTTCGTCCACCTCATCGAAGGAGTTGCGCAATGCACCTCGGTCCCCGGTTCGCGTCGCTGTGGTCGCTTCCCGTCGCTGGCCTCCTCGCGGCCGGCCCGGTCACCTCCCAGACCCACCAAGTGCAGCCCGGCGGCCCGAGCCGGCCGGCGCGTGGGATCGTCGGGCCGTATCCCGCGGTACTGACCCAGACCTCTCCCGCCTCGGGGGAAGCCGGTGTCTCGTTGACGCGCGAGACGATCCTCCGCTTCGACCAGCCGCTGGACCCGACGAGCGCGTTCACGGGCGCGATCAGCGTGACCTCGGTGGGCCAGAACCTGCCGTTCAGCCCGCGCGTCTCGGCGAACCGCCGTGCGTTGACCCTCTTCTACGTGCAGCCGC
The DNA here is from genome assembly GCA_016220035.1 of Planctomycetota bacterium. GTDB lineage: Bacteria > Planctomycetota > UBA1135 > UBA1135 > JADJNY01. The sequence goes on along the minus strand of JACRIO010000330.1, from coordinate 28,930 downwards.
TGCCCGAGTCGCGACGCGTGCGCGTGACCGTCGACGGCGCGCTGCTCCTCGACGCCGAAGGCCGGCTGGTCGACGCGGACGGCGACGGCGTGCCTGGCGGGACGCGCTCGTTCGAGTTCGACACGACGGCGCTCGCGCCGTTCCCGGGCACGAAGGTGAGCGGCCGCGTGTTCGCGTCCGAGCTCGCGCCGGGCGGCGGGCCGATCAACGTGCCGTTGGAGGGCGTACGCGTGGCCGTCGACGGCGCGGAGAGCACGCTCTTCGCGCTCACGGACGCGAACGGCAACTTCACGCTCGATCCCGCGCCCGCGGGGCGGATCTTCGTGCACATCGACGGCACGACGGCGACGAACCCGGTGCCGGTCGGGGGCTACTATCCAAAGGTCGGCAAGGCGTGGGACACGCGGCCGGGGCAGGAGCTCGTCGTGGGGGACGCGTACCTGCCGCTCGTTCCGGTCGGCACCCTGCAACCGGTGAGCACGACGAGCGCCACGACGCTCACGTTCGCGCCGGGGGTGCTCGCGGCGCATCCCGAGTTCGTGGGTACGCAGATCACGGTGCCTGCAGGGTCGCTCTTCTACGACGACGGAACGCCCGGCATTCAGGTGGGCATCGCACCTGTTCCGCCCGATCGACTCCCAGGTCCCCTGCCGGCCGGCCTGGAGTTCCCGATCGTGATCACGGTGCAGACGGATGGCGCCTCGAACTTCGATGCGCCAGCGCCAGTCCGCTTTCCGAATCTCCCGCTGCCGAGCACGGGCCAGCCTCTCGCGCCTGGAGCAGAAGCGATGATCTGGAGTTTCAACCACGACTCCGGCCAGTGGGAATCCGTCGCCCCGGCGATCGTGAGCAGCAATGGGCTGTTCATCGAGAGTCAGGGCAGCGGCGTGCTGGCGCCGGGATGGCATGGGGCGCTCCCCGGCCAAGGACTGCTGGAGCCGCCGCGAGACCGAGGGTGTCAAGGCTGGTCGGGGTGCCTGACGGCCACCGGCGTAAATTCGCTGAACTGCGCTGCGGCCTGGATCCCAGGCCTGGGGATCTCCAACAACCCCTGCATCCAGTCGTTGATGCAACAAGGTCTCGGAACCAGCTCCACCTGCCTCAGTGGCAACCCCACGACGTGCAGAGCGAAACTGCTTTGGAGTGCTCAGAGTGCCACTAGGTCATGCCTGAGCGGGTCGCTCAAGTTCATTCCATACCTGGGGCAGGCCCTCGCCTGTGGTGGTGCGATCTGGAACATCTACCACACCTGCGCGTGCGAGCTGCTCGCGGTCCCACCGAATCCTGCGGCCGGACTGCTCTCCGCCCTCGGTCACTGGGGGAGGTGTCACGAACTCGTCCTCGGTTCTCCTCTCTGGACCAACGCGATCGATCCACTCCAGGATTCGGTGGAGGCCTCCAATTCGATCGCGAGGATAATTGACCAGGTCGGTACGGCCATCGACGACGGTTCCCCAGGCGGGGAACTGATCACGAGCGCGGAAGCTGCCGTACTGCTCGCGTTGCCGCGGCCGTCCATGATTATCGCCCAAGACGTTCAGGGCATGATCGACCACGTCAATCGGACGACCGCATTGTGGACCCAAGGCGTGTACACGCACGCACAGGCGGGCCAGTCCGACTTCACGGATCGGGACGACCTCGTCGCGACACTAGGTCTCCTGCAGGTGTCCCTGCTCGGGGTGGGCACGCCCGCCGGAGTCGAGAGGTTTACTGTGTTCGATGAGATCAGAACCATGTACGAGCAGGGCATCGGCACAGTCTCCGATGCAAATGCGACTCCGACGCCTAGTCAGTCGATCGCCTTCGCGGCCTATGAGCCGGGATCGAGCAGCGTCATTCAAGGCAACGTGAACACGCTTACGTCGAATCGATTCCCGTTCAACCGTCAGATCCACATCAAGCTCCTCGACAGGACCAACCTCGACTTCGCATTCACCTCGGTCGTGACGCCGCGGCTCCTCTGCTCGAGCTCCTCCGGGGGAGGTGGAAGCTGCGTCCTCTTTCCCCCGATTCCGTACATGCCTTCGGCGATCTTCGTGCCCAATGAAATCCTGCCGGACTCGGATCAGGACGGCCTTTCGGACGAAGGCGAGTTCGTGGTCGGGACGAGCGCGGCCGACCCGGATTCGGACGACGACGGCGTCACCGACGCCGCGGAGATTCTGCAGGGCCTGAATCCCCTGGACGGCGTGACCATCGCTACCGGCATCATCGCGACGGCTCCGACGGCCGCGACGGCGCTCGACGTGGCGACCTTCGGCGACTTGGCGATCGTCGCTCGGGGCACGGCGGGCATTTCGGCATTCAACGTCTTCAACGCCATGCCGCCGGTGCTCGTCGCGCGGGTCGACACGCCGGGCGACGCGCGCGAGGCCGACCTCTCCGAGCGGTACGTCGCCGTGGCGGATGGTCCGGGGGGGCTCGCGATCCTCAACGTGGAGGACTTGGCCACCGCCGCGATCCTGCACCAGGTGCCCACCACGAGCCTCGGCGGCGGCGCAGTTCAGACGGTCGCCGTCGCCGGTGGCCTCGTGTTCGTCGGCACGGGAGCCGGCCACGTAGCCTCGGTGGAGCTCAGCACGGGCGCCGTGCTCGACATCCTCGACCTCGGAGCGTCCGTGCACGACTTCGCGATCGAGGGTGAGCGCCTTTTCGTCCTGGCGGACAGCTTGATTCGTGAGTTGCGCGTCTTTGACCTGCCGCTGAGCGTCCTGGCCAGCGCTCCCGTGGAGGGCACGACGCCCCTCGCCACAGGGAGGCGCAGGCTCTTCGTCGGAGATGGAACGGCGTACGCGACGCACATGCGCGGTTTCCACACGTTCGACGTCCGAACGCGCGGGATGATCCTCCCCTTAGGCGGAGGCGATACAGGGCAGGTCGGGTGGACGCAGGTCGTCGCCAACGGCTCCCGGCTCGGCGTGGCAGCCGTAGGGCCGAATTCGGCTGACGTGCTGCACGACCTGGCGCTCTACGACTTCACCAATCCGAGCGAAACCAGCCTGCCACAGACCTTCGTCACCAGTTTCTTGACGCCGGGCCTCGCTCGTTCCGTATGCATCTACGGCGGCCTCGCGTACGTCGCCGACTCCGCATCGGGCCTGCAGGTGGTCAACTACCGCGGATATGACGCGCTCGGCGTGCCGCCGGTGATCGCGCTGCTGCCTTCACCTGACTTGCCGCAATACACGGAGCGCACGACGCTGCTCCTTCGCGCGAGCGCTTCCGACGACGTGCAGATCAGAGCGGTCGAGCTCCTGCTCGACGGCCAGCGAGTGCAGACGGACGGGGCCTTCCCCTTCCAGTTCTTCCTCGAGCTGCCGGAGCACGTCGGGGTCGGATCGAACACGCACACCCTGCAACTGCGTGCAACGGACACGGGCGGTAATGCGGCCTCGACGCCGCCGCGGAACTTCGACGTCGTAGCGGACTCGACCCCGCCGCAGGTGGTTGCCACTTTCCCCGGCGCGTCCGCGACGCTGCCGCCGAGCTTCTTCGGTACCTTCGCATTCTCGGTGCTCGCGTCCGAGGCGCTGGACGTGGCCGCGCTCGGCACAGCCTTCGAGGTGCGGTCGGCCGGCAACGACAACGCCGTGGGGACGATGGACGACGTGCTGCTCCCGTTCGACGCTCGGCTCACGGCCGGCGATCGCCGCGTCGTCGTGCGCGTCACGGCGGCCGTGCCGCTCGGGGACCTGCGCCTGCGCTTCCTCGCCGCGCAGGTGCGCGATCGCAACGGCAATGCCTTCGACGGCGACGCGAACGGCACGGGCGGCGACGATTTCGCGCTCGACGTCCACGTCACGAGCGAGTTCACGGTTTTCTGGGACGGCGGCGGGAACGGAACGGCGTGGGACGACGCGGCGAACTGGAGCACCAACCTCGTGCCGGGCGCGTCGGACCGGGTGCTGATCGACGCGCCGCTCTCGAACGTCGCGCACACGACCGGCGCGAGCGGCATCCTGAAGCTGGTTGCGCGCACGCCGCTCGCGCTCTCGAGCGGGACGCTCACCCTCCAGGAAGCGAGCTCCGTCGGCGTCTTCGCGCTGTCGGGCACGGGCGTCGTGAGCGGTCCCGGCGACCTGAACGTGACCGGCTCCTCGACGTGGAGCGCCGGTCGGATCGAAGGTGCGGGGCGGCTCGTCGTCGCGTCGGGGGGCAGTCTCTCGACCTCGACCAACGCGCCGGACCGCCAGCGCGTGCTCGAGAACCACGGGCTCGTCGTGCTCGGCGGCAATCTGATCGGCCCGCTGATCGAGAACGCGACCGACGGGCTCCTGCGCGCGCAGGGGAGCTGCAGTCTGAGCGGCAGCCCCATGGTCAACGATGGGATCGTGCGCGTGGACAGCGGGCAGTTGCGCGTGCGCTCCACGACGTGGACGAACAACGGTCCGATCTATGTCGACGGCGGCGTGCTCGTGGTCGACAGCGTCGGCCCGTCGAACATGTTGAACCAGGGTTTGATTGGGGTCGGGGCCGGGGCGACCATGCGCATCCAGTCGGTGCTCCAATCGACCGGCACCATCCAGGGGGCGGGAGGAGTCACCGTCGTGCAGGGTGCGACCGCCACGATCGACGGTCCGTTCCTGATCAGCGGACCGTACGTGCACTCGGCCGGCGTCGCCAGCTTCGCGGCGGGTCGCTTCCTCGCCTCCGGCTCGGTGACGATCACGTCGGGAATGCTCACGATCCGGAACCCGATTGTGGCGAGCTCGTTCACGGGCATCGGTAGCGCGCACGTGGTCTTCAACGCGCCCCAGACACTCGCGAGCGTGTCCCTCTCTGGGGGCATTCTGGACGGCAGTGGGGAGATCACGATCACGAGCGTCTTGTCCATGACCGGGAGCGAGCTCCGTGGAACGGGCCTCCTGCGCGCCGCCTTCGGCGCCACGGTGACCCTCGCGGGCGCTCCGCAACCGTTCGACCGCCCGTTCGAAAACCACGGCGTAGTGCAGGTGACCGCAGGCGAGTGGCGCGGGGCGGGTGCGCGCGTCAATGGAAGTGACGGCGTGATCGTGGTCACGGGCGGCGGAATCGCGGGCGACGCGCTCACGAACCAGGGCGCTCTACGGGTCGCCGGAACGGGCTACCTGCGCGTGAGTGACCTGCAGAACCTCGGGACGATCGCGATTCTGTCCGGCGAGGGCTCCCTCGGCGGCGGTGGGACGAGCGCCCTCACGAACTCGGGCACGCTCTCCGTCTCCGCAGGTGCGACGCTCCGCCACGCAGGCGGGGCGCTGACTTCGACTGGACCGATCCAGTCGGCCGGCAGCGTGGTCCTCGCGAACGGGACGAGCTCGATCCAGGGACCGCTGACGTGCGCCCAGCTCTTCCAAATGACAGGCGGTGTGCACGGGTTCTCCCCCGGAGCATTCATGGTCTCGGGTCCCGTCGAACTCGTTGGCGGACAAATCACGTTCCGCGACACGATCGTCGCGTCGTCTTTCGCCGGCCCCAACGGTGCGCACGTGATCTTCGAGGCGCCGCAGACGTTTCCGACCTTCACGCTCGCGAGCCCTGGCATCCTCGACGGCACCGCCGACGTGACCGTCACCGGGACGCTGAGCTGCTCCCCGTCCGAGATCCGCGCCGGCGGTCGGCTGATCCTCGCGCCGGGGAGCACGGCTTCGATCAGCGGTGCCGGCACGCTGCCCCTAGGCCGTGTGATCGAGAACCACGGCGCGGTCACGATGAACGTCGGCCGCATCCAGCTCGAAGGCGCTGGAGGGGTGGAGAACGCTTCCGACGGCACGTTCGAGATGCAGGGCGAGTCGGACTTCTCGCAGGCCAACCCGACCAGCACTTCCATCGCCAATGCGGGCCTCCTGCGCCACACGGGCGGCGGCACTGCCGAGCTCGCTGCGCTCGTGCTGACGAATACCGGCACGTTCGAGAATCTGAGCGGGACGATGCGCTTCCAACAGGGTTGGGGCAATGCGGGCGTGCTCGTGGCCGCGCCCGGAGCCGTGCTGCGCACGCAGGGCGCCCTGACGCTGGGCGCCGGCTCCACGCTGCGCTTGGGTCTCGATTCGACCGCGTCGTTCGGGACGTGCGTCGTGACCGGCGCGATGACGTCTGGCGGTCTGCTCGACATCATCGTGGGCGGCGTCTACGTGCCCATGCTCGGCGACGCGTTCCCCGTGATCACGCATGCATCGGGTACTGGCACGTTCTCGGCACTGCAGGGCGACCAACTCGGGGGCGGCCTCGCGCTCGTGCCGGCCTATTCGGCCGCGGGCATGACGATGAACGTGCAGTGATACGCGCCCCCTCGGCCCTGCGACGCAACCGGGTGAAGGCCGGAGGGCACATCGTGTCCGGGCCGACGCCGCCGGCTGCGGCGCCGGTGGAACGTCGGGTTGCGCACGGTTCGAGATCAGGTTGGAAAGTGCGCTGATTGTCTTCCGCTACCACGCGATCGGACGCTGTGAAGGGCGGTACTCGTTCTCTGTCCCTTTCCCGAGGAGCCTTCCATGCTCACACTGCTCATCAGCGCGACGACCACCGTCGCTCCGTTCGCACTGTCGACATCAACCGTCGTCCAAGATGCGTACGTTTCTCGTGCGCCCGCACTATTTCATTGGGGCGATTGGGACGGCGATGGCGTCGACGACGCGCTCGTAGTCTCACCCGCGGGCGAGATCCGGCTCCTGCGCAATCGGCGCGACGGGAGCTTCGAGGACGCGACCGGGGCCTCGGGCCTCGAATTCGCCTCAGGCGTCACGGCCATCGCGTGGGGCGACTACGACGCCGACGGTAGGCTCGACCTGTTCGTGGGAAGCGCTCTCTCGGGCCCGAGCCTGTTCAGGAACGCGGGGAAAGGCCTGTTCGAGCGTGCCGACGTCCAGTTGAAGCACGAAGGCGTCGATCGCCTGGCGCACTGGAACGATTACGACCAGGACGGGCTCCTCGACCTGCACCTGCACACCGATCGCGGCGACGTCCTGTTCCACAACCAGGGCGCGACGCTGTTCGAGCCCGTCGAGCTGCCGGAGTTCGCCAGCCCGGATTCCGCCGCTGGCGATCTGGGCGCGCTCCAAGGAGCCGAGCCCGACACCGCGAGCACGGCTGCTGCGGACGCGCAGGGTCGCCGCAGACAGGGCGGAAAGCGCGGCGCCGCGGGCCCCGCGACTAGCGGCGGCGGCACCTCGATGTTGATCAACCCTCCTCCAGGTTCGAGCTTCACCCGAGTCGGCACGGCCATCAGTGCGGTGGCGACGTGCAACGGAGCGCCGAACGTAAACGACCAGGCGAGCATGAGCTGCATCTTCGCGTCGAGCGCGCCGACGCTGGGGATGCTCTTTCCGCTGAGCTCGGATTTCAACGTCAGTGCGAGCGGCAACGTCGGCATGGGCACGACCACGCCCGCCCATCGGCTGCACGTGATCGAGAGCGCGGCGACCGGCATCTTCGGCCAAGGCGGCACGACGGGTGTGCGTGGCGAAGCCAACCTCGCGGGCACGGGCAATCGCTATGGCGGCTACTTCACCTCAAGCGGCGGCAGCAACAACATCGGCGTCTTCGGCACGAGCAGCATCGCCGTGTACGGCGTCGGCACGGCCCTCGGCGTGCTGGGCGAGACGAACAACCCGGCGTCGATCGGCGTGCACGGGAGGGCGAACCACGTGAGCGCGACGACGACCGGTGTGCTCGGCGAGTCGGCATCCACCAACGGTACCGGAGTCAAGGGACTGGCGACGGCTACGACCGGCGCGACGGTCGGAGTGCATGGCGTGAACAGCTCGAACGACCTCTTCGCCGCAGGGGTGCGCGGCGAAGCGCTCGGCGGAGTCGGCAGCAACATCGGGGTGCGTGGCACGACAGTCTCGTCTAGCGGCTACGGCCTGCGCGGCGAAGCCCAGTCGTCTGCGGGCGCGGGTTTCGGCGTGTATGGAACTGCCGCGGCACCCAACGCCACCGGGGTGTGGGGCGATCACGCTGCCAGCACCGGAGCGAGTGCGGGCGTTCAGGGACGCACCTTCTCGTCGACCCTGGGCGCGGCGGCGGTGCGCGGTGAGTCGGCGACGAGCACTTCACCTGCGTACGGAGTGCAAGGCACGGCCTCCGCGAGTGCGGGAACGGGCGTCTACGGTCAGGGCTTCACCGGCGTGCGCGGCGAGGGTACCAATGCCGGTCTACTCGGCATCGGCGCAGATGTCGGCGTCGCCGGCCAAACAAGCGCGCCCAGCGGGATCGGCGTCAGGGCTCGGGCGCTCGCCATCACGGGCGCGACCTACGGCGTCCACTCGGAGACCAATTCAGACCAGGGAACCGGGGTCTTCGGCCTTCACTCCCACACTGATGGCGCTGCAGCGGGCGTGCACGGTGTCTCGAATGCGATCGATGGCCTCGGGGTCGGTGTCCGTGGCGAGTCGACGTCGACCAGCATCTCGGGCTTCGGGGTCTACGGGAGCGCACTCGCTCCAAGTGGCACCGGTGTGCGCGGTGAAGCGATGTCCTCGACAGGCACGACGGTCGGCGTGGATGGATCCGTCGCATCCTCCGATGGAATCGGAGTGCGCGGTCGGTGCGTCGGCTCGCTGGGCGACGGCGAGGGCGTGCGCGGTGAGTCCTCTTCGCCGGACGGATTCGGCGTCGTAGGCAACGTGCCTGCGGGGGCGGGCCTGGCGACGGGGATCCTGGGATCAGTCGGTACTCCCACGTACTTCGCCAAGTCCGGCGTCAGTGGGTCGACCGACGTCGTGGGGGGCTACGGAGTCGGCGGCTACACGGACCAGGGCGCAGCCGGAGTCATCGGAGTCCACGACGCGGCAACGGGCACAGCTCCAGGCGTCCTCGGGAGTACGGCCAATGTGTCGGGGCAGACCGGGTACACGGGGGCGCGCTCGGCCGGTGTGAAGGGTCAGGTCACGCATGCCCTGGCTTCGAACGATGCCGGGGTGATCGGGGTTGGGACGCCGCAGGCCGGTTGGGGTATCGGCGGACACTTCACTGGGGGAGAGGCCGGGGTCGTCGGCGTAGCGACGGCGTTGCCCGCGGCGGGGAACAACTACGCCGGCCTGTTCATCGCTCCTTTCTCGGGGCCGGGGCTGTCGGAGGGTGTCCAGGGCCTCGGACAGAATGGAGGTTCGTTTTACGGAATGGAAAGCGGCACGAGCGCTGGAATTGGAGTCTTCGGATCACACGAGAGCGTGAACGGGACGAGCCCGGGTGTATGGGGCTTCTCGAGATCGGACGACAGCGGAGCTCCAGCCGTGCGCGGCTCGACCGTCCATACAGCCGCAAGCGATACGATCGGCGTCCGGGGCATCAGCGAGCCACGCAGCTTCTATGGGATCGGTGGGGACTTCGACGGCGGCTGGATGGGAGTCCGCGGGACCGCAGACGTGCCGGGTACAGGCGAGCACTATGGTGGTTATTTCACGGCTTCCGGTAGCGTCGATGATGGAAGCTACGGTGTGTACGCTAGAGCGACGGGGCCGACCACGTCACTGAGCATCGGGCTCTTCGCGTCCGTCGGCACTTCAATTGGATATGCTGGGTTCTTCGACGGTGACGTCGCAGTGTCGGGTACGTTGTCGAAGGGCGCGGGATCATTCAAGATCGATCATCCACTCGATCCGGAGAACAAGTATCTGTACCACTCCTTCGTCGAGTCGCCGGACATGAAGAACATCTACGATGGTGTCGCCGTGCTCGACTCTTCGGGCACGGCCGTAGTGGAGCTGCCCAATTGGTTCGGTTCCATAAATGACAATTTCCGCTACCAATTGACATCGATTGGAGCTCCGGGACCAAACCTCTACATTGCCCGAAAGATCGAGCACAATAGGTTCTCGATCGCCGGTGGTCTCCCGGGGATGGAGGTGTCGTGGCAGGTGACGGGAATCCGCAAGGACCCATTCGCCGAATCCAACCGAATCCCTGTCGAGCAGGACAAGCGACCCGAGGAGCGTGGCCTGTACCTATATCCCGAGGCCTACGGCCTGCCGAGGGAGCGCGGCCTCTCGTACGTCCTGCACGAGCAGCGTCTCGCGGCAAAGGAGGCTCCCCTGAACGCGGCCCAGGCTGCGCACCTGCAGGAGCAGGCCCAACGCGATGCGGAACTGTCGCAGCGCAGCCCCGGTGGAAGAGTGGCCGCGACCCGGACGCCGGCGGCCGCGGATCGCTCCTCCACTTCGACGGTCGAGCCCGGTGCCGGCGCGAGCTCGCTGTCGGAGATTCCGGCTCTCCGCGAGCTGCCGAAGCGTCAGTAGGTCGAGCAGTCCGCCCTCGAGGCCGCAGGCACACGCCTGCGGCCTCGATCGACGGGCCGGCGGCGCGAACGCAAAGCGCCGCGACTCGGATCTGGGCTCCGGCGACGTCGGTGCAGCTCCTGATCCGGAAGCGAGCCGCGAGCGCGTGCCAGCCCCAGGTGCGCGCCCGGACCCGACCACGCCGACCGCCGGCCGAGACCGCCGGCGATTCCGCCGGAATTTCCTCCGCTGCGACGGATTGCTGTCGCTGAGAGATCGGAGCGTCCCCAATGATCGCAGCGTCCCCACTGGAGGTTCCCATGCTTCGTTCGCGCACCTGTTCGATCGCATCTTCCGCCCTGATGGCCGTCGTGGCCGGGATCGCCGTTCCCGTGCCGGCCCATGGCGCGGCTTCCGTTCCGAGTTCCGTCCAGGGCGAGCAGCCGACTCAGGCCGGCGCGAAACCCGCGCCGCAGCCGTTGCCGCACATGCTGGACTCGAAATCGTTCGCGCCGACGACCGCGACTCCGCCTGCGGCCGTTGCGCGCGATGCCCGCAGGAGCGGCAGCACGGAACGGCGGCCGGTATCCACCCGAGGGGAACCGATCGGCGTGGGCGGCGGCGCGACGTCGTCGATGACGTCGCCGAGCGTTCCGGCGGATCAGGTGTTCGTCGACGAGCCCGGCGACGGCGCCGTCTGGGCCCACGGTGGCACGTACAAGGCCCGGGTCGACGCACGCGGATTCAGCTACATCCCGTTCTTCGGCTCTCACGCGCCGCGCAACTTTCCGGTCGCGTTCTCCCTGGCGTCCGTGACCGCGGCCGGGGATCCGCTCGCGCTGCGCTCACCCGCGATCGTGACGCGCCAGGGCGCCGCCCTGCGCGTGGATCACGGCGGGGTGGTCGAGCGCCTGGATCTGCGTCCCGACGGCGTGGAGCAGTCGTTCGAGCTCGCGGCGCTCCCCGAGCGTGGCGCGATCGTGGTGCGCGTGGGCGTCGAGACCGAGCTCGAGCCGACCGGCACCGGAATCGAGTTCGCCAACGAGTACGGCCGCGTGCGTTATGGCCGCGCGACGGCGATCGACGCGGCCGGCGCGCGCCTGGACTTGGAATCGGCCTGGGTCGACGGCGCGATCGAGATCCGCGTGCCTGCGGAGTTCGTGCAGCGCGCGCATCTGCCGCTGGTGGTCGATCCGCTGGTGACGACGTTCGCGGTGGAGGTGGGCGCGTTCGATTCCCTGGCGCCGGACATCGCGTTCGAGGCCGGGCAGGGACGGTACCTCGTGTGCTGGGAGCGCGTGTACAGCGCGACGGACCACGACGTCTGGGCACAGGAGCACGACGCCAGCGGCAACCTGGTCGCGAGCAGCATCGACACGATCGACTTCACGGGCAACTACTGGGCGGCTCCGCGCGTGGCGAGCAATCGCCTGGCGACGCAGTTCCTCGTGGTCGCGGCGGTGGGGCTCCCGGCGAGCGGCACGCGCAGCGTGTGGGGACGGGAGCGCGAGTCGGAGCTGCCGGTGTCGCAGAGCGTTCAGTTCCTGATCAGCACGAGCGACACGAGCGGGGATCGACTCGAACCCGACGTCGGGGGCGATCCCGTGCTCGTCGGCCCGACGTACTACTGTGTCGTGTGGACGCGTGTGTTCTCCGCCATTGACGACGACGTCCACGCGCGTCTCGTGCAGACGAATGCGACCCTGCTGGGGAGCAGCACCATCCTCATCGACAACTCAGGCGCGACCCTGGATTGCCGCCCCGCGATCTCGAAGAGCGACGGTCCCGCGCCGTCCATCCTGCAGGATTGGAACATCGCGTGGGATCGACAGGGTCCTGGGCCGTTCTTTCAGAGCTCGATCCACGCGGCACAGGTGCACTGGGACGGCGTGATCACGTCGCCGTCGACGCTGGTCAACGTCGTTTTCCCGGGCTCGGGCTTTGAACCGTACGCGCTCATGCGGCCTTCGGTCTCTTCGGGACTCGACGTGGCTGGAACACGCCGCTTCGGTATCGCGTACGAGGAGTGGTACCCCGTGGCCGAACCGGACGTGGTGCTGCTGCTCGTCGACGCGATGGCTCCGGTCGCCCTGATCCCCGTCACCGGCGAGGACTCGCCCGACGTTTTCTCGGACCAGCTCGAGCCCTCGATCGACACCGACGGCACGCAGATCCTGATCGCGTACTCCGAGTCGCCGACCCACGGCTCCGCCAACTTCGATGTGTACGTGACGCACTACGGAGTCGACGCGAGCGGCTTGTTCCACACGGAGCCGCGCACGCGCGTCGCGTGGTCCGCGACGCGTGAAGGCCGGGCGCGTCTGACCTCCGTGCGCAGCGGCGGCGGGAGCGGGCGCGCGTTCGGATTCGTGTGGGAGAGCCTCGCGCTGCCTTCCGGACCGGGCGACGTCGCCGGCGGGATCTACGACGCGCCGCAGCAAGGCGCGACCCTGCCGTACTGCTCCGGCGACGGGAGCTACCCGGGTTCCCCTTGTCCCTGCGGGCCGGGAGTTCCGAACGCGGGCTGTCCCAATTCGCTCTTCGCTGGCGGCGCGACCCTGTCGACGACGGGCACGGCGAGCGTCGGCGCGGACACGCTCGTCCTCCACGGGGCCTCGATGCCCAACTCGACGGCGCTCTACTTCCAGGGGACGCAACTGGCCCCGGCAGCTTTCGCGATCGACGACGGCCTGGGCTGCGTCGTAGGCTCGATCGTCCGTCTGGGCACGAAGAACAACTCGGCCAACGCCTCGCGCTATCCCGAGGCGGGGAACCCGTCCATCTCCGTGCGCGGAGTCGTGCCGGCCAGCGGTGGCGTGCGCTTCTACCAGTGCTTCTACCGCAATGCGGCCGCCGTCTTCTGCCCGCCGGCGACGTCGAATCGCACCAACGGCGTGTACGTGTGGTGGTCCCCGTGACGGGCGCTCCGTCCTCTACCGACCAAGGCATCTCGCGAGCACGATGAGTTCGATGGTGCGGACGCCGGCCACGCCTTGGCCGCGTACACGAACCTGCGCGCGAATCGCGTGAGCCGGCCTCGAAGTGGCTTCGTGGATCGCGGTCGTCGGCGTGCCGAGGGCTTGGGCGCTTCCGCGCTCGACGGCGAACGCCTGGTCGTCACGCCCGCGGCGCGCGCTTCAGGTACTTCCCGCGGCCCGGCTTCGCGGTGCACGCGCCCTTCTCGACGACGACTTCGCCGCGCGAGAGCACGACGCTCGGCGCACCCTGGCACGTGCGGCCCTCGTAGGGGTTGTAGTCGACGTTCATGTGGTGCGTCGCAGCGCTCCACGTGATGACGCCCTTCGGATCCCACACGACGAGGTCCGCGTCGCTGCCGACGGCGACCGTGCCCTTCCGCGGGAACAGGCCGAAGATCTTCGCGGGTGAGGTCGAGGTGATCTCGACGAAGCGGTTCATCGAGACGTGTTTCGCGAGGACGCCGCCGTCGTAGAGCAGGCTCATGCGCGTCTCGATGCCCGGGGCGCCGTTCGGTATCTTCGAGAAGTCGTCCTTGCCGAGCTGCTTCTCCGTCTTCATGCAGAAGGGGCAGTGGTCGGTCGAGACGGCCTGCAGGTCGTTCGTGCGCAGGCCGCGCCACAGCTCTTTCTGCTTCTCCTTCGCGCGCAGCGGCGGGCTCATCACGTACTTGGCGCCCTCGAAGCCGGGCTCCTCGTAGTTCTCGTAGGAGAGGAAGAGGTACTGCGGGCACGTCTCGGCGAAGGCGGGCAGGCCGCGGTCGCGCGCGAGCGTCACCTGCTCCAGCGCTTCGGCCGCGGAGAGGTGCACGATGTACACGGGCACGTCGGCGACCTCGGCGAGGCAGATCGCGCGGTGCGTCGCTTCCGCTTCGAGGCGCGCGGGCCGCGTGAGCGCGTGCCACTTGGGCGCTTTGTGGCCCTTCGCGACCGCCTGCTCGATCAAGACGTCGATCACGGGGCCGTTCTCGGCGTGCATGCAGATCGTCGCGCCGATCTCGCCGGACCGCTGCATCGTGCGGAAGATCGACGCGTCGTCCATGTAGAAGACGCCGGGGTACGCCATGAAGAGCTTGAAGCTCGTGATGCCCTCGCGCACCAAGGCGCCCATCTCCTCGCGCAGCGCGGGCGTCGACTCCCGCATGATCATGTGGAAGCCGTAGTCGACGACGGCTTTCCCCTCGGCCTTCTTCATCCACGTGTCGAAGGCCGCGCGCAGCGAGTGACCGCGCTCCTGGATCGCGAAGTCGATCACCGTCGTCGTGCCGCCGTGCGCCGCCGCGATCGTGCCGGTGCGGAAATCGTCGACGGAGAACGATCCGCCGAACGGCATGTCGAGGTGCGTGTGCGCATCGATGCCGCCGGGGATGACGTACTTGCCCGTCGCGTCGATGGTGCGGTCGACGGGCGTCGCGAGGTCCTTCCCGATCGCGGCGATCGTCTCGCCGTCGACGAGCACGTCGGCCGTGTAGGTGTCCGTGGCGGTGACGATCGTTCCGTTGGTGATCAGCGTGCGCATGCTTCGACTCCGTGGACTGGTCTGCGCAGCGCAGACTAGCAATCGACCGGAACCGAATCGCCTCCCCAGCGAGCGCGAGCAGTCGATCCGTCAACCCAGCCCGAGTCGCTTCGCCGCTGCGCGACGATGGAGCGCGCCACCGAGCACCCGCTCCTCCTCGCGAGCGGCGTCCGCGAGCTTCACGTCGTGATCGTCGAGGCGCTCGCGCGCCGCTCCGAGGACGGTGTCCCAGGACGGCGGTGCCGGCGCGTCGAGCGGCGCGAGTTCGGGCGCGCCCGTGCCGAGGTAGACGGACGCGAGTGCTTGCCACAGCGTGCGGCGCGCGCGGTTTCGGTCCGCGACGTATGGCTCGAGGACGCGGTAGGCCTGCGTGCCCGTGACCCCGTGGAGCGTCGTCAGGTTGCCGTTCGCGAGGTACGCGCGCGCGGCGAGGCTCGACAACCGGTCGAGCGTCGCATCCTCGACGCGGAGCGCGCTCACCGCGGCCGCGAACCCCGGGCGCTTCGTCGCGGCGGCCATGCGGATCATCACGGACCCGCCGCTCGTGTCGGCCCCGAGCACGACGTCCTGCCGCAGCACCGCGGCGAGCTTCGTCGGGTCGGGTTCGACGCCGTCCTTCGTGTCGATCGCCGCGAACGGAGCCGCGCGGCTCGCCCAGAAGCCAAGGCCGTGCGCGAGCTCCTCGGCGTCCCCGACGCGCACCGCGTACGCCGTGCGGATGAGGCCGTGGAACGCGAAGGCAGCGAGCGCGGGTTCCAGGTGGACGAGCGCTTCGCGCAGCACGTCCGCGCGCGGCTTCGACGCGAGCTCGGCGCGGAAGTGCGCGACGAAGCGCGGGAACGCGGCGCGCTCGCCGAGGCGCGCGTACCACGGGTGGTCGTCCGCGGGGAGCTCGTCTTTCGGAAACGGCTCGAGCGTCGGGAACTCGCTCTCGAAGAAGCGCGCGAGCTGCGCGTCCGTCCCGCCGATCGCCGCGAGTGCGCAAAGCGCCATCGGCAGGTGGTTCGTGCTGCTCGTGCGCAACTCGGCGTCCTTCGCGTGCACACGCACGAGGAGCTCGGC
Source organism: Planctomycetota bacterium (assembly GCA_016220035.1). GTDB lineage: Bacteria > Planctomycetota > UBA1135 > UBA1135 > JADJNY01. Next base: position 13,178 of record JACRIO010000330.1, on the reverse strand, counting down.
GAGCTTCAATCGCGTCGGGGAAAGCGGCGCGTCGCGCTCGGTCTGGTCGCCCGTCGACGGCTCGTCGTCGCCGAGCGGAGGGAGCGCGAGCCCGGCCGCAGTGCAGGCCCCGACCTGAAGAAAGAGCCGGCGGGATCGGAAAGCGTCCATGCCTTCAGGGTAGCGGTGCTCGGCGCCGAGTGCCGTTCGCCTCGCGTTCGAGTCAGCGCGCGGTCGTGCACGCCGCAGCGCGCAGGTCGCCGTGTCGCGTAGGGGGCCGAATCGAGAGCGGCGTCGAACTCGATCCCGAGCCGAGTTCCAACGCCGGGTCGAATCTCGCGTATCTAGCCCTACGTGTCGCGCCCTGGCTCCGAAGCGCGTGCCTCGGGTAGGTTGCGCGCATGGAGCAACGCATCGAACGCGTCGGCGTGCGTGAAGGTTACGACCGCTGGTCGGCGACCTACGACGCGACGCCGAATCCGGTGGTCGCGCTCGACGCGCGCGTGACGCTCGATCGGCTCGCGGCGAAGGCGGGCGAGCGCGTGCTCGACGCGGGGTGCGGCACGGGGCGTAACCTGGCGCGGCTCGTCGCGGCGGGCGCGCGCTGCACGGGCATTGATTTCTCGGAGGGCATGCTCGGCGTGGCGCGGGCGCGCTTCCCCGAGCTCGATCTGCGCCAGGCAGACTTGCACGCGCCGCTGCCTTTCGCGGACGCGAGCTTCGACGCGGTGCTCTGCGCCCTGATCGCGGAGCACCTGAACGAGCTCGACCCGTGCCTCGCTGAGTGCCGCCGCGTGCTCGTGCCCGGCGGACGTCTCTCGTTCAGCGTCTACCACCCGCGCATGGCGGAGGCGGGCAAGGAGGCGAACTTCGAGCAGGACGGCGTCGAGTACCGGCTCGGCGCGGTGCGCCACTCTCTCGACGACTACCGCGCGGCGTTCGAGCGCGCGGGCTGGCGCGACGCGCAGTTCGAGGAGCACGTCGGCGACGAGGAGCTCGCGCGCGCACTCCCGATCGCGCGACGGTACGTCGGGTTTCCGCTGCTCCTGACGGTCCTCGCGCGTCGTTGAGGCCGCCGGTGGCTGCATCCGCGATGCAACCGTACTTTCCATTTAGACGTCTATATGTAAAGTACGACTGCACGCCGCAGACGGCAGTCGCTGGCGCATTCGAGGGGAAAACGTGCCGGAAAAGGCCTCGATGGCGTCGATCGAAGCGGCCGCGCAAGGCTCACGAGTGTGCGCGGTCACGTGTGCCGGGACGAGCTTAACGTCGAGTCGCTCGAGTCCATGAGGTGGGCGCACCGTTGCCGGTCTCACCCAGGCGGTGCGAGACGCTCCGCACAAGCGCGGACGTCGGCCGTGTCGAGCGCGATGGGCCGACGGGCTTCCGCCCGCCTGCGCGTGCGTGCTTCGAGCTCACGCAGCTTCTCGGCCGCGGCGTCACGCGCGGCCGCGGCGCGCGGGAAGTCCTGCTTGTAGACGCATTGGTCCTTCTCGCGCTGGAGCTGCTCGATCTGCGCGCGGAGCGTCTCCTCCTCGGGCGGAGGCGGGTCGGCGCGCGTCACGCCGAGAGCCGCCGTTTGATCGAGCAGGTCGAGCGCGCGTCCGGGCCGCGCGCGACCGGGGAAGGCCGTCTCCGAGAGCTCGACCGCGAGTTCGAGGGCCGCCGGTGCGAAGAGCACGCGGTGGTGCCTCTCGAAACGCTCCTTGGCAGTGTGCAGGACCGCGAGCGACTGCGCGGGGCTCATCGGCGCGACGTGCACCGGCGTGAAGCGTCGCGCGAGGGCCGGGTCGCTCCGGCAGAACGCCGTCCACGCCTCGGGGAGCGCCGTTGCGATGCAGGGGACGTCCCCTCGGCACAAGACTTCGAGGAACGCGTGCAGTGCGTCGATCTCCTCCGGCCGCGGGTCCGACGGCACGCGTGCGAGCATCGGCAGGGGATCGAAGACGAGCACGACGTCGGGTGCGTCTTGCGCCGCGCTCCAGAGCTTCTTGAAGCGCTCGGCGAACGCCGCGGGCCCGATGGACCCCAACAGCAGGCCGGACCACGACACGCTCACGCAGCGCGCGCCGCAGAGCCCGCCGGGAAGCGTTCGCGACTTCGCGCGCCGCGCGAACGCGTGGAGGATCGCGCTCTTGCCCGAGCCGGCGGGTCCGACGAGCATCGCGCTGCTGTCGGAGGCGCGCAGCAAGACGGAGGCGAGGAGCTCGAGCTCCGCATCGCGATCGACGAGCGCGTCCGTGCGCGGTTCGGTTTCAATGCAGCACGAGAGCAACTGGCGATCGCGGAAGGGAGCCTTCGCGAGAGACCGCGACGTCGTCGCGTGACCTGCGTTCGGGACGCCCGGCAAGTCGTCCTCCACGCCGAAGTCCAGGAACTCGAGGACGTTGCTCCGCAGGTCGTCGAGGTGGACTCCGAGCGTGTGCAGCACTGCCGCGCCGACGCCCTGGTCCTCGGCGATCAAGCCGAGGAGCAGGTGCTCCGTCCCGATGTAGTTGTGACCGAAGCGCGAGGCCTCCTCCATCGAGAGCTCGAGCACCTTCTTCGCGCGCGGCGTGAACGGGAGCTGGCTCATCGTGTCCACCATCGAGGAGCCGGGCTTCACGATCTTCTCGATCTCCGCACGGATGCGACGACCGTCGATCCCGCGCTGCTTCAACACTTCGAACGCGACGCCGCCCTCGATCGCCGCGAGCCCGAGCAGGATGTGCTCGGTGCCGAGGTACTCGTGCTTCAGGCGCTGCGCTTCCTGGCGGGCCAGGTTCAGCGTCTTCTTCGCTCGGTCGGTGAAGCGGTCGAACAGGCGAGCTCCCTGCCCGCGCGGCGATCCCGCGCGCGGGCGGCGCGAGTGTAGCTCGGCCTCGACGCTTCCGCGCTCGCCCCACCTCGAGCCTTGGCATCCGCGCGCGTCGAGCGGAGGCGGTTTGTCCTCCATGACCCCCTTCACCGACCAAGAGATTCTCGAAACGGTGCGCACGAGCTTCGCTCCTCCGCGGGTCACCAGGTAAGCGAGAGCGCGCTCGACGTGTTGTACCCGTAGAGCGGATCGCAGAACGCCTGCGGCAGGTTGCGGAACCAGAGTTGGTAGTCGAAGCGGCCCGTACCGGAGGCGTGGTTCAGTGGGAAGAGCACCTTGCCATCGTGCGCGAGCGTGTTCGTGATGCGCTGGATCGTGCCGCCGAGGCAGAGGAGTCCGTCGCCGAACACCACGCCGTTCGCGATCTGGTTCAGCGTGTTCGCGCGCAGCGCGAACACGAGCGGCGTCGTCCCCGTCGGGAAGTTCATGCCGACGAGGTCGACCGTGCCGCCGCCGCTGCCGTTCGGAGCGAAGTTCTGCGCCGTGAGGCAGACGCCGCCCGTCGTCTGCGCGATGTCGCAGCCGTGGCCTGCGAGGCCGACGTTGCCGCACGGGCACGGGGTGATGCTCCCGTCGCCGAAGCAGAACGGCGTGCCGGCGCTCGGCGCGCTCACGCCCGTGATCGTGCCGAGCGCGAAATCGGAGTTTCCGCACGCGTCGGCCGCCTGCACCAGGATCTGCGTCGTCCTCCCCGGAGCGCAGTCGGCCGGGAGGACGGGCGGAATCGTGAACGAGAGTTGCGCGGTCGTGCACGCCTCGACGGCGTTGATCTGCGCGGCCCACGCAGCCACCTGGGGGTGCGTCGCGAGCACGCAACCGTCGGTCACGCCGTTGATCACGAGCGGCGGCGGCACGTGGATCACCGGTGCGTCGGCGTCGACGCGCGAGATGAACTGCGAGCACGTGGCCAGGTTTCCCGCGTCGTCCACGGCGCTCCAGATCCGTTCGATCGTGTCGAGTGTGATGCTCGGGGGGCAGTTTCCGGGGTGGATCACGTCTACGTGGCTGATGGTGGGGGTCGGATCGCAATCGTCCGTGGCGGTCGCGGTGCCCGTCGCCGAGGGTGCGGTCGACGCGTTGCAGCCGACCTGCGTGTTCGGCGGACAGACGAGCATCGGCGCCGTCAGGTCGCCACCGAGCTCCGGGTCGTTGTCGTAGAGAATGTCCGTGCCGGTCGAGCCCGTCCCGCACGTCTGCCCGCCGGCCCAGGTCATGTGCGCGGTGCAGCCGCCGAACGCGATGCCGTTGTACTCGCCGATGCGGCGCGTGATCGGCGCACCGACCGCGCACTGGCCCGCGGTGCAGCAGAAGCGGCAGCTCGTCGAGACCGCGGGATCGAATGGGTTGTCGTTCACGACGATCGACGGGAGCCACGAAACGCCGTGGTCCCAGCTCACGCGCGTCCGGACGTTCAGTAGGAAGTCCGTGCCGCTCCCCGTCGTGTTGCCGCGCGCGTCGTACCACATGACGCCGATCGCGCCGGTCGTCGGGTCGATCGCCGCGGTCGGAAGCACCGTCAGCGCGCCCGCCGGCGCGTCGTCGATGCGCACGGGGGCGCTCCAGGTCGCGCCGAAGTCGTTCGAGCGCGTGAAGACGACGTCCGCGGCGTCCCCCGAATCCACGTCGTCATTGGGATCGTCGTTGCAGACGACGTAGAGCCGGCCGGGAATGGAGGGGTCCGCCATGATCCACGGCTGGACGGATCCGATGAGCCAGTACGTCGCGCCCGGGATCACGCCGTTCGAAAGGTGCTGCACGTTCCACGTCATGTCCGCGGTGCTCGCGGGGAACGGATCGGTCGCGGTCTTCGTGAAGGACCCGCCGCCGTTCGTCGAGCGGTGGAGCACGACGCCGCCCGAGACGCCGTCGGGGATGTTGCGGCCGGTGCCGTCCAGGAAGCCGCTCTGCGCGTGGTAGCCGACGTACACGTCGTGGTTCGGTGCGACGGTGTTGTGCACGGGCCACACGCGGTTGCCTTCGGCCGCGATCGAGAGCAACTGCGCCGCCGTCCACGTCGCGCCGCTGGTCGTCGAGTACGTCGTCCAGACCTGCCAGGGCTCCTGGTCGATGTCGATCCACGTCACGTAGAGGCGGTCGGTGTACAGGCTGCTGCCCGGGTGGAAATCCGCCGCGATCCACTCCTTGTCCGTGACGTTGGGTGCGCCGACGCCCGCGGCCGCCGAGACGTTCACGGGGCCGACGAAGAGCACGAAGTTGTTCCCGACGCGCTGCCAGCCCGAGATGAAGACGTCGCGGCCGCTGTTGCACGATGTGGTGGTGGAGGGGCAGCTCGTGCAGTTGAAGCCGGAGTTCACGCGGCGGCCGAGGTAGGTGAGGAACAGGCGGCCCTGGCTGTCGAACGCGAGGGACGGGTCGCCCGCCGAGCAGAACCCGGGCGAGGGGCCGCCCGGGGCGGGAAGCGGAGCATTGAGCGTGATGCCGAAGGTGCTCCCCCCGTCGACCGAGACGAAGACGGAACTCCCCTGCGCCACCGCGACGACGGTCGCGTCGTTCGGGTCGACGGCGATCGTGGGTTCCCACGCCGCGCCCAGGCAGGTGTCCGTGCCGGGGGAGAAGCTCGCTCCCGTGCCGGGAGGGTCCTCGTCGAGGTCGGGGTTCATCCGCAGGTCGCCCGGCGGGAGCGGTGCCATCGAGCGGGACGGGTTCTGCGCGGCGAGGAACGACGCGAGCAGCACCGGAACGAGGAGATGGAGCGACGTGTGGGTGGAGGGGTGGGAGCGCATGGGTGGACCTCGAACCCAAACGCCGCGATCCCGCGCGCCAGCCGACACGAATGCGGGAACTTCGCGCGGCGCTCGGCGGACTCCGGTACAGGAGCTCCGTTCGCCGACACGGTCCCCCGGCCTGGGGGCGGCCCGATGCCCGCGACCGTGGCGGCTGCCCGGCCCTTGGCATCCGTTCACCGCGAGCCGAGACTGTCCGCCCCCCATGGCGCCCTTCACCGATCAAGAGATCCTCGAAACGGTGCGCATGATCGAGCTCGAGACGCTCGACATCCGCACGACGACGCTCGGCATCAGCCTGTTCGACTGCGCCGACCCCGACGTCGACAAGGCGTGCGAGAAGATCTACGCGAAGATCGTGCACCACGGGAAGGACCTCGTGCGCATCGCGGGCTCCGTCTCGGCCGACTACGGCGTGCCGATCGTGAACAAGCGCATCGCGACGACGCCGATCGCGCTCGTCGCGGCCGCGTCGGCGACGGACGACCTCGTGCCGTTCGCGCGCGCGATGGACGCGGCGGCGGAGCGCTGCGGCGTCGACTTCATCGGCGGGTTCACCGCGTACGTGCACAAGGGCTTCACGCACTCCGATCGCGCGCTCTTCCGCTCGATCCCGGGCGCGATGGCCGAAACGAAGCGCGTGTGCAGCTCGGTCTCGCTCGCGAGCTCGCGCGCGGGCATCCACATGGACGCGGTGAACCAGTTCGCCGAGGTCGTGCTCGCGACCGCGCGCGCGACCGCGTCGACGGGCGCTCTCGGGTGCGCGAAGCTCGTCTGCTTCTGCAACGCGGTCGAGGACAACCCGTTCGTCGCCGGCGCGCACATCGGCATCGGTGAGCCGGAGACCGTGCTCAACGTCGGCGTGTCCGGTCCCGGCGTCGTGCGCTCCGCGCTGCAGCGTCTGGGGCCGGAAGCCGACCTCCTCGCCGTCGCCGAGGTCGTCAAGCGCACCGCGTTCAAGATCACGCGCATGGGCGAGCTCGTCGGCCGCGAGACGGCGAAGCGCCTCGGCACGACCTTCGGCATCGTCGACGTGTCGCTCGCGCCGACGCCGGCGGTCGGCGATTCCGTCGCGGACATCCTCGAGCTCATCGGCGTCGATCGCACGGGGGCTCCGGGCACGACGGCGGCGCTCGCGCTGCTCACCGACGCCGTGAAGAAGGGCGGCGCGATGGCGAGTTCGTCCGTCGGCGGCCTCTCGGGGGCCTTCATCCCCGTGTCCGAGGACGCGGGCATGATCCGCGCGGTCGAGGAAGGCGCCTTGTCGCTCGCGAAGCTCGAGGCGATGACCGCGGTGTGCTCGGTCGGCCTCGACATGGTCGCGGTCCCCGGCGACACGAGCGTCGAGACGATCGCGGGCATCATCGCGGACCAGATGGCGATCGGCATGATCAACCACAAGACGACCGCCGTTCGAATCATCCCCGTTCCAGGCAAGGGGCCGGGCGAGAAGGTCGAGTGGGGCGGGCTGCTCGGCACCGCGATCGTGCAGGATCCCGGCCGCTTCTCCGCGCGCGTGCTCTTCGGCCGCGGCGGCCGCATTCCAGCGCCGCTGCAGAGCTACAAGAACTGAGGACCCGTCGGGCGATTGGTTCGCATGCTCGCAGACGGAGCGAGAAGTTCCCGCGCGCCTCAAGAAACGACTTCACGGGGGTCGACGGAACTCGATGTTCGCGTGAGCTCGCGACCCGGAAAGGATCGACCGCTCGCGCCGGTACCGAGGCCACCCCGTTGCGTCCCCACATCCTCCTCGTCGAAGACGTCGACACCGTGCGCGTGGCGCTCGCGTCGATGCTCGCGCCGCGCTACGCCGTGACCACGGCGCGCGACGGCGACGAGGCGCTCGACGTGCTCCGAGCGAAGGGCGGGCTCGCCGTGGTCGTCACCGACTACCGCATGCCCGGGCGCGACGGCGTCGAGCTCCTGCGCTGCATCCATCACGAATGGCCCGAGACGGTCGGGATCGTGCTCTCGGGCGAGCTCGACCTGCGGCTCGCCGTGAAGAGCGCCGAGGACGAGCGCGTCTTCCGTCTGTTGTCGAAACCCTGCTCCTTTGAGACGCTTTCGCAGGCGATCGACGGCGCGCTCGAGCAGTATCGTGTGCTCGACGCCCGCGCGGCCGACGAAGAGCGGCGCCGGTTCGAGCACGACGCGCTCGCGAGCTTCAACGGGCTCCTCGAGGAACGCTCCGACCGGAACCTGCGCGCGTTGGTGCGGCTCAACCGCCTGGCCGTCGACCTGCACGCGGCGACGACGCTCCGGTCGATCGCGGAGCACGCAGTGCGCGCGGTGCACGAGCTGCTCGACGGTCGCGGCGTGCTCGTGCAGCTCTACGCGCACCGCGAGCAAGACTCGGTCGAGGCCAGCGCCGGCGCGGAGATGTCGGCCCGCCTGGAACTCATGCCCATCACGGACGGCGGCCGCGCGATGGGGGAGATCACCGTGGACGTCTCGCGCTGCCTCGCGCAGGGCGAGGCGCTGCTCCTCGAAGCGATCGCGGCCTCCACCGGAGTCGCGGCGCAGAACGAGCTGCGCCGATGGGAGCGCGATCACGCGCATCAGTCGCTCATCCTCGCGCTCGCGAGCCTGTCCGAGGCGCGCGACCACGAGACCGGGCGGCACCTCGAGCGCGTCGCCGAGTACTGCAATCTGATCGCCGAGGGTCTGCGCGACGACGGCGTCGAGCGGGACACGCTCACCGATGCGTGGATCGCCGACCTCGTGCGCGCGAGCGCGCTCCACGACATCGGCAAGGTCGGCGTGCCCGACTCGATCCTCCTGAAGCCCGGTCGGCTGTCGATGGAGGAGTGGTTCGTGATGAAGCGGCACGCCGAGCTCGGAGCGCGCACTTTGGAGCGCGTCATGGTCGAAGCGGGACCGCACGGGCTGCTCGTCCTCGGCCGCGACATCGCGTGGTGCCATCACGAGCGCTGGGACGGAAGCGGCTACCCGCGCGGTCTCGCTGGGGCGGCGATCCCGCTCGCGGCCCGCATCATGGCGCTCGCGGACGTGTACGACGCGCTCACCACCATTCGGCCTTACAAGCGCGCGTGGGAGCACGGCGAGGCCGTCGCATGGATCACGGAACGCAGCGGGACGCACTTCGATCCCGAGGTCGCGCAGAGCTTCCTCCGGCGCGAGGACCGCGCGGATGCGATCCGCCGCCGGCTCGCCGACGTCGACGCATCCGGCGCGGCGGGTGAGCGCGGCGAGCAGGCCGAGTGGGCTGCGTGATCAACGGCGCGCGAGCGCGCGCACCGTCTCGGAATCGAGCGCGTGTTCGAGCCGCATGCGACCGGGAGCGATCTCGCCGCGGAGCCGCAGCGCGCCGCCCTTCTCGAGCGCGAGCCACGCCGGTTGGCGCGCGGGTTCGCGCACGCTCCATCCGCTGACCAGCCAGAACGCGAGCTGGCCGAGCCAGGGTTCGTGGCCGACGAGCGCGAGGCGCGCAACGTGCGATCGCGCGACCTCGCTCGCGAGGTCGGAGAGGAACTCCGGACCCGGCTCGCGCGCGAGTCCCGCGTTCACGCGCGTCGCGCTCGCGAGCGGCGCCAGGACGTCCGCGGTCTCGACCGCGCGCAGGAGTGGCGAGTGGTCGAGCCGATCGAAGCTCGCACCGAGACGCCGGAGCGCGCGGCGAAGCCGGCGCGCGCCCCTCACCCCGCGTTCGGTGAGCGCGCGCGCGGCGTCGGATTCGCCGGGCCGCGCGTCGCGCGCTTCGGCATGGCGGACCAGCCAGAGCTCGACGGCCTCAGTCACGACGGAGCTCCCCGCGCAGCGCGGGCCAGCGCAATCGGAACGACGCGAGGCGACCTTCGAGCTCGTTCGCGCGCGCATCGCGACCGGCCCGCGTCGCGCGCTCGAACGGCGAGCGCTCGAGCGCGCCGAGCAGCGCCGCTCGGTCGTGCAGCTCACCGAGCTCGGTTTGCGCGGCGCGCAGGACCGGCGCGGGGAGCTCCAGCCATTCGAGCGCGTGCCGCAGCCGCCGCAGGCGCCGGCGCAGCCGGTGCGCGGCGTCGAGGGGCTCCACCGCGCGCTCCAATGCGTCGCCCGCGCGGAGGGAGCGACGCTGCATGCGCTCCAGCGCTCGGCGGACGTGCTTCCCCCGCGGCTCGGGGAGCTCTGCGAGCGCCGCGAGCAGCGCGGCGAAGCGCTCGTCGTCGAGGAGCACCACGACGCGCGCCTGCTCGGCGGCGCGTTCACGCGCGAACCAGGCGCGCGCGTCGGGCGCGAGCTCCGCGCTCTCCACGATCACGTCGAGATCGCGCGCGCGCGCGAGCCCGCGTCGCAGCCAGCGCACGTCGTCCGCGAGCACGCTCCAGCCGCCGAGGTCGAGCCAGGCCGCGATGCGTCCCGCCGTCGCGCGCGCCCGGTGCACGCCGCGCGAGTCCGCGCCGACGCGCGCGATCGCGGCGTGCGCGCGAAGCTCGTCGAGGCGCTGCGCGAGGTGGAGCATGGTGCCGATCCAGAAGTCCGTTGGAAGTCTATCGGCGCTTCCCGCGGACGCTGGAAAACGCTTCCCGTTCGAGGAATGCGTCAAGCGCGGATCAACGCACGGCGAACGCGGCTCGCGACCCCTGGCAGCGCCCCCGCGCGGTGTGCGAGCATCCACGGCCTCGGAGGCCCATGGACGAGCGCCAGACCAGCGCGGAATTGCCGGCGGGAACGGCGGCGGACTTTCCGATGGAGGGGATCCCGCGCGACATGCTGATCCCGCAAGGCAAACCCGAACCCGAACTCCCGCCGCAGGAGCCCGCGCCGGACCTGCGCGATGCGGCGCTCTACCTGAACCGCGAGCTCTCGATCCTCGAGTTCAACGCGCGCGTCCTGGAGCAGGCGAAGGATGCGACGACGCCGCTGCTCGAACGGCTGCGCTTCCTGACGATCTCGAGCACGAACCTCGACGAGTTCTTCGAGATCCGCGTCGCTGGCCTCAAGCAGCAGGTCGCGTTCAAGGTCGCGCACACGGGGGCCGACGGGCTCGCGCCGCAGGAAACGCTCGCGCGCATCGGAGCGCAGGCGCGCGAGATCGTGCGCGCGCAGTACGAGCTCCTGAACGACGTGATGCTGCCCGCGCTGGAGCAGCAGAAGATCCGCCTCCTGAAGCGCGCGACGTGGAACACGGCGCAGCAGCGCTGGATCAAGCGCTACTTCGGGCAGGAGGTGCTGCCCGTGCTCACGCCGATGGGGCTCGACCCGGCCCATCCGTTCCCGCGCATCCTGAACAAGAGCTTGAACTTCGTGGTGACGCTCGAGGGGGCCGATGCGTTCGGCCGCACGAGCGGCACGGCGGTCGTGCAGGTGCCGCGCTCGCTCCCGCGCCTGATCCGCCTCCCCAAGGACGTCGCGGGCGGGCCGTACGACTTCGTGCTGCTCTCGTCGATCGTGCACGCGCAGGTCGGCGAGCTCTTCCCGGGCATGCAGGTGCTCACGTGCCATCAGTTTCGCGTCACGCGCAACAGCGACTTGTGGGTGGACGAGGAGGAGGTCGACGACCTCCTGAAGGCGATCAAGGGCGAGCTCTCGTCGCGCAACTACGGCGACGCGGTGCGGCTCGAGGTCGCGGTCGACTGCAGCGACGACACGGCGCAGTTCCTGCTGGAGAAGTTCCACCTCGGGCCGAGCGACCTCTACCGCGTGAACGGCCCCGTGAACCTGCACCGCCTCGCCGCGATGCACGAGATGGTCGAGCGCGCGGACCTGAAGTACCCGCCGCTCGCGCCGCGCTACCCCAAGCGCTTCGAGCAGGAGCCCGATCCGTTCCAGGTCGTGCGGCAGGCCGACGTGCTGCTGCACCATCCGTTCGAGTCGTTCGCGCCGCTGGTCGAGCTCGTGCGGCTCGCCGCGCAGGACCCCGACGTGCTCGCGATCAAGCAGACGCTCTACCGGACGGGCAGCGAATCGCCGCTCGTCGAAGCGCTGATCCAGGCCGCGCGCAACGGCAAGGAAGTCGCCGCGGTGGTCGAGCTCCGCGCGCGCTTCGACGAGGCGGCGAACATCGACCTCGCCACGAAGCTGCAGGAGGCGGGCGCGAAGGTCGTGTACGGCGTGGTTGGGTACAAGGCGCACGCGAAGCTCCTGCTCATCGTGCGGCGCGAGAACGGCTACCTGCGCCACTACGTGCACCTCGGCACCGGCAACTACCACGCGGGGACGGCGCGCGCGTACACGGATTTCGGCTTGCTCACGTGCGACAAGGACATCGGCGAGGACGTGCACCGCCTGTTCCTCCAGCTCACGGGCCTCGGCCGCGTCGCGCGCTTGAAGAAGCTGCGCCAATCGCCGTTCACACTACAGCGCCAACTGATCGCGCTCATCGACGACGAGACGGAGCACGCGAAGCAGGGGAAGCCCGCGCGCATCGTCGCGAAGATGAACGCGCTGAGCGAGCCGCGCATCATCCAGGCGCTCTACCGCGCGTCGCAGGCCGGCGTGCAGATCGACCTGATCGTGCGCGGCATCTGCTGCCTGCGCCCCGGCGTGCCGCGCGTCAGCGAAAACGTCCGCGTGCGATCGATCATCGGCCGCTTCCTCGAGCACAGCCGCGTGTTCCACTTCGAGGCCGGCGGCGAGAAGCGCGTCTACCTCGCGAGCGCCGATTGGATGCAGCGCAACTTCTTCTCGCGCGTCGAGGTGCTGTTCCCCGTGCTCGACGAACGCGTGAAGCAGCGCGTGATCGTGGAGGGGCTCGAGCCGTACCTCACGGACAACACGCAGGCCTGGATGCTCGCCGCCGACGGCAAGTACAAGCGCGCGAAGCCCGGGAGCGCGAAGCCGCGGACGGCGCAGTTGGAGCTGCTCGAGCGTTTCGCGCAGTGACGCGCGCGGTCACCGCGCCTCGAGCGCGATGCCCGCGTCGCGCCAGCGCGTCGATTCTTCCTCGAGGTCGGCGCGCGTCAGCGGGTTCGCGTCGAGCCAGCCTTCGGGGAACACGAGCAGTGCCTCCTTCCCGCGCAGCACGAGGCGCAGCGCGGGCGAGGCTTCCTGCCCGCGGCGGCGTTCGAGCAGCACGGCGAGGCGCAACAGGAGGCACAGGCGCAAGGCGCTCCGCTGCAGCGCGGGCGGCAGCGCGGCGAAACGTTCGGTCGGTAGCTTCCGTCGATGGCCGTCGATGAGCGCCGCGAGCACGAGTTGGTCGTCGCGCGAGAAGCCGGGGAGGTCGCCGTGCTCCACGAGGTACGCGCCGTGGTGGTGGTAGCCGCCGTACGCGACCGACAAGCCGATCTCGTGGAGGCGCGCGGCCCACGCGAGGAAGCTGCGCGAGGCGTCGTCCGCGAGCTCCCACTCGCGCGCCGCCTCGCCGAGTAGTTGCAACGCCGTCCGCTGCACGCGCGCCGCCTGCACGACGTCGACGCGGTGGCGCTCGCCGAGACCCTGGATCGTCCGGTCGCGCACGTCCTCGTGGCGGATGCGGCCGACGAGGTCGTAGAGGAGGCCCTCGCGCAAGGCGCCCTGCGACGTGCGCATCTCCTGCACGTCGAACGCGTCGAAGATCGCCGACAGGATCGCGACGCCGCCCGCGAGCACGCTCGCGCGCTCGGCGGCGAGGCCGGCCAGCGCGAGCTTCTCGATCTTGCCCGCGTCGGCGAGCTCCT
>JACRIO010000037.1 GCA_016220035.1 Planctomycetota bacterium | reverse complement strand
TTCGGGCGGATTCGGGGCCATCGGCACTCGGCGCGAACGGTCGGCGCGCCGCGGGGGCGTCGCTCGCGGGCGGCGCGGCCTGTGCGCGCGCATCGGCGTCGCGCTCGGCGGCTGCTTCAAGCTCCACGTTCACAACGGGCGGCGCGACGAGCGGCGTGGACTCCGTTCGCGGCGCGTGCTCCGCGCCGGTTTCCGCGCCGGGCGCGCCGGAGGTGGAGCTCCCGCCGCGCAGCGTCCACCAGGCGAGCCCGCCGACGAACGCGAGGACGACGAGGAGGACGAAACCGAGGACGATTCTCTTCATGGGGGGACGGCGAACGCGCGGGGCGCTCGCGGCGGGGACATTCTCCCGTGATACGCCCGCGAGCGAGTGCGCATTCCACCGCGCGCTGCGGGCGTGCCGAAAAAGCTGGGCAAGTCGGCGCGCGCGGAAGCGTGCTGATCGTCCGAGCGCGCGCTCGGACGCGATTCGTCGCGAAGTCGGACGCGCGTTGCGGGTCCGGAGCCGAGCGCTAGAATCCTGCGCCCCCGCGGCGCGCCGACCGTTCGCGCCGAGTGCCGATGGCCCCGAATCCGCCCGAAGAACGCGCCGCGAAGGCCCCCCGCGCACCCGGCGTGTCGGCGCCGAACGAGCGGGCCCCGGAACCCGGCGACGGCGCGGCCCGCTGGAAGGAGCGCACGTGGAAGCAGGCGCGCGCGCGCTTCCCCGAGCGGCGCGAACGCTTCACGACGACGTCGGGCATCGAGCTCGAACCGCTCTACGGCGAAGCGGAGGACGGCGGCTATCCCGCCGAGTATCCCTACACGCGCGGCCTGCGTCCGAGCATGTACCGCGGCCAGTATTGGACGATGCGCCAGTACGCGGGCTTTTCGAGCGCGCGCGAGACGAACCGGCGCTTCCACCTGTTGCTCGACAGCGGTCAGACCGGGCTCTCGACCGCGTTCGATCTCCCGACGCAGATCGGGTTCGACAGCGATCACGCGCTCGCGCGCGACGAAGTCGGCCTCGTCGGCGTGCCGGTGAACAGTTTGCGCGACGTCGAGCGGCTCTTCGATCGCATCCCGCTCGGCGACGTGTCGACGTCGATGACGATCAACGCGACGGCGTGCGTGCTGCTCGCGCTCTACTGCGCGCTCGCGAAGAAGCAGGGCGTCGAGCTCGGGAAGCTGCGCGGCACCGTGCAGAACGACATCCTGAAGGAGTACGCCGCGCGCGGGAACTACCGCTTCCCCGCGGGGCCGTCGATGCGCCTCACGACGGACCTGATGGCGTTCTGCGAAGAACGCGTGCCGCAGTGGAACACGATCTCGATCAGCGGCTACCACATCCGCGAAGCGGGCTCGACGGCGGTGCAGGAGCTCGCGTTCACGCTCGGGAACGGCCGCGCGTACGTGCGCGCGGCGCTCGCGTCGGGGCTCGCGATCGATGCGTTCGCGCCGCGCCTCTCCTTCTTCTTCAACGCGCACAGCAACCTCTTCGAGGAGGTCGCGAAGTTCCGCGCGGCGCGGCGCATGTGGGCGCGCATCATGAAGGACGAATTCGGCGCGAAGGACGAGAAGAGCTGGATGCTGCGCTTCCACACGCAGACGGCCGGCTCGATGCTCACGAGCCAGCAGCCCGAGAACAACGTCGTGCGCGTGACGCTGCAGGCGCTCGCGGCGGTGCTCGGCGGGACGCAGTCGCTCCACACGAACGGGATGGACGAGGCGCTCTCGCTGCCGAGCGAGACCTCCGCGCGCATCGCGCTGCGCACGCAGCAGATCCTCGCGACGGAATCGGGCGTCGCGGACGTGGTCGATCCCTTGGGCGGCTCGCCGTACGTCGAGGCGCTGACGGACGAGCTCGAAGCGCGCGCGAAGGCGCTCATGGCCGAGGTCGAGAAGAAGGGCGGCCCCGTCGCCGCGATCGAGTCGGGCTTCGTGCAGCGCGAGATCCTGCGCTCCGCGCTCGCGTGGCAACGCGCCGTCGAGAAGGGTGAGCAGCCGGTCGTCGGCGTGAACACGTACCAGATCGAGGAGCGCGCTCCCGCGCCGTTTCGCCCCGGCGGCGACTCGCAGCGCGAGGTGCTCGCCGACCTCGAACAGGTGCGGCGCGAGCGCGACGGCGCGGGCGTCGAGGCCGCGCTCGCCGCCGTCGAGCACGCAGCGCGCGGCACGGAGAACGTGATGCCGCCGATCCTCGCCGCGGTCGAGCGCTATGCGACGCTCGGCGAGCTCTGCACACGGCTCGAGCGCGTGTTCGGACGCTACAAGCCGCCGGAGGTCTTGTGATGGCGGCGGAGCGCGTCACGCGCGAGCTCGGCGGGCTCCTGCGCGGCATCCACCACGTCGCGATCGCGACCAAGAGCCTCGCCGAGGCGCGCAAGACGTACGAGACGGCGCTCGACATGCGCGCGCTGCCCGTCGAGTTCGTGCCCGATCAGAAGGTGAACGTCCTCGTGCTCTTCACCGGCGGCCAGCGCGTCGAGCTCGTCGAGCCCGTCGGCGCGGACTCGCCGATCACGAACTTCCTCGAGAAGCGCGGCCCCGGCATCCACCACATCGCGTGGCGCGTCGAGGACCTCGTCGCCGCGATCGCGAAGCTGAAGGGCGCGGGCCTGCAGATGATCCACGACGCGCCGCGGCCGGGCTCGCACGGGACGAAGATCGCGTTCGTGCACCCCAAAGCGACGGGCGGCGTGCTGATGGAGCTCGTCGAGGACCCGAACTGGTCCGTGCACTAACGCCCCGTCCCACCGGCATCCTCGACGTGGCGTCGTGCATGGGGGCGCGGTCCGGCTCGTGCAGGGCCTCCGCCTTGCGCGGAGCGCATTCGAGAGTCTCGCGCACGTCGTCGCGCTGCTTCCGAGTCCCGCGCAGCAGCCCCTTGGTTCGCGGCGTGCGGCCTCCGCTCGCCGCTCAGGGCGTCCAGTAGAGCGCGATCCCGTCGGAGAGGTTCGAAGTTCCCGGGGTGCAGTAGTTCGCGGCGTTCCGGTAGTAGGTCTGGTAGTAACGCGTGCACGGCGCGACCACCTGTCCGCGCACCGACACCGGCAGTTGACCGGGTCCGGGGTAACCCGCCTGTCCGCCCTGGATCACGGCCGTCCCCAATCGGATGAGGTTGCCGTCCACGCACCGGAGACCGTCGCCGAAAGTCGTTTGGGTCGTCAGCTGGTCCCCTTGGAGGAAGATCGCGCTCGAGTTCGGCAGTCCGAACGTCTGGAACGCGATCGTGTCGTTCGCCACGGCCCCGACCCCGTTTGCGGCCATTGCCGCGCCGAGGGTGTTCACGGAGTTGCCGCAGCTCGGACCGCCGCCCCAGCCGCACGGACAATTGCCCCATCCCACCTGCGGGTCGCCGGAGCAGATGCGCGTCGTCGCGGTGGTGTAGTGGTAGGTCAAGGTGAGCGTTCCGTCCACGGCGAGTTCCGACGTCGCCGCGAGCGTCGGCGACTCAGGGATCGTCTGGAGGTTGCGGCTTGCATAGACACTGATCGCCACCGTGCCCGGCGCTCCGGCGGGGCCGCGGAACTGGTTCACGGACGATGCGAGGGTCTGCGTGTTCGTCCCGGGGGCGTCGGCCAGTTGGACGAAGCTCGCGGTCGTGCCCGACGCGCCGCCGAAGTCGAGCGCTCCATCGAACGGCGGGAGCGTCGGCGCCGAAACCAGGTCGAGGAACCACGGCACCGTGGAAACCTGGCCCGCATACGACGTGGAGGAGACGTACGCGCGCACGTGCGTGTTCGACGTCGTCGCGGTCGCCGACGTGTTCTCCACGCCGAGCTGCCCGGTCATCGTCGCATGGATCTCGATGCTCACGGATTCGAGGTACCCGAGGTTCGGGTCGAAGCG
Source organism: Planctomycetota bacterium (assembly GCA_016220035.1). Lineage (GTDB taxonomy): Bacteria > Planctomycetota > UBA1135 > UBA1135 > JADJNY01. The sequence goes on along the minus strand of JACRIO010000037.1, from coordinate 27,626 downwards.
CGGCAGGTTCACGAACGACTGCCAAGCCGGGGTCGACGCGGTGAGCAGGGGCGTCTGGAACGAAGTGCTGAACGTCAGGTCGTCGGCGTCCACGGGGCGGGCGGCGACGGAGACACAAAGACCGATGAGCGCGAGCGGGATGCGGTACGAGTTCATGTTCACCTCTCGGAGCGAATCTACCGCGGAGCCGCGGGCCCGCCGTGGAGAAAACCGGTCTCGTGCGCCGTCCGAGGCGGATTCGATCCGGATCCAGAGCATGGGCGATGGACCGCGACCGCGGACCGCGCACACAATGGACGCCATGGCCCAGACCCGATCGAACGAGCCCAAGCCCGCCATGCAACCCGTCGACACCGCGTTGCAGCGCCTGCGCGAGATGCGCGAGAAGACGCTGCTCGGAGGCGGGCCCGAGCGCATCGCTGCGCAGCACAAGAAGGGGAAGCTCACGGCGCGCGAGCGCATCGACTTCCTCGTCGACGAGGGGAGCTTCGTCGAGCTCGACCGCTTCGTGACGCACCGCTGCACGGACTTCGACATGCAGGGCCAGCAGGTGCTCGGCGACGGCGTGATCACGGGGCACGCGCTCATCGACGGGCGGCCCGTGTACCTCTTCAGCCAGGACTTCACCGTGTTCGGCGGCTCGCTCAGCGAGACGCACGCCGAGAAGATCTGCAAGGTGATGGACATGGCGCTCAAGGTCGGCGTGCCGGTGATCGGGCTCAACGACTCGGGCGGAGCGCGCATCCAGGAAGGCGTGAGCTCGCTGGGCGGCTACGCCGAGATCTTCTGGCGCAACACGCGCGCGTCGGGCGTCATCCCGCAGATCAGCGCGATCCTCGGGCCGTGCGCGGGTGGAGCGGTGTATTCGCCGGCGATCACCGACTTCATCTGCATGGTCGAGGGCACGAGCTACATGCACATCACCGGCCCCGACGTCGTGAAGTCGGTGACGCACGAGGAGGTGACGAGCGAGGACCTCGGCGGCAGCTCGGTGCACGCGTCGAAGTCGGGCGTCGCGCACTTCACGTCGCCGAGCGACAAGAGCTCGATGATGCTCGTGCGGCGGCTCGTGTCGTTCCTGCCGTTGAACAACGCGGAGGACCCGCCCTTCGTGCCGACGGACGATCCGCACGACCGCATGGATCCGGAGCTCGACACGCTCGTGCCCGCGGACCCGCAGAAGCCGTACGACATGAAGCGCGTGATCGAGAAGGTCGTCGACCAGGGGTCGTGGCTCGAGGTGCAGCCCGATTGGGCGATGAACCTGATCATCGGCTTCGCGCGCCTCGGCGGGCGCGTCGTCGGCATCGTCGCGAACCAGCCGGCGGTCCTTGCCGGTTGTCTCGACATCGACGCCAGCGTGAAGGGCGCGCGCTTCATCCGCTTCTGCGACGCATTCCACATCCCGCTCGTGACCTTCGAGGACGTGCCGGGCTTCCTGCCGGGCACCGCGCAGGAGTACGGCGGCATCATCCGGCACGGTGCCAAGCTGCTCTACGCGTACTGCGAGGCGACGGTGCCGAAGCTGACGGTGATCACGCGCAAGGCCTACGGCGGCGCGTACGACGTCATGGCGAGCAAGCACATCCGCGCGGACGTCAACCTGGCGTGGCCGGGCGCGATGATCGCCGTGATGGGCGCCGCCGGCGCCGCGAAGATCATCCACAAGCGCGAGATCGAGAAGTCCGCCGATCCGAAGGCGACGGAAGCGCAGAAGGCCGCGGAGTACGAGACGACGTTCAACAATCCCTACAAGGCCGCCGCGCGCGGCTTCGTCGACGACGTGATCGAAGCGAGCCGCACACGCCCGCTGCTCATCCGCTCACTCGAGCTCCTGAAAACGAAGCACGAGGAGAAGCCAGTGCGTAAGCACGGGAACATCCCGCTCTGACCGGCGCGAACGCCGAGAGCCCGCCTACTTCGGCTTCCCGCCCTCGACGAAGCTCCAACCGAAACGGCCCTTGATGCACAAGTGGCCCGCCGTGACCGAATGGTCCGCGGGCGAGGTCACGCGCACGATCTTGTTGTCCTGTACGCGCATCGAGAGCTGGCAGCCGACGCCGCAGTAGGGGCAGATCGTGTCGGTCACCTTCTGCTTCGACTCGTCCCACGCACCCGTGTCGCGCAGGTCGGACTCGGCCTTGAACATCAACGCGCCGGTTGGGCACACGCCGACGCAGTTGCCGCAGAAGACGCAGGCGGAGTCGGGGAGCGGCGTCTCGAGTTCGGTCGCGATGCGCGCGTCGAAGCCGCGGCCCGCGATCGCGATGGCGAAGGTGTTCTGCGCGTCGGTGCCGCACGCCTCGACGCACTTGTAGCAGAGCATGCACTTCTCGTAGTCGCGCACGAAGAGGTCGTTGTCGACCTTCATCGGCTGCGCGACGTTCGCGGCGTGCGCGCCGTCGTCGACGTGGTGGTGGCCCGCGTGCGCGGACTCGCGTTCGCCCGAGGGGGCGCGCGGCGCGCGCGGGCCGAAGCGCTCGGGGTGGGCGTCGTACTTCGTCGCGAGTGAGCGGAACTCCGGCGCGAGCGACATGTCGACCGACGAGCCGAGCAGTTCCAGCACGAGCTTGCGCGAGAGCTTCACGCGCTCGGACTCGGTCTTCACGACCATCCCGGCCTCCGCCTTGCGCGAGCACGCGGGCACGAGCGTGCGCGCACCCTCGAGCTCGACGACGCAGATGCGGCAGACGTTGACGGGCGTCAGGTTCGCGGCCCAGCAGAAGGTCGGGACGTCGATCGAGAGCGCCTGGCAGGCCTGGAGCAGCGTCGCGCCTTCGGGGACCTGCGTCTTCCGGCCGTCGATCTCGAGCTCGATCGTGCGCTGCGCGTCGCTCATGAACGCTTCCCTCCGAGCGGATCGAGCTGCACGAAGGCGGACTCGATCGCGCTCGACGCGGTCTGGCCCAAGCCGCAGATCGAGGCGTCGCGCATCGCCTGGCCGAGCTCGGCGAGCAGGTGCTGCTCGGTCTCGAGACCTCCGCGCGCCGCGCCGCGCGCGAGGCGGGCGAGGAGCTCCTCCTGGCGCACCGTTCCGACGCGGCAGGGCACGCACTGACCGCACGACTCGTCGCGGAAGAACGCCGCGATGCGGCGCAGGAGCGGGAGCAGTTCGATCGAGTCGTCCATCACGAACACGACGCCCGAGCCGAGCGTCGTGCCCGCGGCGCGCGCGCCCTCGAAGGAGAGCGGCAGGTCGAGCTGCTTCGGCGACACGAAGCTGCCCGCGACGACGACGAGCAGCACGCCGGTGATCGGCTTCCCGCCGGGGACGCCGCCCGCGCGCTCGATCAGCGCGGAGAGCGGCGTTCCGAACGGCACTTCGTACACGCCGGGCCGCGCGACGCGGCCGCTGAGGCAGAAGAGCTTGGTCCCCGGCGAGCCCGGCGTGCCGACGGACGCGTAGCTCGAAGCACCGTCGCGCACGACGTCGAGCACCGCGACGAGCGTCTCCACGTTGTTGATCACGGTCGGCTGGCCGAACAGGCCGACGTCGACGGGGAACGGCGGCTTCGTGCGCGGCTCGCCGCGGAAGCCCTCGATCGAAGCGAGCAGCGCCGTCTCCTCGCCGCAGATGTACGCGCCGGCGCCGCGACGGAGCTCGATGTCGAACGCGACGTCGCGGCCCGCGATGCGTGCTCCGAGCCACCCCGCCGCGCGCGCCGAAGCGATCGCGTTCGAGAGGCGCTCCGCGGCGAGCGGGTACTCGCCGCGCAGGTAGATCCAACCCCGCGTGGCGCCCGTCGCGAAGCCCGCGATCGTCATCGACTCGATCACGGCGAAGGGATCCTGTTCGAGCAGCACGCGGTCCTTGAACGTGCCGGGTTCGGACTCGTCGGCGTTGCACACGACGTGGCGCTGCTTCCCGACGTGGCGCGCGACCGCATCCCACTTGCGGCCGGTCGGAAACGCGGCGCCGCCGCGACCGACGAGCTTCGAGGCGCCGACCTCCTTGCGCACGCCTTCGGGGCCGAGCTCGAAGGCGCGCTCGAGCGCGCGGTAGCCGCCGAGCTTGCGGTAGCCGTCGAGCGTCACCGCTTCCTTCGCGGTCGCGCGCGCGAGCAGCCGCCGGGGGCCCATCGATTCGAGCGCGAAGCTCGCGGCTGCAACGCGCCGCCCTTCGAGCGCGCTCTCGACCCGCGCGAGCGTCGCGCCGCCGAACGCCTGCTCGACGGGCGTCGTCCCGGCGACGGTGACGAGCGCCGCGGGCGCCTGGTCGCAAAGACCGAGGCAGGGCGAGCGCGCCCACGCCGCCGAGCTCGAAGTGCGCTGCGCGTGCGGCTCGGCGCGATGCGCGGAGCTCGCGCACGGACCGAAGCGCTGCTCGAGCGCGCCGCAGAGCTCCTCCGCGCCGCGCGCGGCGCATGCGATGTCGTCGCAGACGTGCGCGAAGGCCGCGGGCCGCTCGCCGAGCGCGAGCAGTGCGTAGAAGGTCGCGACGCCCCACGCTTCCGCCGGGGGGACGCCCAGTCGCCGGCAGACGTAGCCGAGTCCGCCGCGCGAGATCCAACCGACGCGGTTCTGCAGCGCGAGCAGCGCGGGGAGGAGGAACGTGCGCCGCGCGCGCGCGACGCTCGGCGTCGGTCCGTGTTCGCCGGCTTCCGCGGGCCCGAGGAGCGCGTCGATCGCGCTTCGCTCGGCGTCGCTCGGGGCCTCGGTCAGGTGCTGGAGGTCCATGCGGGCGCGGAGCCTACAACTTCTCCACGCGCACCGCCGCCGCCTTGAACTCGGCCGTGCCCGAGCGCGGATCGGTCGCGTCGATCGTGAGCAGGTTCACGTCGACCTGCTCGGGGAAGTGCAGCGTCATGAACACGAGCCCCTGCTTCAGCCCCCGGTCGGCGCGCGCCGGCGCCTCGACCGCGCCGCGCCGCGAGACGACGCGCACGCGCTCTCCGTCCGCGAGCCCGAGCGCGCGCATGTCCGCGGGCGAGAGGTCGATCGTCTCCTTCGCGCGCCGCGGGCTCGCATAGCCGCCCGACTGCACGCCGGTGTTGTAGCTGTCGAGCCGCCGACCCGTCGTGAGCCGCAGCGGGAACTCGTCGTCGAGCTGCTCCACGGGCGGCACGTCCTCCGCCGGATGGAAACCGGCCCGCGCGCCGCGCACGGGACGCTCCCACAACCGCCCGTGCAGGAAGGGCGAGCCCGGATGCGCCTCGTCGGGGCACGGCCACTGGATCCCGCCGAGCGCCTCGATGCGCGCGTAGCTCATGCCGTGGTGCATCGGCGAGAGCAAACGGAGCTCGTCCCACGCCGCCTCCGCGTTCGGCAGGCCGAGGTCGTACCCGAGGCGCTTCGAGAGCGCGCGCAGGATCTCGATGTCGTCCTTCGCGTTCCCCGGCGGCTCGATGGACCTGCGCACGCGCTGCACGCGCCGCTCGCTGTTCGTGACCGTGCCCTCGGCTTCGCAGAAGCTCGCGCTGCCCGGCAACACGACGTCGGCCATCTCGGCGGTGCGCGTGCGGAAGATGTCCTGCACGAGCAGGAACTCGAGTCCTTCGAGCAGTCGACGGCAGCGCGTCGCGTCCGCCTCGCTCTGCGCGGGATTCTCGCCGAGCACGAGGAGCGCCGTGAGCTGCCCGTGCTCCATCGCCTCGAACATCTCGGTCAGGTGCCAGCCCTTCTTCGGCGGGACCTTGCGGCCCCACAGCGCGTCGTAGCGCGCGCGGATCGCGTCGTCCTCGACGTCCTGGAACCCGGGGAGCTTGTGCGGCAACGCACCCGAGTCGCCGCCGCCCTGCACGTTGTTCTGTCCGCGCAAGGGGTTCAGCCCGCTGCCCCAGCGCCCGACGTGTCCGGTGAGCAGACCGAGGTTGATCAGCGAGAGCACGTTGTCGACCGCGTTGTGGTGCTCGGTGATGCCGAGCGTCCAGCAGATCATCGCCCGCTCCGCCTTCGCGAAGTCGCGCGCCACGCGCTGGATCATCTCCTGTGCGATGCACGTGAGGCGGCTCGTGCGCGCGAGGTCGTAGCGCTGGACGAGCTCACGGTACGCCGCGAAGTTCTCCGTCGCATGGTCGATGAATTCGCGGTGCTCGAGCCCCTCCGCGAGGATCACGTGCGCGATCCCGTTCGCGAGCGCGACGTCGGCGCCGACCTCGACCTGGAGCCAGCCCTCGGCCCACTCCGCGCTCGGCGTGCGGCGCGGATCGACCACGTACAGGCGCGCGCCCTTGCGCACCGCCTTGAGCACGTGGTGGAAGAAGATCGGGTGCGTCTCGCGCGCGTTGGAACCCCAGAGCACGATGACCTCTGCGTCCTCGACCTCGCGGTACGAAGAAGTTCCGCCGCCCGCACCGAAGACCGTCGCCAGACCGACGACGCTGGGGGCATGTCAGGTTCGATTGCAGCTGTCGATGTGGTTCGATCCGACGGCCGCGCGGACGAACTTCTGCGCCGCGTAGTTGACCTCGTTGGTCGCCTTGGAGCAGCTGAAGACGCCGAAGGTCGAGGGGCCGTGCGCCTCCACGGACTTCTGGATGCCGGCGGCGGCGCGGTCGAGGGCTTCGTCCCAGGTCGCGATCCGCAGGCGGCCGTGCTCGCGCACCAGCGGTTCGGTGAGGCGGGGGAGGTTCATGGCGCCCACTCTACTGCGCTCCGCCCACGGGCGGCACACCGGAGCGGGCCTGCCTGCGTCCGCACACGTTCCCCTAGGACGGCCTTGCGCGGAGAGCGCGTTCCTCGCGAACATGCGCGACTCGCAAAGCGTCCCGCGCGCGTTCCACCACCCCGAAAGTGCCCGCCCCATGCCGACCGTTCCCACCGACATCGAGATCGCGCAAGCCGCCAAGCTCCGGCCCATCACGGAGGTCGCGGCGGAGGTCGGGCTCCACCCCGACGATCTGCTCCTCTATGGCCGGCACAAGGCGAAGCTCACGCCCGCGGCGGTCGCGGCGCGCAAGCCGAAGGGGCGGCTCGTGCTCGTCTCAGGCATCAACCCGACGCCCGCGGGCGAGGGCAAGTCGACGGTCACGATCGGCGTGGGACAGGCGCTCCGCAAGCTCGGCAAGCGCGTGATGATCTGCATCCGCGAGCCCTCGCTCGGCCCCGTGTTCGGCGTCAAGGGCGGCGCGGCGGGCGGCGGCTACGCGCAGGTGATCCCGATGGACGAGATCAACCTGCACTTCACCGGCGACTTCCACGCGATCACCTCCGCGCACAACCTGCTCTCGGCGCTGCTCGACAACCACATCCACCACGGGAACGCGCTCGGGATCGACTCGCGCCGCATCACGTGGCCGCGCACGATCGACATGAACGACCGCGCGCTGCGGTCGATCCTCGTCGGGCTCGGCGGCTTGAACGGCGGGCCGACGCGCGAGGAGCGGTTCGTGATCGTTCCGGGCTCCGAGATCATGGCGATCCTCTGTCTCGCGACGGACCTCCCCGACCTCGAGGCGCGCCTCGGCCGCATCGTCGTGGGGTTCACGCGCGAGAAGAAGCCGGTGCGCGCGGCCGACCTGAAGGCGAGCGGGGCGATGACGATCCTCTTAAAGGACGCCCTGCTGCCGAACCTGGTGCAGACGCTCGAGGGCGGCCCCGTGCTCGTGCACGGCGGGCCGTTCGGGAACATCGCGCACGGCTGCAACTCGCTCGTCGCGACGAAACTCGGCTTGGCGCTCGGCGACATCGTGCTCACCGAGGCCGGCTTCGGCGCGGACCTCGGCGCGGAGAAGTTCTTCGACATCAAGTGCCGCATGGGCGACCTCCGGCCCGAGGCCGCGATCGTCGTCGCGACGGTGCGCGCGCTGAAGATGCACGGCGGCGTGAAGAAGGACGCGCTCGGGACGCCCGACGTCGCCGCGCTGAAGCGCGGGATGGTCAACCTCGAGGCGCACGTCGCGAACCTCCGCAAGTTCGGCGTGCCGGTCGTGGTGGCGCTCAACCGCTTCCTCTCCGACTCCAAGGAGGAGCTCGACACCGTCCTCGCCGCCGCGCGGAGCTGGAGCGCGCGCGCCGCTCTATCCGACGTGTGGGCGCGGGGCGGCGAAGGCGGGCTCGAGGTCGGGCGCGAGCTGCTCGCCGTGCTCGACGAAGGCAAGGCCGACTTCCGGCCGCTCTACGACACGGCCCTCCCGATCCCGAAGAAGATCGAGATCATCGCGACCGAGATCTACGGTGCCGACGGCGTCGACTTCGCGCCGGCGGCGCTCAAGTCGATCGCGCAGTGCGAGGAGCTCGGCATGGGCGCGACGCCGGTGTGCATGGCGAAGACGCAGTACTCCTTCAGCGACGATCCCACGAAGCTCGGGCGACCGAAGGGCTTCAGGATCCACGTGCGCGACGTGACCCCGTCGGCCGGCGCCGGCTTCGTCGTGGCGCTCGCGGGCGAGATCATGACGATGCCGGGTTTGTCGAAGACGCCGAGCGCAGAGTCGATTCGCGTGCATCCCGACGGGCGCATCGAGGGGTTGTTCTAAGCCTCGCCGGCCGCGCCGCATTCGATCGACGGGCGCTCGACCCCCGTGCTCACCACGTCACGCGCGCTCCGTTCGTCACGTTGAACGTCGCGGGCGGGCAGAACGCCGCGGCGGCGTTGCGAAAGTAGGTCTGGTAGGAGCGCACGACGCCGCTCCCCGGCGTCACTTGCCCGCGCGTGGAGACGCTCGGCGCACCCGGGCCTGGGTAGGAGCTCGCGCCGGCCGCGCTCGTGCGCGTCGCGAGCCGGAGCAGCGTTCCGCCCGCGCAACGCACGCCGTCGCCGAACACGACGTCGGTCGGCGCGTCGCCTTGCAGGAAGATGCACGCCGCCGTCGCGGGCATCCCGCTCGCCGCGAGCACGAGCGTGTCCGGGTTCGGCGTGCCGGTCGTCGCGAGCAACGCGCCGGCGGGGTTCGCGGAGTGCGCGCAGCCGCGCCCCAGGCCGCCCGAGTTCGCGCACGGACAAGGCGTCGTCACGTTCGGGTCGACGCCGTCGCCCGCGCAGAAGGCGCTCTGAGCGACGCTCCCGACCTGCACCTCGAACCGCTCCGCCGTCGAAAGCCCGCCGTCGTCCACGAGGACGACGATGGTCGTCGTGCCCGCGGCTCCCGCGACGGGCGTCACGACGAGCGTGCGGCTCGCCCCAGCACCCTGGAGCACCAGTCCGGCGGGGGCCACGAGCGCCGGGTCGAGCGAGAACGCGCTCACGAGGAGCTGCGCGGGCGTCGACGTCGCGTCGCCGATGGCGAACGGGAGCGGCGCCGAAGCCGTGTTCACCGGCAGGAGCAGGTCGCCGATCGCGGTCACCGTCGGCGCCGAGGTTCCGGGATCCCCGAGCACGCCGTACGCGCTGAACCACGCGCGCTCGAGCGCGTACACGTCGTCGGCGCGAACCGCGTGCAGGTCGTGACCGACGCCGTTCCAGAGGTGGCGCGCGTTCGGCGTCGAGTGCGCATCGAGGACCGACGCGAGCGTCGCGGATTCCGACGGCGGGACCGTCGTGTCGGCCGTTCCGTGGAGGAGGAGGAAGGGAGCGGTGATGCCCTGCACCTCCTGGAGCGTGGGCGCGGCGAGCGTCGCGTCGGAAGTACCTGAGGTCCCGCCCGCGGTGATCGCCGCGGCGCGCAGCCCGGCCGAAGGCGTTGCTCCGGCGAGTCCCGCGGTGACGAACGCGCCCTTGCTGTTGCCGTACGCCGCGATGCGCGCCGGATCGACGTCGCTCCGGCTCGCGAGGATCGTGAGGCACGCGCGCGCGCGCCGCTCGTTCTCGGCGCTCCACCCGTCCGTCCCCGGCGCGTACGTGCCGTCGACGTGCGTGTAATTCGGCGCGATGCAGACGAGACCCCACGTGCGCATGACCGCGGCCTTCTGCGCGGAGAAACCACCGGCCGACCCGCCTTGTCCGTGGCTGATGAGCACCGCCGGATGCGGGGCGGCGCCCAGCGTCGGCTGGATCAGCTTGCCCGTGATCAGCGTTCCGCCGTCGCCGGGATCGTAGGTCCAGTCCTCGCCGACCAGCGTGAAGCCGGGGAGCCCGCTCGCGGACGCGAAGGACGCAAGCGCGAACGCGGCGAGGAGGATCGGGAGCGCACGCGGCGCGGGACGCTCGAGCGACAGGTGCAGGGCTCGGTACGGCATGCTTCGAAATCTACCCGGGGGGTCCGAAGTTGGACCTAACGCGCCGGCCTCGATGTGGTCCGCGGCGTCGCCGAGCGACCCGCGACCTCCGCGTCGAGGCCCTCAGCGCCCGAGCGCACCGCGAGCCCGAGGCCGTGCTGCCCCTCGACGCGCGCGACCTCAACGTCGAAGCCCTCAGCGCCCGAGCGCCTTCGCGTAGAAACCCTGGACGTCCTTCCCGAACGCCTCGAGCTCCTTCGGCCGCACGTACAGCATGTGCCCCGCCTCGTAGTGACCGAACTCGACGCGCGCGCGCAGCTCACGGTCCATCCCCATGTGGTCGAACGTGTAGTGCGCCGCGGTGTACGGCGTCGCGAGGTCGTAGTAGCCGCACGCGACGAACACGCGCAGCGCCGGATTCTGCGTCATCGCGCCGCGCAGGCGTTCGGCGACGTCGAGGTAGCGGTTGTCGGCGCCGTCGAACTTCCACGGGTGCACGCGGCCCGTGAGGATCTCGTAGACGAAGTCGGACTCCCACTTCAGATCGCGCCGCAGGTAGTCGTTCGCCGCCGCCGTGTACGGTCCCTGGATCGCGGCGTAGCTCGGGTCGTACTCGGGGCGCTCGCCCGCCGCGTCGCGATCCGTGCCGGTGAAGCGCGCGTCGAGACGGCCGACGGTGCGGCGCTCCTTGCGCAGGAGCTCCTTGTAGAAGCGTCCGTCGCCGACGCGCAGGTTGCAGTCGAGCACGAACTCGGGCGCGAGGCCGGTGAAGCGCGCGAGCTTCGCCGCGACGTCCGCGCGCTCCGCGTCCGTGAGCGTCGAACCGCGCGCGAGCGCCAGCGTGTACTCGCTCGCCGCGAAGCGCTCCACCTCGGCGAGCGTCGCGCGCAGGTCCTTCGAGAGTTCCGGCGCGAGCGCGTGGTGGTAGAACGCGGTCGCGCACATCGTCGGCAGGTAGAGCGCGTAGGGGAGGTCGTTCCCGACGTCCATCTCGAGCGTCTGGAAGTCGAGCACGGCGCTGACGAGCACGATCCCGTTCAAGAACATCCCGTGGCGCGTTTGGAGATGCTCCGCGAGTGCCGCCGCGCGCGTCGTGCCGTAGCTCTCACCGGTCAGGAACTTGGGACTCGTCCAGCGCTGGTTGCGCGTCGTCCACAAGCGGATGAACTCCGCCACGGAACGCACGTCGCCCTCGACGCCGTGGTACTCGTCGTCCTTCTCGCCCGGCGCGGCGCGCGAGTAGCCCGTCGTCACCGGATCGATGAAGACGAGGTCGGTGAAGTCGAGCCACGAGGACGCATTGTCGACGAGCTTGCCCGGCGGCGGCGCGCCAAGACCCTCGGACCCGAGATCGACGCGCTTCGGCCCGAGCGCGCCCAAGTGCAGCCACACCGACGACGAACCCGGCCCGCCGTTGAAGCTGAACGTGAGCGCGCGCTCCGCCGGATCGCCGACGCCGTTCTTCGTGTACGCGACATAGAAGATCGACGCCTTTTTCTTGCCGTCCTCCTCGCGCAGGACGAGCGTGCCCGCCGTCGCGGTGTACGCGAGCTTCTTCCCGTCGAGCGTGATCTCGTGCTGCGTCGCCACCTCGCGATCGGTCGCGACGACCTTGTCCGCGTCGGTCTTCTCGACCTCCTTCTTCGCGGCGGCGCCCGGCGCGTCGACCGGGCGTTCCTGGCGCACTGCGGCGAACGCGAGCGCGGAAAACGACGAGAGGAGGAACAAACCGAGGGTCGTGACGCGCGCGGTGGGCATGCGGAAGCTCCGTGGGGCGCGGAAGCGTAGCGTCGGAGAGCGTGGAGCGCGTCGTCCGCCGCGCGCGCCCGCATCGGTCCGCGAAGTTCCCTGTTTGGGGTCCAGAATCCCTGCGGGACGATTCGATGAATGCGTCACGGGGGATTCGGAGCCGGCAGCTCCGGGCCGGAGGGTGTTCGCGTGGGTGGCAGGGTCGTCTCGACGACGCGGCGGAAGGCGAGGACCGGGATCACGGTGCTCGAGGTCACGATCTCGATCGCGATCCTCTCGATGTTCCTGCTCGGTTCGGCGGCCGCGTACGTCGGCGTGCTCCGGGGAGCGAAGGACGCGCGGCGCACGAGCCGTGCAGGCGTCTATCTCGCGAGCGTCATGGAGGACCTCGCCGCGGAGCCGTACGACAACCTCGCCGGACTGAACGGCAGCACGTTCCACGATCAACCCACGGTCCAGGGATCGGCCTTCGTCGTCGAGCTCTCCGTGTTCCCGGCCGCCGTGAACCTGCTCCAGCTCCGCGCGATCGTGAAGGACCCGAATTCGAATCGCGAACTCGCGCGCGTCGTGACGTTGAGGTGCAACCCGTGACCTGCCTTCCTCGATCGCGCTTCCGATCGACACGGACGGGTGGGTTCACGCTGCTCGAGGTCCTGGTGGCGCTCACCCTGTTCAGCGCCTTGGGCTACGGCGTGATGCTCGCGATCGGCACCGGTCGAGACTCGAATCGGGCCATGGACGAGGTGGCCGACGAGGATCGCGGGCTCCGCGCCGCTTCCACCGCGCTCGCCGACGACCTGCGCGCCTCGAACGAGGCGCACGTCGTCATCACCGAGCAGCCGGACGGGAACCACGCCGTGCAGTTGCAGATCGCCATCGAGAGCGCGGGCGCCCTGACGTGGGGCGTGCACGAGCGCGCGCTCGGCAGCACATCGGCCGACCAGGATCGCGTCGGCTGGTCCGTGCGCTATTCGGTGGCCGTCGGCGCGAGCGGGAAGGAGCTCCGGCGGTCCGTGCTCGACGCGGCGGACGCCGTGCAGAGGAGCAGCGTGCTCGCGCGCGGGCTGAATGACGCCGCGGGAGCGCCGGGGTTCAGGCTGGTCCGTGAGGGGGCGGTGTGGGCCGTGACTCTGGCGTCGAAGGGCGTCCACGCGGGCCAGCCGAGTACGAGGACGATCTTCCATGTCACCAATCGCAATGAATAGGCACTTCCGTCGCGCGTCGCGCTCACGGCGCGGCAGCGCGCTCTTGAGCGTGCTCCTCGCGAGCATCTGTCTTCTCGGTCTGCTCGCCGTCGCCACGCGCAACTCGGTGGTCGAGGTTCGGGACGCTCGGCGCGGACTCGAGGACGTGCGGGCGCAGTTCGTCGCGGAAGCCGGGCTCGAACGCGCCATGGCATTCCTCACGCAGGCCGTCGACAACACGAGCGTCAGCGATCCGCTCGGAGGACTGTCCACGCTCTTCGCGGGCAGCACGACGCTCACACCGTTCGTCGGCGAGCCGCTGATGGACGGAACGCGCCGGGTCGGCGCCTATTCGATCGCATTGACGCGCGTCGACAACACGCCGGCCAGCATCTCGATCGCGATCACGGCCACGGGCTACCTGCCCGACGCGCCCTCGGCGCTCCCCGCCGGGCGCTCGCCGGAAGCGTGGTGCGCGCTCCGGCGCACGGTGCGCTACGAGATCGCGCCCAGCCAGGTCTTCGACTACTCGTACTTCATCAACAACTGGGGCTGGTTCTACGGCGACACGATCCACGGCAACGGGAACGTGCGCAGCAACGGCCAGTTCGACGGCGGCGGCTACGCGGCATCCATCACGGGACAGCCGCTCTACGATCAAGTCGCTTGGAGCGGGTCGGCCGCGACGTTGTCGGGTTATCGGGACGACAACGCGGACGGCCTCTCGAACGGATTGGATGGCGGCACGTTCTCGAGCTGGGACATCGTCAATGCCCAGAACATGAACGGCCAGGGCGTCCAGGCGTCCAATCAGCACGACTTCCAACCCACGGTCCCGATGCCGAACCTGACGGACCTCGGTCAATACGAGAGCGCGGCGGTCGCCGCCGGCGCCAGCATCACGGTCGGCGGGGTCACGGTGGTGAACGGCGTCCTGGGCGACGATGCGGGCGAGAAGCAGAATCTCTACCTGGTTGGCACCGACGCGAGCCCGATCGTGATCAGCGGTGCAGTCGTCGTGCGCGGCAACGTGATCCTGAGCGGCGTGGTCACCGGCCAAGGGGCCGTCTATTCCGGCGGGAACGTCTACTGTCCGAAGTCGGTGACGTACAAGAACGCGCCGGCCGCGCCGCGGCCGACGGACAACACGCAGGCCGCGACCGAGGCCTGGCTGACGTCCAATTGGAACAAGGACTTCCTGGGCCTCTTCGCGCGCGAGAACATCGTCGTCGGCGATTACACGCACGCGTGGTGGCAGTACTACGTCGGGCTGTGGATGGGCGACGCGCTCAACCAATCGGCCGAGGACGCCGGTGCCGACGGCATGCCGAACACACGCAACGGCCGCGACGGCATCCTCGGCACGGCGGACGACGACGTCCTCGAAGGCGACGGCGTGTTCACGATCGAGCACTACACGGAGGCGGACGCAGCCGCCGGCTCGATCCCCGCGGGCAAGAGCGTGGGCGATCCGATCCCGGGACCGGGCGAGGACATCGACGGGGACGGCGTGTACGACGCCTCGACGAGCCTGTCGAACGTGAACCTGACCGTGCCGCTCAATACGGCGAACTGGGCGGGCAACATGCCCGCGGCCGGGATCAGCAGCTACGGCTCCATCGCGAGCCTCTATGCGAACCGCATGGACGCGGTCTTCTACACGAACCACTCGTTCTGCTGGCTCGTCCTCGGTTCGACGCCCGCGAAGGTCAACGGAGCGCTCGTGAGCCGCAACGAGAACATCATCTACGGGACCCCGAGCCTCGAGTTCAATCACGACGCGCGCCTGCTCGGCGGCGCGTCGGGGAAGGCGGCGCCTTGGCTCCCGCGCGAACTCATGCCCGTGCGCACGCTTTCCTGGAAGAAGCTCGACGTCGACCCCAACCGGTACGCAGGTGCGCCGTGAAGGGCTCGCGCCGGTGCATTCGTTGCGTGCTCGTCGCGGTCGTCGCCGCCGGCGCGGCCGTCGCGCAGTCCGCCGCCGGCCACACAGACGTGCCCGCGCAGGCTGGTGCGGACGCGGTCCTTCGAGCGTGCAACCGCGCGACGCTGCATCCGGGAGATCCGTTGTCGTTACGCGGTGACCCGCGGGCTGTCGCAGCCGTTGGCGCGGCCACGGACGCCGACGGCGGGCCCGCGGCGGCGCTCGTCGATCCGGTGGCGCTGCGCGAGCGCGCGCTCGCGATGTACGACCGCCGCGCGAGCTTTCACGAGCCCCTGCCGCGCGTCGGCGACACGCCCTCGGAGGGCGAACGTGCGCGGTCCGTCGCGGGTCGAGGGGGCGCGCCCGCGCCCCAGGCTCCAGCGACGACGTGGTTGCCGGTGTCCGCCGCGGCGGCCGTGCTGATCGGAGCGCTCTTCCTCCTGCGCCGACGCGAAGCCGCGCGGGCGGGGAACGTCGCTCCGCGCCCCTGATCGTCCGCGCCGGGCGCACACGGAGCGCGCCGCGCCGAGAATCCCCGGATTCCCGGACCCGCGCGCGTGTCCGCGGGGGATGGACCCGGCCATGATGGAACGCCGGCTGCCCCGTCCCGAGTTCGACCCGTCCGTGATCGTGAACCACGCCGCGGGCTTGCGCGCGCTCGCGCTCTCGCTCCTGCGCGACCGCGAGGCCGCGGAGGAGGTCGTGCAGGAGACGTGGGCGCGCGCGCTCGTGTCCCCCGCGCCGAAGGGCGAGGAGCTCGGTGGGTGGCTGCGCACGGTGACGCGCGGCCTCGCCAAGAACCGCCTGCGCGACGATCGCCGCCGGCTCGAACGCGAGACCGTCGCCGTGCGCGAGCGGCGCGCGCACGCGGCGGAGGAGGACGATCGGCGCGCCGAAACGCTGCGCGCGGTCGTCGACGCGGTGCTCGCGCTCGACGAGCCGTACCGGCGCGTCGTGCTCGCGCGCTACTTCGACGGCTACGAGCCCACGGAGATCGCCGCGCGCCTCGGCGTGCCCGTCGCGACGGTCGCGACGCGGCTCAAGCGCGCGAAGGCGCTGCTGCGTGGGCGCCTCGAGCCGAAGTTCGAGCGCGTGGAGGGCGGTCTCCGCGGCGCGCTCGCGCTACTCGCGGGCCTCGATCCGCGCACGGTGACGGGCGGAGCGGCGACCGGGTTCGTGCTGCCGCACGCGAAGGAGCTCGCGGCTGCGGCGCTCGTCCTGCTGCTCGGTCTCGGTTGGTGGATCGCGCGGCCCGCCGCGCCGGGCTCGGAGGTGGAGGGTGCCTCCGGCGCGGAACTCGCCGCCGTCGAGCGCGAGTCGAGCGAGCTCGCGCGGCCGACGTCGCGCGCGGGGACGAGCGCGCCGGACGGCGGACGCGACGTGGATGGACACTCGGCCGGCGCGGAGCGCGCTGCGCTCGTGCGGAACGCACCGGCCGTGGAGCGTGCTGCGCGCGTCGCGAGCCCGGGTCGCGCCGCGCGGCGCGAGCGCGGACCGTTCCTCTTCCATCTCGTCGTCGAGGCGCTCGATCGCGACCTCCACCCGATGGGGGGCGTGCTCGTGCTCGGCGCGCCCGCCGGCGGGACGTTGAACGACCTCGGCGCGACCGACTGGAACGGACGGCTCGAGCGCGAGTGGCGCGGCTTCGAGCCCGTGTGCGAGCTCGAGCTCGAAGCGCGGCACGCCGAGGAGGGCGCTTCGCCGCTCCTGCGCGTGCGCGTCGTGCACGATGCGACGACGGAAGCGCGGCTCCCGTTGCGACTCGCCGCCGTCGACGACGCGGCCGCGACCGAGAAGCGACCGGCCTCCGAGCGACGGCGCACGCAGCGGCGCAGGCGCGAAGCGTCGTCCGGAAGCAAGCCGCCGGCCGACGCGGGTATCGCGCCGGTGTTCGAGCTCGACGACCTCGGGAACGGCGTCTTCGGCGAGCCGCTCCTGCTCGCGGAGGCCGCGTCGGGGCCCTCGCGCGCGACCGCACGGCCCGTGACGAGCGCGCCTCCGTCGCGTCCGACGGCGCGCACGTTCCGGCTCGCGGAGGAGTTCGATCGCGACGCAGGGTCGAGCTCCAGACGCGGAGCGCGTTCCCCCGCGTCGCTCGACCTCGCGTGCGTCGACGCGGCGGGCGAGCCCGTCGCGGACGTCGCGGTCTCGCTCGCGTTCGCGGCGACGATGGAGCGCCTCGTCGCGCGCACGGACGCGAAGGGCCGGGTGCGCCTCCCGCTCGCGGACACCGGGAGAGTGCAGCTCGTGATGGGCTCGGGCGCCTGGTCGCACGCGAGCGAGGAGCTCGACCTGCGCGGCGTCGACCTCACGCTCACGCGCACGCTGCGGCGCGCGGAGCCGATGGCGCTCTTCCTCACCGGCTCCACGGGCCAGCCGCGCAACGGTTGGACGGTGGAGGCGTGGAATGCGCGCGAGGCGGCGCAGTTCGCCGGGCACGCGCGCACGGACGCCGGTGGACGCGCGACGCTCTTCCTTCCCTCCGGCGGGCCGTGGCGCCTCCTGGCGCGGCGCGCGGGCGCGAAGAGCGAGATCGCGGAGCTCGTGCACGAGGCCGCGTGGCCGAGCGCGCACGAGGCGACCTTCGCGCTCGCCGATCCCGCGCTGTCGACGGGCAGCGTGTCCGCGACCTTCACGGGTACGGGCGGACGGAGGCTCGCGAAGCCCGAGGCGCGCCTGTGGGACCCGCGCTCGGGCCAGGGGCTCGTGCTCGGTGGCGCGCCGGTCGGAACGGGCCGCGAGAACGAGGTCGAGCGCGCGTTCGAATCGCCGAACTTGCGCAGCGGCGTGTACGTCCTCGAAGCAGGCGGGGAGGGCCAGCGCTGGTCTTCGTTCGGCGAGGTGCGCGTCCCGGCGGGCAAGACGCTCGACCTCGGCCGCGTGGCGTTCCGCGACAGCGCGTCCGTCGAGCTCGACTCCACCGTGCTGCCGTTCGGCGCAAAGGCGACGGTCGAGTTCACGGCGAAGCGCGGCGGCGCGCTCATGCGCTGCGACGCGTTCGACGTCGAGCTCCCCGTGCGCTTCGACGCCGCACCGGGCGCGTACGAAGTGACGGTGCACTACGCGGTCGCGAAGCCGGCCGCGAGCGGAGCGCCGGCGGCCGACGCGAAGGACGCCGAGCTCCGCACGGACACCTACGCGCTCGACCTGCGCCCGGGCAACCCGGGTCGCATCGACGTGGGCGCGGAGCAAGTGCCCATGGCGACGGACCCGTCGCGTCCGAACGATCCGCGGCGACCGACGGGCGGAGCATCGAAGGACCGGCGCTGAGCGGGGTTTCTCCGGGTTCTCCGCATCGCCCCGGCGGCGCGCGGGGGACACGAGTGCGATCATGGGTCCGAACGTGGATCGCGAAGCGCACAGGACGGCCGAGCTCCTCTCCACGCACGCCGGCGGGCTGCGCGCGCTCGCATTCGAGCTCGTGGGGGATGCGCACGCGGCGGAGGACGTGTTGCAGGACACCTACTTGCGCGCGGTCGGTCGCGCGCCGGCCTCCGCGTCGCCGTCGGGCGTGCGCGCGTGGCTCCGCGAGGTCGTCCGAGGGCTCGCCTCGAACCACAAGCGCGGCGCGGCGCACCGTGCGGAGCGCGAGACGGCCTACGCGCGCTCCACCAACGACCGCGCGCACTCCGAGGCGGAGGTCGACGCGCGCGAGCGCGGTGAATCGCTCCGCCGCGTCGTCGCGGCCGTGCTCGCGCTCGACGATCCGTACAAGACGACGGTGCTCCTGCGCTACTTCGAGGGGCTCGCGCCTACGGAGATTGCCGCGCGCACGAACACGCCGCTCGCTACCGTCGCGAGCCGGCTCCAGCGCGCCCATCAGAAGCTCCGCGGCGAGCTCGAGCGCGATGGAAGAGACCTCGTCGGCGCGCTCGCGCCGCTTCTCGGCCTCGCGTGGACGACCGGGCACTCTGGCGTCGTCGCGGGCGCAGCGTCGATCGGGAAGGGCGTGTTCTGGATGGGCTTGAAGACGTCGGTCGCAGCGGCGGCGGTGCTCCTCGCCGCGTTGTGTTGGTGGTGGTGGGCGCAGGGTCCCGAGGCGCCGCTCGCGCGCGACGCGGGTGGGCTCGCGTCGGCGAAGGCGGCGGAGCTCGCGATCACGCCGCTCGACGCCGCGGCGGAGCCCGCGGAGCGCACCGCGCGCGAGGCGGCGCTCGCCTCGACGTCGCCCACCGCGAGCGCGATTGGTGCGGCCGGTGTCGCGCTCGGCGCCGGTCCGCACGAGTTCGAGCTCGAGCTCTCCGTCGTCGACCAGCTCGGCCTCCCGCAGCCGGGGGTCACGATCGACGCCGCACCCGACGGCCAGCCGCTCGCCGACTTCGGCGTCACGGCGTGGAACGGCAAGCTGAGGAAGCGCTGGCGCGGCTTCGAGCCCGCGCTCGACCTCTTCGTGCGCGCGAAGTCGTCGACGGCGGGCGAGACGGACCTGCGCCACGTGCGCCTGGCCGCCGGCGTGAGCGAACGCGCGTGCCTCGCGCTTCCCCTGACCTCCGAGCACGGCGGCAGGGTCGCGCTCGATGGCGTGCTCCATCTGCGCGTTTCGAACACGCTGATGCTCTCGAGGGCCGTGGATCTGAACGAATTCGTCGCGAGCGGGACGAGCTCCTCCAGCGAGGGGTTCACGCTCGACGAGCACGGGAACGGCGTCTTCCTCGACCCGTTTCTCTACGCCGCCGATCCCGTGATGCCGGTGCTCGGCGAGCTACCGCTGCTCGGGAACCTCTTCCGTTCGCAGGCCGTTCGCATCGACAGCAACCTCGTCTTCACGCTCAGGGGCGAAGCACTCGGCTTGGTCGGCGTGAATCCGTCGGCCTCCGCCGAGCCCGCGACCTTCGCGCTCGCCGGCAGGCTGCGCCTCGCGAACGGCGCGCCGGCGGCAGGCGTCCCCGTGCTGCTCCACTGCGAGCAGGGCGACGCGCGCAGTCGCACGGTCGCGGACGAGAACGGCGCCTTCGCGTTCGACGGCTTGAGCGCGGGCCCCGCGATCGTGTGCGCCGGCGGTCCGGGTTCGGGCATCGTCGTGCGCGAGCTCGCGCTCGCGCCGTCGCTCCCCGACCTCGATCTGCGCCTCGACGACCGCGGAACGCTCTTCGTGCGCCTCGTCGACGAGCACGGCACGCCGCTCTCGAGTTGGCGCGTCGAAGCGTGGGCCGACGCGGCGGAGCGCGACTACGTGCGCGGCGCGCAGTGCGGTGACGACGGCCGCGCGACCCTGTTCGACGTCGGCGCGGCGCCGCTCTACCTCTCCGCGCGGCCGGTGTACGACGACGGGACGCTCGTGCCCGCGAAGCGCATCGCCGAGCGCGTGTGGGCGCAGAAGGACGAACTCGTGCTGGTCGTCGCGGGCGGGAAGGAGCTCGCGCGCGTCGCATTCGAGCTCGCGTCGGCGTCGGGACTCGCGTCGGAGGAGGGCCTCGCGCGCCTCGTGCGCGACGACGGTGTCGCGTGCGTGCCGGTGCGCTCGCACACGGAGGGCGAGGACGCGAACGCGCGGCGCGTGTGGAGCCTCGGTGGAATCGTCCCGGGGATTTACCGTCTCGTCGCGGGCGCGCCCGGTGAAACGTGGATGGACCTCGGTCGCTTCGAGTTCGCGTCTGGTGCTGCGCTCGTCCTCGGCGAGCACCGGTTCGCGCCGCGCGCGCGGGTCGCGATCGAATTCGAGCACGCCGACGAGCGCGAGCGCGCCGATGGGCGCCTCTTCGTCGTGCGCAACGGCGCGGTGTCGTGCTCGAAAGCGTTCTCCGTGCCCCTGCCAGGCGAGTTCGGCATCCCGCGCGGCGCGAGCAGCATCGTTTGGACGCGCCGAGCGGCGAAGACTGCGAGCCCGACGGACGCCGAGACCGGGGCCGAGCGCGCTCTCGTGATCGACTCCGCGACGCAGGTCGATCGATTCGCGGTGGATGCCAGCAGAGCGCGTGAGGAACAGTCCGAGGAGCACGGCGCCGCCGAGACGCGCGCGCTCGACGGCCGACCGGGCGCCACGACGAAGCTCGTGCTCCCGTCCGTCGCGACGAAGCCGCGCTGACGCCCCTTCGCGCTCGTGGCGCGCTCCGCGGGGCCCGGGTATCCTCCCGCGCCCCCCATGTTCCAACGCATCCTCATCGCCAACCGCGGCGAAATCGCTCTGCGCGTGATCCGCTCCGCGCGTGAGATGGGCATCGAGTGCGTCGCGGTCTACAGCGACTTCGACCAGCGCGCGCTCCACACCCGCATGGCGCACGTCGCGGTGCCGCTCGGCGGCAACCTCCCGTCCGAGAGCTACCTCGTCGCCGACAAGATCATCGCCGCCGCGAAGAAGACCGGCGCGCAGGCGATCCACCCCGGCTACGGCTTCCTCTCCGAGAACGCGAAGTTCGCGCGCGCCGTGAAGGACGCGGGGCTCGTCTGGATCGGCCCGCCGCCCGAAGCGATCGAGGCGATGGGGGACAAGATCAAGAGCCGCCAGCGGATGAAGGCGGCCGGCGTGCCGGTCGTGCCCGGCCTCACCGAGCCCGTCGCGGACGCGCGGGCGGCGCTCGAGGCCGCGAAGACCATCGGCTACCCGATCGCGATCAAGGCCGCGGCGGGCGGCGGCGGCAAGGGCATCCGCATCGTGAAGGACGCCGCGTCGATGGAGAGCGCGTTCCGCACCGCGAGCGGCGAGGCGAAGGCGTCGTTCGGCGACGGGCGCGTCTACCTCGAGCGCTACCTCGACCGGCCGCGCCACATCGAGGTGCAGCTCCTCTTCGACCAGCACGGCAACGGCGTGCACTACGGCGTGCGCGAGTGCTCGATCCAGCGCCGCCACCAGAAGCTGCTCGAGGAATGTCCGAGCGTCGTCATCGACGACGCGACGCGCGACGCGATGGGAGCTGTCGCGCTCAAGGCCGGTCAGGCGGTCGGCTACCAGAACGCGGGCACGGTCGAGTTCCTGTGGTCGCCGAACGGCAAGACGAAGCCCAACGGCACGCCGGACGGGAGCTTCTACTTCCTCGAGATGAACACGCGCCTCCAGGTCGAGCACCCGGTGACCGAGATGGTCACGGGCTCCGACCTCGTGCGCGAGCAGATCCGCATCGCGGCGGGCGAGCCGCTCGGCTACGACCAACGGGCGATCCAGTGGCGCGGTTGGGCGATCGAGGTGCGCTTGAACGCGGAGGACCCGTTCAATCAGTTCCTCCCGTCGACGGGCACGATCCACAACCTGCGCATGCCCGGTGGTCCGTGGGTGCGGCTCGACCTCGGGCTCTACCGCAACATGGAAGTGGGCGTGAACTACGACCCGATGCTCGCGAAGCTGATCGTGTGGGGCGCCGACCGCGCCCAGGCGATCCAGCGCATGCGGCGCGCGATCATGGAGCTCAACATCGGCGGCGTGCGCACGTCGGCGCCCGCCGCGCTCGCGGTGCTCGAGGACGAGCGCTTCCAGAAGGGCGACTTCGACACGCACTTCCTGGAGAAGCTCGACCTCGGCGCGCAGCGCGCGGACTACGACGAGCTCGTCGCCGCCGCGGCCGCGATCTACCGGCATCGCATCGCGCACCGGCGCACGCTCTCGACCTCCGCCGCCGATCGCGAAGCGTGGCTCGCGCGCGGAAGGACGAGCCTCACGACGCACGTCGCGCACTCCACGAAGCACGCGGGAGACCGCGCGTGAAGTACTTCGTCAAGGTCAACGGACGCGACCACGAGGTCGAGCTCGTCGAACGCCTCGGGAAGCTCGTCGTCGCGGTCGACGGGAAGCCGCTCGACGTTTCCTATGAAGAGGTGGACGACCTGGGCCAGGTCGTGCTCCTGCGCGAGGGCCGGAGCTACGCGCTCTCGATCGAAGGCGACGAGCAGCGCGTGCAGGTGACCCTCGCGGGCCATTTCCACGAGATCGTGCTCGAGAACGAACGCGAGCGCGCCGCGCATGCCGCCGATCGCGCGCAATCGAAAGGCGGTGGCATCGTGACGGCGATCATGCCCGGCGTGGTGGTCGAGCTCCTCGTGCAACCTGGAGTACAGGTGACGAAGGGCGCACCGCTCCTGATCCTCTCCGCGATGAAGATGCAGAACGAGATCGCGGCGCCGGTCGACGGCGTCGTCAAGGACGTCTTCGTCGCGCCCGGTCAAGCGGTCGCGGCGGGAGCGAAGCTGCTCGCGATCACGGTCGTGGACGGCGGCTGATCCGGTCCTTCGATCAAGGGACCCGCGGCTCGCGATTCTGACGCCACCGAGAGTTTCGAGTCGCGCGGATCGGGCCGGCCGGAATCCGTGCTTCCTCGCGGCCCGCGTGAGTGCCTACACTCCCACGTGGAGCCGATTCCGACTTGTCGAGGCACACCGAGGATCGTGAGGAAGCCGCCACCACCGGGGAACGCAGTCCCGGCGACACGACGCTGGTTCCTCATTCAGGCGCGGAGGCCCCGCCGCCCGCGCTCCCGCGCTCCGCGCCGTACGCGACCGAGCGCGTCGGCGCGTTCGAGTTCGACCTCGCGACGGGTGCGTGTTCGTGGTCCGCGGGTTTCTCGAACCTGCTCGGCTTCGCCGCCGAGCCGGGCTCGGGCGGGTGGGAGCCGCTCCTCGCGCGCGTCCACGCGAACGATCGCGCGGCGCTTGTCGAGCGCGTCCGCGAGCTCCTCGCGCGCGAAGGCGAGCTCGAGCTCGACCTCTGCATCGACCTCCCGAACGGTGAACACCGCTGGATCCATGCGCGCGCGAAGTCCCGCACGGATCCATCGGGCCGGATCGCGCGCTGCACCGGCGTCGCGTTCGACGTGACGCGCCTCGAGGGTCAGAAGGAGGACCTGCGCGCGAAGGAGGCGCGCCTCGCGCGCAGCGAGCGCCGCTACCGCACGCTCGTCGCGGCCTCCAGCGCGATCGTCTGGTCGATGGATCCCGAAGGCCGCTTCGTCGAGCCGCAGGAGCAATGGGCCGCTTTCACCGGCCAGACGTGGGAGCAGTACCGCGGAACGGGCTGGCTCGCGATGATCCACTCGGACGATCGCGCGCGCGTCGGCCAGGAGTGGGCGGCGATCGTCCAGAGCCGGGCGTTCGGCGAGGACGAGGCGCGCCTCTGCCACGCGGCCTCGATCGAGTGGCGGCGCGTGCGCGCGCGCGCGGTGCCGCTGCTCGCGGCCGACGGCTCGATCGAGGAGTGGATCGGCACGAACGAGGACGTCCACGAGCGCGTGACCGCGGCCGAGCTCGTGCGCGAGTCGGAGGAGCGCCTGCGCACCGTGTTGCGTGCGACGAACGACGTGGTGTGGGACTGGGACCTTCGCCGGGGCGAGCTCGCGTGGAGTCCGCGCTACGCGGAGACGTTCGGCTATCCGCTCGACGAACTCCGCATGAGCACCGTGGAATGCGACCGCCGCGTGCACCCGGACGACCGCGCCGGCCTCGACCGGAGCCTCGCGGCCGCGCTGGAAGGGAAGGGGGAGTTCTGGGCGCACGAGTACCGCTATCGCCACGCCGACGGCGCGTGGCGACACGTGCAGGATCGCGGCTACGTGAAGCGCGACGAGCAAGGTCGCGCGACGCGCATGATCGGCGCCCTGCAGGACGTGACGCGCGCGCGCCATGCCGAGGCCGAGTTGCGCAAGGCCGAGCTCCTCTACCGCGAGCTCGTCCACTCCGTGAAGGCGATCCTCTGGCGCGCGAACCCCGCGACGCTCGACTTCGAGTTCGTGAGCAAGGAGGCGGAGCGCCTCGGCTACCCGCTCGAGCAGTGGCTCGAACCCGGATTCTGGATCGCGCATCTGCACCCCGACGATCGCGACCATGCCGTTCGCTTCTGCCTGAACGCCACGCGCGACGGGCGCAACCACGAGTTCGAGTACCGCTTTCTCGCCTCCGACGGCCGCACCGTCTGGCTCCGCGACGTGACCACCGTGCTCGTCGAGGACGGCGCCGTGACCGAACTCGTCGGCATCCTCCTCGACGTCTCCGAGCTCAAGCTGGCCGAGGCCCGCGTGTGCGAGAGCGACGCACGCCTCCGCGCGATCCACGAGCAGTCCTCCGTCGGCTTCGTGAGCACGACCCTCGACAGCAGGATCCTCGACGCCAACCCGGCGTTCTGCGCGATGCTCGGGTTCCAGCGCGAGGAGCTCGTGGAGCGCACGATCGAGTCGATCACCCACCCCGACGACTGGCGCGGGAACGCGGAGCGGCGCGACGCTCTCCTCCAACACGACGGCACGCACTTCCATGTCGAGAAGCGCTACCTGCGGAAGGACGGCACCGCGCTCGACGCGCGCGTGTCGGTCGTCCTCATCCGCGACCCGCGCGGCGCCCCTGCGTGCTTCGTGGGCATCGTCGAGGACATCGCCGAACGGAAGCGGTACGAGCGCGACCTCCAGGTGATGAACCAGACGCTCGAGCGCCGCGTGCAGGAGCGCACCGCAGAGCTCCAGGCCGCGCTGCGCGACCTCGAGAGCTTCAGCTATTCCGTGTCCCACGACTTGCGCGCGCCGCTGCGGAGCATGGACGGGTTCAGCCATGCCCTGCTCGCGGAGCGGTCGCATCTCGACGCGGAGGCGCGCGACTGGCTCGGACGCATCCGCGCGAGTTGCACGCGGATGAGCGATCTGATCGACGGGTTGCTCGCGCTCGCGCGGCTGTCGCGCGACGAGCTCGAACCCGCGCCCGTCGACCTCGCGGCGCTCGCCCGCAAGATCGTCGAGGGGCTGCGCGCCGCGGAGCCCGCCCGCGCGGTCGAGTTCGTCGTCCGCGGCGAGTTGGTCGCGCGCGCCGACCCGCGGCTCGCGCGGATCCTGCTCGAGAACCTGCTCGGCAACGCATGGAAGTTCACCGCGCGTCGCGAGCACGCGACGATCGAGCTCTTCACGGAAACGGGTGCGAGCGGCGAACGCGTCTACTGCGTGCGCGACGACGGCGTGGGCTTCGAGTCGAACCTCGCGCGCCGCCTGTTCCAACCGTTCGAGCGCCTGCACACCCAGGCGGAGTTTCCCGGTTCCGGCATCGGCCTCGCGACGGTCCACCGCATCGTGCGCCGCCACGGCGGGGACGTCTGGATCGAGGGCTTCCCCGGCGGCGGGGCCTGCGTGCTCTTCACGCTCTCGACGGTGCACGGAGAGGAAGCACGTCCCGTCCCCGATTCCGGCGCGAACGAATAGAGTGGGGGCATGCTGCCCGCCCTCCGCTCACGCCGTCCGTTCGCGCGCCTCCTCCTCGCCGCCGCCGCCGCGCTCGTGCTCGCGCCGCGGGTCCCAGCGACCTGGTCGATCGTCGTCGTGAACACGCGCACGCGCGAGGTCGCCGTCGCGTCGGCGACGTGCCTCCACAACTTCAATCTGCGTCCGCGGCAGGCCGTCGTGCGCGTGGGCGTCGGCGCGGCCGCCTCCCAGGCGACGCTCGACGACGCCGCCGTCAACCGCCTCTACATCTGGGGCGCGATGCAGAACGGGACGGCCCCCGCGCAGATGATCGCGGACATTGCGACGCTCGATCCTGCTCACGAAGCGCGGCAGCTCGGCATCGCGGTGGTGTACGACGCGCCCGCGACGTTTTCGGGGTCGCAGACGCTCGAAGCGAACCCGATGGTCGCCGGCGAGCTCGGCGACCTGCGCTACGCGATCCAAGGCAACATCCTCGCGGGCGACGCGGTCGTCCTGAACGCCGAGGCGGCGCTGATCGCGACGCCGGGCGACCTCTCCACGAAGGTCATGGCCGCGATGGAGGCCGCGCGCGCGACGGGCGGCGACGGGCGCTGCTCCTGCAATCAGCCCGATCCGACGGCGTGCGGCGCGCCGCCGCCCTCCTTCGTGTATTCCGCGTTCACCGCGTACATCACCGTCGCGCGCATCGGCGACGTCGACGGCGCGTGCACGCTCGCGCAGGGCTGCGCGAACGGGCAGTACTTCTGCAACCTGACGGTGGTGTCGGGCGTCGGCGGCTTCGAGCCGGTGCTGCGGCTCGAGACGATCTACGCGGCCTGGCGCGCGGGCCTCACGGCGCGCGCGGACCAGATCAACACGCGCATCACGCCGTTCGCGCGACGCCTGCCCGCCGACGGGACGACGAGTACCCAGGTCGAGATCGAGGTGCGCAACTTCGACGACGTGCTGCTCGACGGCGTGCGCACGGCGATCCGCGCGACGCCGATCGCGACGAGTGCTGCGATCGCGGTCGCGGGCGAGCCCGTGGTCGTGCGTCCGGGTGTGATCCAGCTCCCCATCACGGCCGGGACGCAGCCGGGGATCGCGCGCTGGAAGCTCGAGGCGATCCAGGAGGATATCGTCGTGCGCCTCCAGGACTTGGAGCTCGCCGTGGAGCCCGCGGCCGAGCTCTTCAGCGGTTTCGCGCGCGTGAGCTCGGCCCAGGACACGGTCGTGCCGTTCACGCTCGACCTCGGACCCGCGCGCGCCGGAGCCGCGTACCTCCTGCTCGGCAGCGCCGCGGGCACGTCGCCGGGGATCAGCTTCGAGGGCGGCACGCTGCCGTTGAACAGCGACGTGATCTTCCGCGCGAGCTACCGCTACCCGAACACGGGCCGCTTCCAGCACACGAGCGCGAACCTCGACCCGCTCGGCCGCGCGGAAGCGCGCTTCTCGGCCACCGCGCACCTGCTCGATGCGTTCGTCGGCCGGCACTTCGACTGGTGCGTCGTGCTCCACGGCGCGCCGACGACCTTCACGAACGTGGCGGGGTTCGACCTGGTGCCGTGAATCGGAAGTGCGGGAAAGACGGTGCCAGAGCAATTTTTCACCTGATAGCGCGACCGCGCAGCGCAGCTGCGCGGTCGCGCTATC
>JACRIO010000328.1 GCA_016220035.1 Planctomycetota bacterium | reverse complement strand
GCTCGACTGCCCCGTCGCCCAGCGCGTGCTGCCGCGCCTCGCCGAGATGGAGCCCGCCTGGCGCGCGCGCGGCGTGCAGTTCCTCGCGGTCGACGTGGGGCCGAAGGACGAGCTCGTCGAGGTCGCAGCGCGCGCCGTCGACCAGGGCGTGGAGTTCCCGTTCGCGCGCGATTTCGACGGCGGCGTGCTGCGTGCCCTGACGCCGGCGCGCACGCCCGAAGTCGTCGTGCTCGACGGCGAGAAGAAGCTCGTCTACCGCGGCCGCGTCGACGCGAAGGAGCGCCTCGCCGGGACGAGCCCCGCCGACGTGCGCGCGGACCTCGCCGAGGCGCTCGAGGACGTGCTCGCGAAGCGTCTCGTGCGCGTCGCGACGACGCCCGTCGACGGTTGCAAGATCACGCCGCCCTCGGCGCGCGCGGCGAAGGGCCCGCCGCCCGCGTGGAGCGACGGCGTGCGCGAGATCGTGCTGGAGCGCTGCGCCGTCTGTCACGCGCGCGGGAAGAGCGCGCCGTTCCCGCTCGAGACGTGGAACGACGCGTCCGCGAAGGCCGCGATGATCGCCGAGGTCGTCGAGCAGGGCCGCATGCCGCCGTGGTTCGCGAGCCGCGCGAGCGGGCCGTTCGCGAACGAACGCCGACTTTCGAGCCTCGAGCGCGCCGCGCTCGTCGCGTGGGCGGAGGGCGGCGCGCCGTTCGGCGACGCCGCGCCCGAAGCGGAGCCCGTTCCCGAGCCCGCGGACGTCTGGCGCATCGGCGCGCCCGACCTCGTGCTCACCGTCGCGGCGTCGACGAAGCTCCCCGCGCACGGCGTCGTTCCCTACAAGTACCTGATCCTCCCGCACGTCTTCGCCGCCGACACGTGGGTGGAAGCGGTCGAGATCCGCCCGTCGAACCGGCGCGTCGTGCACCACGCGAACCTCGCCTGGTACCAGATCGGCGGCGAGTTCCGCACCGACAACTTCATCACCGGCGAGGTGCCGGGCGGCGACGCGATGGACCTCGGGCCCGGCACCGCGTTCTGCATCCCGAAGGGGTCGGTGCTCGGGCTGCAGGCGCACTACGTCACGACCGGCGTGGAGGAGGAGGATCGGATCTCGGTCGCGCTCCGGTTCCCGCGCGCGACCGTGCAGCGCCGTCTGCGCCACGTCGCCGTCGCGGACACGCGCTTCACGATCCCGCCCGAGGCGCCCGCGCACCGCGTCACGGCGGAGCGCGCGCTCGACGTCGACGCCGACGGCGTCGGGATGTTCGTGCACATGCACTACCGCGGCCGCGACATGCGCTTCGAGGCGGAATCGCCGGGCGCGGCGGCGCGCACGCTGCTGCTCGTGCCGAACTACCACTTCGATTGGCAGCTCGCCTACCCGTGGAAACCGGGCGCCGAGCGCTTCGCGAAGGGCACGGTGATCCGCTGCACGGCGCACTACGACAACTCGCCCTTCAACCCCTTCAACCCCGACCCGAAGCGCGCGGTGCGCTTCGGTGAGGAGACGACGGACGAGATGCTCTACGGATTCTTCTTCTACACCGCGCGCGGCGAAGCGCTCGGCCTCGACGTCGATCCGGCGACGGGCGTGGTGCGCGCGCGCTGAAACCCAGGAATCGCTCATGGACGCCTTCACCCCGCGACGCGAAGACCGCTTCACTTTCGGACTCTGGACCGTCGGCAACCCCGGCCGCGATCCGTTCGGCGAGGCCGTGCGCGCCGTGCAGAAGCCGACGCGCATCGTCGAGAAGCTCGCCGAGTGCGGCGCGTTCGGCGTCAACCTGCACGACGACGACCTCGTGCCCTTCGGTTCGGCCGCAGCCGAACGCGACCGCATCGTGCGCGAGTTCAAGGCGGCGCTCGAGGCGAACGGGCTGGTCGTGCCCATGGCGACCACGAACCTCTTCTCGCATCCGGTGTTCAAGGACGGCGCGTTCACCTCGAACGACCCGGGCGTGCGCGCCTTCGCGCTGCAGAAGACGATGAAGGCGATCGACCTCGGCGTCGAGCTGGGCGCGAAGACCTACGTCTTCTGGGGCGGCCGCGAGGGGACGGAATCCGACGCGTGCCGCGACCCGCGCACCGCGATCGCGCGCATGCGCGAGGCGATGGACTACCTCGGCGCTTACGTGAAGGACCAGCGCTACGAGCTCGTCTTCGCGCTCGAAGCGAAACCCAACGAGCCGCGCGGCGACATGTACTTCCCGACCACGGGGCACATGCTCCACTTCATCGCGACGCTCGCGCACTCTTCGATGGTCGGCGTGAACCCCGAGGTCGCGCACGAGAACATGGCGGGCCTCTCCTTCGTGCACGCCGTCGCGCAGGCGATGGAGTGCGGGAAGCTCTTCCACATCGATCTCAACGCGCAGAAGATCGGCCGCTACGACCAGGACCTGCGTTTCGGTTCGGAGGACTTGAAGCAGGCCTTTCTGCTCGTGCGCTTGCTCGAGGGCACCGATCCCGACGCCGCGAAGGCGCCCCGCGGCTCGCACCCGGCGCGGCAGGCGCGCTACACGGGCCCGCTGCACTTCGACAGCCACGCGTACCGCACCGAGGACGACGACGGCGTGTGGGAGTTCGCTCGCGGCTCGATGCGCACGTACAAGCTGCTGCACGCGCGCGCGAGAGCGTTCGACGCCGACCCCGAGGTGCGCGCGCTCCTCGCGGAACGACACGACGCCGCGCTCGAGCCTCTCTGCGCG
>JACRIO010000036.1 GCA_016220035.1 Planctomycetota bacterium | reverse complement strand
GTCCTCGCCGAGCCGCTCGAGCTCGCCCGCGAGCGCGCTCAGGCGCTCCACGGCCGCCGCGCGCGCGGCGGGCATCGGATCGCGCACCTGCGCGCGCAGATCGGCGAGCTCGATGCCCGCGACGAGCAGGCGCGTGCGTGCGCTCCCCGGGTGGCGCTGCGCGATGCGCGCGGCGAGCTCGTGCGCGGCCGTGCGCTGCGCGGGCTCGAGCGCCCACAGCGCCGCGAGGTTGAAGTCGCGTTCGTCCTCGTCCTCCGCGCGCTCGCTCGCGGGCAGGACCGGCACGAGGACGAACGCCGCGCACGCCGCGAGCAGCCCGGCGAGACCGAGAAGGCGCGCGAACGCCCGCGCGCGCGCCGAGGCGGCGAGTTCGAGCGCGAAGACGGCCGCGAACGGCGCGAGGAGCGGCACGAGCGGAAGGCGCGCGCGGTCGCTCGTCACCGTGAGCACGATCGTGCCGAGGTAGAGGACGAACACGAGCGCGAGCTCGTCCGCTCCGCCCGGCGGCCGTGCTCCGCGAGCGCGTTGCACGAAATGCCAAGCGAGGCCCGCGAGGCCGAAGGCACCGAGCAGGCCGAAACCCGGCCACGGAGCGTCGAGCAAGGGCACGTAGCGCACGTCCCACGTGAACGCATGGTCGTCGGGGACCTCGTACGCCCCGAGCGTGAGCCGCAGCTTGTTCCACAGGATGCGCGCGTGGAGCGCCGGACTCGATCGCACGGAGTCGAACGTCGCGTCGCGCCAGTAGGCGCTCACCTCCGCCGCGTCGAGCGTCCGGCCCGCACGCCGCTCGGCCACGCGCCGCCAGTCGTCCGCTTCGTGTTCGGGCACGCCGCGGACGAAGCTCACCTCGTAGGCGCGGCCGTATTCGTTCTCGGCGTTGTTGCCGGCGTAGAGGTTCGTGCCCGCCTGGCTCGTCGTCAGCACCCACACTCCACCCACCGCGTGGTTGCGGAGGAGCACGGGCGCCAACGCGAGCGCGACGCCCGCAAGGCACGCGCCGGCACGGCGGAAGGACGCGCGCACGCCGAACGACGCTCCACTCCGCTGGAACCACGCGCGCAGGACCGGCGCGAGCACGAGCAGCGGGAGCAGCACGAGCACGTTCCCGCGCAGGAGCGCACCGCATCCGCCGAGCAGCCCGATCGCGAGCCACGCTCCCCCACCTCCGCAGCGTTCGTCGCGCGTGCGCGCGAGGAGCAGCACGGAGAGCGCGAGCAGCGGCACGAAGAGCGCCTCCTTCAAGAGGAAGCACGGGTAGAGCACGAGCGGTGCGTGCGCGGCGAGCAGGAGCGCCGCGCCGAGCCCCGCGGCGCGGCCGAACCAACGCTCCGCGAGCTTGCCTGCGACGACGCAGAGGAGCGCGCCGAGGAGCGCCTGCACGAGGCGCACGAGGAGGTGCTCCACGCCGCACACGCGGTACGCGAGGCCGAGCAGATACGGATACAGCGGCTCCTGGAAGAAGACCTCGCGCCCGAGCCAGTCCCCCGCCGCGATGCGTCGCGCCCACGCGTCGTACGCGCGCTCGTCGATCGCCAGGAGCTCGGCGTTGGGGTGCGCGGACTGGTACTGGTGCGCGACGATCGCGCGCAGGACGAACGCGAGGAGCGCCACGCCCCACCACGGCCACGCGCGGCGGCTCGTCGCGGCGCGCGGCTCCGAGGTCGCGCTCATGCGCGCGGCGGCTCCCAGCTCGGCGCGAGCGGCGCTTCGCGCTCGGCGCGGCGTGCTTCGGCGATCAACGCCATGAGCCGCGCCCAGCGCCAGCCCGGACCGCTGGTGAACACGAGGAGCCAGAGGAAGAACGCGCCGAGTCCGTACACGCGCCCGAGGCCCCACCCGAGGCCGAGGATCGTCGCGATCGGGACGAGGAGGGTGAGGCGCGACGCCATGGCGGGTGCGTGACGATAGAAGAGCCGCTGCGCCGACTCCAGAGCGCCACGCGGCGGCGATCGCGGCACGGAGATGATCTGGAACCACGCGCGCGCGCGCCGCAACGCCTGCGCGCGCGCCGCCGCCGAGCCCGGCTTCGGCCGCGCTTCGTGGAACACGGCGCCGTCGACGAGCCGGATCGCGCGCGGCGCGGAGGCGCGCGCGCGCACCTGGAACGCGAGGTCGAGGTCGTCCGCCGCGAACCGCGGATCGGGGAGGAGCGCGAGCTCGGCCCGCCACGCGAGCCATTGCCCGTGCACGCTGAAGAGCGCGCCGCGCTTCGACTCGAAGCGGCGCACGCGCGCCGTCCAGCGGTCGTACGCGGTGCGCGCGTCGGCGAGGCCCGCGCTCGATCCATCGTCGTGGAGCGCGCGCACGAACGACTGCCGCCCGCACGTCATCGCGCGCTCCGCCTCGTGCTCGAAGGCCTCGACGAGGAGGGCGAGCGCGCGCGGCTCCGCGACGACGTCCGCGTCGGTCAGGAGCACGAGCGCGAAGCCCGGCGCGAGCTCCGCGAGCCCGCGGCGGATCGCGTGCGGCTTCCCGGGCGGGCCGGCGTTCGCGACCACGAGGAGCTCCGCCGGCGCGCCGGGCGGGAAGAGCCGCGCGCCGAGCTCCGTCGCGATCGCGCGCGTCCGGTCCGTCGAGTGGTCGTCCACGACGACGACACGGTGCGCGCGCTCCGCGGCGGGCCACTCGAGCCGCGCGAGGTTCGCGAGCTTGCGCGCGATCACGCGCTCCTCGTCGCGGCACGGCACGATCACGAGCACGGCGCCGCGCGCGGTCATCGGGGCGCGACCAGCGTGCGCGCGAGGAGCCGGGGCCAGCCCGCGGTGTCGAAGAGCACGTTGTCGGCCTGCGCGCACTCCCACGTGCACTTGCACCGCGTGGAGCGGATCTCGGCGCGCAACGCGTCCGCCTCCGCGGTCTTCCACAGGCGTTCGAGGTCCCACTCGCACTCGTTCAGGTTCCCGATCGAGCGCCCGAGCACCTCGCAGGGGTGCACCGCGCCGTTCTCGAACACGACGGCGGACAGCGTGCCCGCGGTGCAGTCGAGATGCCGCGACGCATCGCCGCGCGCCACGCGCGCGACGTGCGCGTACATGAGCTCGTCCCGCGTCCGCGCGAGGCGCGCGAACGGGAAGTCGAAGTACGGGAGCTTGCCCGCGCGCACGAGCGCGCGCTTCGCGGCCACGACCTCCTCGTAGCGTTCGATGTCGACGTCGAGCAGCGTCCGGTCGAGCGCGTCGCCGCGCGCGAGGTTCACGGTGACGTTGTCGGGGTGCAGCGCGTCGACGAGTTCGACGACGTGCTCGGCGAGGACGGCCTGGTTCTCGCGCGTCACGCACACGAGCACGCCCACGCCGAGGTTCTCGAACTCGCGTTGGAGCTCTTTCAGGCGCCGGACGGTCTGCAACGAACGCGCGTGGCCGCCGTCGACCTGCCGGATCGCGTCGTGCACGTCCGGCGGCCCGTCGAAGGAGACGGACAGCGCGAGGTGCAGCTCGGGATGGCGCGCGCAGACCTCGCGCGCGAACGCGACTGCGCGCTCGGGCACGAGGCCGTTCGTGGGGATCGTGAGGTGCGCGAGACCGCGTTCCGCGAACGCGTGCGCGACCTGCGCGAGGTCGTCGCGCAGGAACGGCTCACCGCCGCCGAACGACACCCAGAGGAGCGGTCCCATGCGTTCCGCGCTCGCCGCGAGCCGTTCGAGCTCCGCGAGCGACGGCCCCGCGCGCCCCTCCGCCACCTCCTTCCAGTGGAAGCAGTGCCGACAGCGCAGATTGCACGCCCCCGTGACGAACACGGTGAGGTGCAGCGGCGGCCCGGAGCGCACGAGACCGCGGCGCGCGACGGCGAGGGAGCGGAGGAGATCCACGCGCGCTCGATTGTCCGCCGCGCGCGACGGAGCCGCAATCGTGGCGGGCACGAGTTCCGGCTCGAAGGGTCACGCGCGAGGACCGCGCGCTCCGATCACCAATCGATCGTCCAGCCGTTGGTGACGTTGAACGTCTCGGGCGGGCAGAAGCCGGCGGCCGAGTTGCGGTAGTAGGTCTGGTAGTAGCGCCGCAGACCGCTGCCGACCGTCACTCCACCGCGCGCGGAGAGCGTGATCGTCTCCACCGAGTCGGGGAAGGAGGAAGCGCCGGCGACGTTGTTCTTCGTGCGCAGACGGATCAGCGAGCCGCCGGCGCACCGCACGCCGTCGCCGAAGGTCTGGTCGGAGAGCCCGTCGCCCTGGAGGTAGATGCACGACACGACGAGCGGCATGCCCGAGCCGTTGAGCACGACGTTGTCGCCCGCGGCCGTGCCGGTGGCGACGAGGTTCGCGCCGCTCGCGTTCACCGAGTTCGCGCAACCGTTGCCGACCGCGCCATTGTTCGCACACGGGCAGGCCGTCGTGTGGTCCGCGAGCAGACCGTCGCCGGCGCAGAAGGAGGCGAACACGCCCGGCGCGGTCGCGACATAGTTCAAGTTGGTCGTGACCCCGGTGTTGCCGTACTTGTCGGTGGACACCGCGCGGTAGCTGATCGTCCCGGCGAGGCTGCCCGGGATCGTGCCGCGGAAGATCTGGCCCATCGAGGGCTTCATCGGGTACGTCGTGACCGGGCCGCCGTTCACCGTCACCTCGAGCGCCGTGACGTTGTACCAGGTGATGTAGTACGGCGCGTTGTCGTAGACCTGCACGCGCACGACCGTCGGTGTGGCGCTCGTGTTGCGGTTCGGAGCCTGTTCCAGGCGGCGCAGCACCGGCGCGCTCGTGTCGTTCGCGGTGGTCCCGTTCTGCAGGTACCACTCGTTCGAGTTCGCGAGGGTGAGATCGTTGGCGACGATCACGTCGTAGTCGCCGTCGCTGTCGACGTCGCAGCAGTCCGCGTCCAGCGAGATCGTGCCGTCGACCGGGAGCAGTCCCGCCGCCAGCGACAGCGTGCCCGCGCCGTTGCCCGTGTAGATGCGGTCCTGGCCGGAGAAGTTGGCGACGAACACGTCGAGGTCGCCGTCGAGGTCGTAGTCGAAGAAGTCGGCCTCGTTGTCGTCCGATCCGGAGCCGGTCAAGACCACGCCCGCGGCGTACACGCCCGCGCCGTTGTTGCGGAACGACGCGTCGTCGAAGTTCGCGCCCACGAGCCAGTTCAGGCCGTAGATGTCGAGGTCGCCGTCGCCGTCGAAGTCGCCCATCTCTTGCTCGTAGTGGCCCTGGTTCGTCGAGTAGCCGGCGGGGAACGCGCTGCCCGTGACGTCGCGGAAGTAGGTGAGCACGCCCGCGTTCTCGACGAGGCGGTTCACGAACATGCGCGGGAGCTCGTTGCGCGAACCGTGAAGGATGTCCAGGTCGAGGTCGCCGTCGATGTCGCCGACGTCGATGTCGAGCGGGCTCGCGGCCACGTCGCAGTTGACGCCGGTCGTGTTGGTCGTGTTGTGGAGCTGCGCCCCCGCGCACCAGATCCCCGGGTTGCCGTTCGAGATGTCGCGACCGGCGAGTTGGAAGCCCGAGGGATTGAACTCCTGGAAGTGGCCGGATCCGTCGTTGAGGAAGAGCCGCGTGGGCACGTTGCCCTGCAGGCCGAACCCGTAGCTCGAGTGCACGAGGTCGATGTCGCCGTCGTTGTCGAGGTCGCCGAAGTCGCAGTCGCACGAGAAGTCGATGAACGACCCGGCGATGAGCTGCGTGACCGCGATCGACGAGCCCGCCGCGCCGAGTCCGACCCAGCGCGTCGCGGTCTGGTCCTGGTAGAAGCCCGCCGAGCCGCCCTGGGCGCCGCCCATGTTCGTCCACCACTTGTTGCCCTGGTTGACGAGCTGCGCCGTGTTCGACACGTAGATGTCGACGTCGCCGTCCGCGTCGAAGTCGACGAACTCGATGTCGCGGCTCTGGTCGAGGATCACCGGCGCGCGCGCGGCGGTCGCGTCGAGGAGCGTGCCGAGCGTTCCACCCTGCAGGAAACCCTGGTTCACCCAGATCGCGTTCTGGAGCTGCGCCTGGTCGCCGCCGTTCGCGAAGGCCGCGTCCCAGTCGCCGTCGTTGTCGATGTCGGCGAAGTCGACGTTCTCGGTGTAATTGCCCGCATTCGCAGGCACGCTGGTGGTGTTGCGCGTGAACTGCTGCGCGGTGACCGCGGGTGCGGTCATCCCGAGGGCGATCACGAAGCGCACGACCCGGACGTTGCTGGGCTGCATGGAGTTTTCGAGAGGTGGCCGATCGGCGCGATCGGATGGGGACGGACCGTTGGGTGGGGAACCGGTGCGAGCACCGACCGCTCGAGGCCGGGCCTGGATCCAGGGTCGAGGAAGTATACCGGCGCCCCGAAGGCCTGGGCCGCGAAAGGTCTTCCGAGAACGACACCGGATCGCGGCTCACGGACGAAGGGGCGCGCGCCTTTGTTCGCCCGAATCCAGCCACGGTTGCGCGGCTCCCCCGAAGCTCCGCCGCGCCCGGCCGGACCGCCGACCCGAGGCTGGAGGCGCGACCCACCGCTCACGTCTTGGACCCGATCCCGACGTCGGGGCTCGACCGACGTCAGGCGTCTACCGCGACGCCGGCGCCGCTTCCAATCGACGCAGGCAGGCCGCGAGCAGCCGCGGGGTGGTCAGGCTCGTGTTGTCCGCGTCGGGCTTGTACGAACAGTAATCCGGCGCCGTGCTGACCACTTTTTCGCCGCGGCCGTAGAGCTCGATCTCCGCCGCCGAGGTCGGTGCGAAGAACACGACCACGGGCACGTCCTCCGCGACCGCCATGTGGAGCGCCAGGCTGTCGGAGGTCACGAGCAGGTCGAGCCCGGCCACGATCGCCGCGAAGTCGAGCAGCGCGTTGTCCGTGCCCGCGTCGACGAAGGCGAGCGGAGCAGGCCAGCGCGCGAGGCCCTCGCGGATGCGCCGGTTGCGCTCCTGCTCCGCCTCCCCGCCGAGCAGGACGAAGGTGACGCGGCCGTGGAGGGCCTGCGCGAGCGCGCCGCAGAGCTCGACCGTGCGCTCCTCGGAGAGCTGCTTCGAGAGCCACCGTCCGCCGGCGCCCGTGTTGAGGCCGACGAGCGGCCGCCGCTCGTCGAGTGCGTGCCGCGCGCGGAACGCAGCGCCGAACGCGCGCGCCGCGGCGGGGAGCACGAGGCCCGGCTTGCCCATGCGGATCCCGAGCATCGCGGCATAGAGCGCGGGCTGGCTCCGCGTGTTCAGGACCTTGAGGCGGTCCGCCTCGGCCTTGCCGAAACGCGAGAGCAGCCCCATGTCGAACCACGGCGCGACGTCGTCGGTGTAGACGCGCTTCCCCGACGCATCGAGCGTCGCGCCCGAGAGCGATTCCGTGGAGAGCCGCGCCACGATCCCGCACAACGGCTCTTCGTCGTCGAGCGCGATCACGCGCGACCAACGCGTCTCGGCGAGACGCCGCGCCGCCTCCTCCACGGAGGCCGCCGACTTCACGTCGACGGCGAGCACCGTGCTCACGAGCGGATGCGTGCGCAGGAGGTCGACGGCGCCGGGCGCCGTGAGCCAGGTCACGCGGGCGGGGCCGTGGCGCTCGCAGAGACCTTCGAGGATCGACGTCGTGCGCAGGACGTCGCCGAGGGCCGCGGTCTTGACGATGAGGAGCTCGTGCATGTTCGCCGCGCGTGCATCGGCCGTTCGCCGCGCCGCGCTGGAGTCCCACCCTACCCGCCGCTGATGGCGACGACGAGATCGAGCACGTCGCCGGGATGGACGAGCTCGTCCTCGGAAAGGCCCACGCCGTCGCGCAACACGACCGGCACGGGCCGTCCGGAAGCGACGAGGAACGGCGCGGCGCGCGGCGCGCGGAGGGCGAGCGCGCGCAGGAACTCGTCGACGCGCAGCGGACCGTCGAGCGCGTGCCGAGCGCTCGATCCCAGGAACCGCACGAGCGGTCCGTGCGCGCGCAGCAGCACGTCGCCGGAACACGGCGCGTCCGCGCGGCACGCTCCCGAGCGATCGGGCGCCGGCTCCCCTTCGATCGGCGAGAAGCGGAGCAGCTCCTCGCGGCCGAGCGCGGCCCATGCGGCGCGGCGCACGCGTCCGTGCGCGTCGAGCCCGCGCCGGCGCGCGTAGTCGGGCCACGCGCCGTCCGCCTCGAAGAGCTCGCGCGCCCAATCGGCGGTCGCGATCGGCGCGCGCGGACTCGAAGCGCCCTCGTGCTCGAGACCGGCGCCGATCGCGTGCTGGAGGAGCGCCACGGACGCGCCGAGCGCGAGCAGCGCGCGCCCCGGCTCCTCCGCGCCGGCCAGCGCGCCCGGGAGCACGCGCCGAGCGAGTTCGTCCAAGGTCGCGACGCCGTCGACGAGCAACCCCGCGCCGGAGAACGCGCAGAAACCGCTCGTGTCGAGCGCGTTCGCGAGGTTCTCGCTCCACCCGACGAGGAAGCCCTTGCCGCGCGGATCGAGCGGGTCCTCCGCGCCCGCGGGGAGCGACCACGGCGCGAGGAGGCGCGCGAGCACCGCGCGCGAAGGCGTGTCGCCGGCCAGGAACGCGAGCGTGCGCATCGGATCGCCGCCGCGCGCCGATGCAAGCGCCCCGAGCC
>JACRIO010000035.1 GCA_016220035.1 Planctomycetota bacterium | reverse complement strand
TCGGCGACCGCGTGCGCGCGCTCGCGCGCCTCGCGCTCTCGTCCGGCCGCGTCGGCGGCGGCGCGGCGCCGCTCGATCCGGAACGCGCGGGCAAGCTCGTCACGCTGCTCTTCAACCGGTTCGCGTTCGACGCGCGCGAAGAGCTCGCCACGACGCTAGCCGCCGCGGGCCCGGCGTTCGCGCGCCGCCTCGCCGCCGATCCGCGCCCCGCCGTGCGTGCCGCGACCGCGCGCGTGCTCGCGGAGAGCGCGCAGCCGGAGGACGAGAGGCTTCTGCTCGCGCTCGTCGAGGACCGCGAACCGGCGGTCGAGATCGCGGCCATCGACGCGCTCGGCGAGCGCAAGGTCGAGGCGGCGCGCACCGAACTCGTCGTCCGAGCGCGGCTCGGCGTGCCCCAAGTGCGCGCGGCGGCGCTGCTCGCGATCGGCAAGCTCGGCGGCGAGTTCGTGCTGGACGCGCTGCTCCTCGGCGCCTCGGAGAACGACCCGATCGTGCGTTCCGCAGCAGCGCAGGCCCTCGCGGAGCTCGGCGATCCCGCGGCCGCGTCGCTCCTGCTCTCGATGCTCGCCGAGGGGGGCGGGTCCGTGGTGTTCGGGCCCGCGCGCGCGGGGCTCGTGAAGCTCGGCGAGAAGGCCTGGCCGGAGCTCGTGCGCGCGGTGAACAAGACCAACCACCCCGCGCGGCGCGAAGCGGCGCTGATCCTCGCGGAAGCGGGCCAGGCCGCTCCGGTCACGGCGTTGATGCAGGCGCTCGCGACGCATCCGCAGGACGCGCGCGTCGCGAACGAGCTCGCGGTGCTCACGTGCGTCGACTTCCGCGGAGAGCCCGATCCGGCGAGCGCGTGGTGGGGCTGGTACGAAGGCGTCGTGCACGACGACGCACACGCCTGGTTCCGCGCCGCGCTCGAACGCGCCGGCGAGAAGACGCCCTCGCCCGAAGCCCTCCGCCCACCCGGGACGCGCGCGGGCAGGCTGTTCCTCGTCGAAGTGCTCGCGCGGCCCGAAGCGCAGATCGCCGAGCGCGCGCGCCGCGAGCTGGCGCGCCTCCTCGCCCGCGAGCTCGAGCCGCTCCCCGCTCGCGGCGCTCCGCGCGACGCGTGGATCGCCGAAGTGCGCGAGGCGATCGCGAACACGCGCGACCCGTGAGCCGCTCGGCGCGAACGCGGCGCTCCACGACCCGCGGCGCGAGCCCGGCGAGACGGGGTC
This sequence comes from Planctomycetota bacterium, assembly GCA_016220035.1. Taxonomy (GTDB): domain Bacteria; phylum Planctomycetota; class UBA1135; order UBA1135; genus JADJNY01. The sequence continues at coordinate 4,965 of JACRIO010000035.1, read as the reverse complement.
CGTTCCGCGGGCCGTGGCCGTTCGTGCTCGGGCTCGCGCTCCTGGGGCTCGCGGGCTGGATCGAGGGGCCGACGGTCGTGCGGCAGGTGACGAGCCTCCTCGGCTTGCAGCGCGTCGAGTCGCACGCGGAGATCTTGCGCGAGGCGGCGCGCGAGAGCGGCCTCGACCCGTGCTTGCTCGCGGGCGTGATGTACGTCGAGAGTCGCGGGAAGGTCGGCGCGGAGTCCTCCGCCGGCGCGCTCGGACTCCTCCAGCTCATGCCGGCGGCCGCCTCCGATGCCGCGGAGCGATTGCACCTCCCCGCGCCGACGCGCGCGGTGCTGCTCACGGATGCGCGACTCAACGCGCGCCTCGGCGCGAACCACCTGAAGCAACTCTTCCGATCGCTCGGCCGCGATCCCGAGCGCGTGCTCGTGGCCTACAACGCCGGACGCGGACGACTGCTCGATTGGGAGCGCGCGGCCGGCGGCTGGAGCGCTTGGCGCGCGAAGCACGCGGAGCGCGGCGACTCGGCCACCCTCGCCTATGCGCAGGACGTGCTCGCCTTCGCGGAGCGCTTTCGCGAGCGCGGCGTCGTCTCCGGCGCCGCCCAGTCGACACGCAGGGCGACGCCCGGGCTCGCGAGCGAAGTGGGACCTCCGAACGAAGTCGGAGGCGCCGCGAGCGACCCGTCGACGCCGCCCTCGACGGCGCCGACCACCACGGAAGGAAAGGCGTCCGTGGAAAACCGTTCGCGCCCGTGAAGCGCCGTCCATGAAGCAAACCTGACGGAACTCGCGCGGCTCGCGGTACGTCCTTGCGCGCGGCGCGCGACTGCGAATCGTTCCCGCTCCAGCAGTAGTCGACCCCGCCGCGCCGGTGTTTACTTGGTGGGTCCGCGACCCACGCTCGCTCCCGAGTTTCGAGTCCCCCAGAGCGTTCCACACCTCATGAAGTCCATTCTCTTCTCGGGCTCCGTCCTGGCGTTCGGCCTCGTGTTGGCCGCGCCGGTCCGAGCGCAATTCGATCCGATGACGCTGGTCACGCACGGTCACGCGAAGGCCGAGCAGGTCCCGCTCTCCTACTACGACGTCCGCCTCGACGAGCAGGGGCTCCCCGCGCCGTTCGTGCGCGAGTCGAAGCGCAACGCCCTCACGGCGGCGCAGCGCCGCGCGCGCGCGGCCGAGATCGCGCGCATCGGCTTCGACGTGCCCATGCTGAGGACCGAGGAGCACGAGTTCTTCGCGACGCCGCAGTGGGTCGGTTCGACGCTGAAGTTGCTCACGCCGCCGTCGTCGATGGCGCCGCGCGACGTGGTCGCGACGTTCGTCGCGCGCTACCCCGCGCTCTTCGAGGTCGGTCCGGCCGAACTCGGGGAAGCGCGCATCGCGCGCGAGTTCCGCACGGACCACAGCGGCGCGACGCACCTCACCTGGCAGCAGCAGGTGGAAGGTCTCGACCTCGTCGGTTGCGTGCTCAACGCGAGCGTCACGAAGCACGGCGAGCTGATCAACGTGTCGAGCTCGTTCCTGCCGACGCCGAGCGGCGGCCTCGCCCTCCCCGCGGCGCGGCTCTCCGCGCTCGATGCGCTGCGCGCGGCCGGGGCGAACGTCGGCGTGCGTCTCGCGACCGACCCCGAAGCGGGCGCCCCCGAGGGGACGAGCGAGCTCCGCGCGTGGAGCTCCAACGACTTCCGCCCCAACGAAGCGGTCACGACCGAGCGCATCGCGTTCGCGTGGACGCGCGAGCGCCTCGTTCCCGCGTACCGCGTGACGCTGCCCAAGGCGGGCGTCGCCGACACGTACGAAGTGCTCGTCGACGCGACGGACGGGACGATCCTCCAGCGCTCGAACCACACCAAGTACTTCGGCGGCACCGAGGACGTCTCCTTCCGCGTCTACACGAGCGACAGCCCGGCACCCGGCACGCCCGGCCCCGCGACGCCCACCGGCTTCCAGGCCCCGCTCGTCGCGCGCAGCCTCGTGACCGTGACGGGCGCGTCGGTCGCGGCGTGGTCGCCGAACGGCTGGATCAACGACGGCACGAACGAGACGCTCGGCAACAACGTCGACGCGCACACCGACCTGAACGCCGACAACGTCGCCGACCTGCCGCGGCCGGCCGGCGTGCCCTACCGCGTCTTCGACTTCGCGCAGGACAACGCGCAGGCGCCGACCGCCTGGCGCCCCGCCGCGGTCGCGCAGTTCTTCTATCTGTCGAATCGCTACCACGACAAGCTCTTCAGCCTCGGGTTCAACGAGCCCGCGAAGAACTTCCAGACCGTCAACTTCAGCGCGACGGGCACGGGCAACGACGCCGTGCAGGCCGACGTGCAGGACGGCAGCGGCACGAACAACGCGAACTTCGGGACGACCGGCACGGACGGCTCGACCGGCCGCTGCCAGATGTTCGTCTTCACGGGGCCGACGCCCGATCGCGACGGCGACCTCGACGCGGACATCATCTATCACGAGCTCACGCACGGCACGTCGATCCGACTGCACAACGGCACCGTGAACGGGACGCAGTCGGGGGGGATGGGCGAGGGCTGGAGCGACTTCTTCGGCCTCTGCCTCGGCGCGGAGGCGGGGGATGCTCCCGCGGGCAACTACTCGACCGGCGGCTACACGACCTACCAGCTCGCCGCGGGCTACGTCGACAACTACTACTTCGGGATCCGGCGCTTCCCGTACTCGACCGACCTGAACAAGAACCCGCAGACCTACGCGGACATCGACGTGGCGCAGCAGAACTACCCGCCCGCGATCCCGCGCAGCACGGTCATCGGCAACACCGCGAACGAGGTGCACAACGTCGGCGAGGTGTGGTGCGGAATGCTCTGGGAATGCCGCGCGAACATCGTGGCGTCGCTGGGCTTCCCGGCCGGGAACGATTTGATCATGCAGCTCGTCGTCGACGGCATGAAGCTCTCCGTCAACAACCCGAGCTTCGTGAACGCGCGCGATGCAATCCTTCAGGCCGACCTCGTCGGGTACGGGGGCGCGCACCTCGGCGACCTGTGGACGGGCTTCGCGAAGCGCGGGCTGGGTTTTGGCGCCGTCGGCGCGACGGGCAGCACTTCGGCGGGCATCGTCGAGTCGTTCGTCGTTCCGTCGTTGGTCACCTTCAGCTACCCGACCGGCAAGCCCACGCAGCTCCAGCCCGGTCTACCGACCGCGTTCGGCGTCGACGTGAGCGGCGTCGGCGGTCAGACGCCCACGCCGGGCACGGGCCAGCTCCAGGTTTCGGTGAACGGCGGCGCGTTCGCGCCGGTCGCGATGACCGAGAACACGCCCAACCACTACACCGCGACGCTGCCCGCCTCGAGCTGCTTCGACCAGCTCCGCTGGTACGTCACGGTCGGTTCGAGCTCGGGCACGCAGGTCGATCCGGCCGGCGCTCCGGGCGCGTTCAACAGCTCCACGGTCTACACGTCGGTCACGACCTTCCTGGCGGACGACTTCGAGACCAACCAGGGGTGGACGGTCGGCGCCGTGGGCGACGCCGCCACGACGGGCGTCTGGTTGCGCGCCGACCCGGTCGGCACGCTTTCGGGAGCGACGGAGGTCCAGCCCGAGAACGACCACACGAACGCACCGGGCGTCCAGTGCTACTTCACCGGCCAGGGCCTCGTGGGCGGAGCGACCGGCACGCAGGACGTCGACGGCGGGCGCACGACGTTGACGACGCCGGTGCTGAACCTCTCCAGCGTTGTCGGGGCCAAGGTCAGCTACTGGCGCTGGTACTCGAACAACTCCGGCGCCGGGGCCGCGGCGGACACGTTCCGCGTCGACATCTCCGCCGACAACGGGGCGAACTGGGTCAACGCGGAGACCGTCGGGCCGACGACCCAGAACGGCGGCGGGTGGATCTTCCACGAGTTCGACGTGTCGAGCTTCATCACGCCGACCGCGACCGTCCGCGTGCGCTTCGTCGCCGAGGACATCGGCACGGGCTCCGTGGTCGAGGCCGCGATCGACGACTTCCTGGTGACGCGCGTCGAGTGCGTCAGCGGCCCCGTCGGCGCGTTCTGCGCCGGCGACGGCACGCTCGCGACCGCCTGCCCCTGCGGCAACAACGGAACGGCGGGGCGCGGGTGCGCGAACTCGGTGAACGCGGCCGGTGCCGTGCTCGCCGCGTCGGGCACGACCAACCCCGACACGATGGTGCTCACGGCGAGCGGCATGCCGCTCACGGTGTCCGCGATCTTCCTGCAGGGCAGCACGATCGCGAGCTCCGGCATCGTCTTCGGCGACGGCGTCCGCTGCGTCGACGGAACGCTCGTGCGTCTCGGCACGAAGACCAACGTCGGCGGCGCGTCGCAGTACCCCGACGTGGGCGATCCCTTGCTCTCCGTGCGCGGCGGCGTCACGCCGGGCAGCGGCGTTTCGCGCGCGTACCAGACCTACTACCGCAACTCCGCGGCCGGGTTCTGCCCACCGGAGACGTTCAACGTGACGAACGGGTGGGCGCTGGTCTGGTGACCGGTCGCGTCCATCGCGACGCGGACCGAAGGTGAAGGCGCGGGCGTCCGGAAGGGCGCCCGCGTCGTCTCCCGGGGACGAACCGGCGGCCGCGGGCGCGCGCCGCCGATGCGCGGCCGGGAGAGGATGCGGGCGCGCATCGGCGGCCGAGCGCGCGCCGCTTTCGGGTCCGGAAGCAGCGGCCGCGCGCGTGCGCCGTCGAGGCGAGGCCAACGCGACCTGAACACGAGCCGCGAGGAATTTCGCGCGCGTCCGGTCACCGGGCTTCCGGCCCGCGGTAGTCCGATCACCGTGACGGCTCGGCCGAGGCCGGACCTCACGACCCTCGTCGCGCGCGGTCCCTGCCTGCGTGGGTCCGCGGATGGAGCGCCGCGCGCTGGTCGTGAGTCCGTCCGCGCACCGCGACGCACACGGGTTCCCCAGCGCACGAGCCTGCCGGTCCACGCGTCGCGATCCTGAGCGCGGCGCGCCCAACCTCCTCCGGAGGCCCGTACGCACAGCG
>JACRIO010000332.1 GCA_016220035.1 Planctomycetota bacterium | reverse complement strand
CGCCCTCACCACCACCCCCGCACACCCAACCCCGCGTACCCCGTCGTCTCCCCGCACACAACACCGCCAACCAACCGCTCCACGACCCGCGCCTCGACCCCCACCCTCCGCTCCGCAAGCTCGATCCCGCGCTCGACCCCCAGCACCAACACCGCCGTCGCCAACGCATCCGCCTCCGTCGCATCACCCGCCACGACCGTCGCACGCACCCCCCGCGTCAACGCCCACCCCGTCCGCGGATCGATCACATGCGACCACCGCTCCCCACCGAGCTCCACGAACTGCTCCGCATCCCCCGACGTCGTCACTCCACACCGCGCAACCATCAACGTCTCGCGCGCTCCGTCCTCGCCTTCCATGACGAGCACCCTCCACCCACGCTCCCCCGGCGGCGGGTCCCCCACGGCAAGATCCCCGCTGACATCGACGAGCGCTTGCGCGATCCCCATCGAGCGCAGCACCGCGAGCGCCCGGTCCGCCCCGATCCCCTGCCCGATGCCGCCAAAATCCAAGCGCATCCCCTTCCTCCACCCCGCGATCGCTCTCGTCCTGGAATCGACACGCAACCGCTCCCACCCAACGAACCCCCGCGCCGCATCGATCACCTCCGCACTCGGAAGCACCCGCCCCCGCCGCGCCTCCCTCCACACCCGCACCAACGGCCCGACCGTGACATCGAACGCACCACCACTCTCCTCCGACACGCGCGCAGCACGCTCGAGCGCATCGATCAACTCCGGCTCCCAGCCCGCGCTCTCACCCACATCCATGCGCGCGAGCCGTTCGACCGCGCTGTCCACCCGGTAGTCCGACAACACCGCGTCCACCCGCCCGATCGCGTCGAACCCCGCGCGCGCCGCGGCGCGTGCCGTGCGCTCGTCCTCCGCGAAGAGCACGATCCTCGCCGCGCACCCCATGTGGCGCTCGACGAACTCGAACCGCGCAACCCCCGCCCCTCCGCTCGGCGCGACGCAGCCCGCGAGCAGCACGAGCGCGACCCCCGCCGCTCGCACGCGCACCCGCACGTCTCAGCCCTTCCCGAGCGCCGCACGCTCCCGCACGAGCAGCTCCGCGACCTCCGCCGCCTCCTCCATCGAGGGCGAAGTCGTCGTCTCGCCGCGCAGCAGCGCCGAGAGGAAATGCCGCATCTCCCCGCGATACCCGTCGCCGTCGCCGATCTCGATCACGCGCGTCTTCCCGTCCTGGTGCACGCGCAGTCGATCGGTCCGCGCGATGCAGAAGTCCGCCGTCGCACGCTCGAACACGACGACGTAGCGCATCGTGAACGGGAACCCGGGCGCGTGATCCCAGCCGCCCTCCGCCACGACGTGCTTCGGACCCCGATCGAATCGATAGAGGGTCGTCACGTGGTCGAGATCGCCGGCGACCGCCACCGAATCCGGCCGGCCGAACAACCAGTGCACGAAGTCGGCGTCGTGGACGTGCAGGTCGACGAGCGCGCCGCCCGTCCGCCGCGCGTCGCGGTAGAACTCCGGCGCCCAAGCGGGCGGGCTCGCGAGGCGCTGGAACGTCGCGCTCCTCACGGCGCCGAATTCGCCGTCCCGAACGCGCGCCTCGAGCCAGGTCCAGCACGGCCAGAAGCGCATGCACATCGCGGGCATCGCGACGCGCTTCGCCGCGCGCGCCGCCTTCGCGACCCGCAGCACCTGCCGCGGATCGAGAGCGACCGGCTTCTCCACCAAGACATGCTTGCCGGCCGCGAGCGCGCGCAGAGCGAGGTCGACGTGCGTGTCCGTGTGCGTGCAGATGCTGACCGCGTGCACGTTCGGGTCGTCGAACACCGACTGCGGGTCCGTCGTCGTCGCCACCACCTCGGGGTCGAAGAGCGCTTCACCCGCGCGCCCCTTTTGGACGTTCCCGCCGGCGACCGTGCGGCCGTCGAGCCGCGCGGGATCGCGGTCGCTGACCGCGACGAGCCGACAGGGCACGCCCGACTTGCGCGCGTGCTCGAGCGCTTGGATGTGCGTGCGACCCATCAGCCCGAGGCCGATCACGCCGTAGCCGATCTCGCGCGGAACGCCGTCGACCGCGGCGCGCGTCTTCGACGCCGACTTGGAGCGCGCTGCCGCGCCCTTCTTCTCGCTCTTCTTCGTCATCGCGCGGCCCCCGGCGCGTCCGCGAGCTCCTGCTGGATCCGCGCATGCGCGGTGCGGACGTCCTTCACGCGCTCGTCGCCTGCTTCGCGCTCGATCATCAGGTCGCACGCGTTCTTCTTCTCGCGCAGCACGTCGAAGAAGCGCTTCCAGTCGACCGCGCCGCTGCCGACCGGCACCTCCGTCCCCCACGCGCCGGCCGTCTGCGCGGGGAGCGCGTCCTTCACGTGCACCTGGAACACGCGCGAGGCGAGCGAGCGCAGCGCCGCGACGGGCTCGCCCATGCCGTACAGGAGCATGTTCGCCGGATCGAAGTTGACGCCCATGTTTGCTCGATCGACCTCCGCGAGCACGCCGAGCAGCGTGACCGCGGACTCTTGGCCCGTCTCGAGCCCGACGCGCACGCCCTCGTGCCCGAACACGTCGGCGATCTCGCGCAGGCGGTTCACGAGCTTCGTGCGCTCCGCGCCCTGGTCGCTCGGGAGGAAACCCGCGTGGAACGTGACGAGGTCGACGCCGATGGCCTGCGCGACCTTCGCGTTGCCCTTCACGGCGAGCAGGTTCTCCTTCCAGTGGTGGTCGGGCCGCACGCCGCCGGTGCGCGCGATCGTCTCGAGCGTCGAGTAGTCCTCGCCCTTCATGCCCATCATCCCCGAGCGCACCTCGATGCCTGCGTCGAAGAGCTCCAGGATCGCGTGCTCCGCCTTCCACACGCCGAGACGCAGCGGATCGAGGTGGAGCTGGCAGCAGTCGAGACCGACCGCCTGCAGCTTGCCGATGAGGTCGGCCGCGGACTCCGGACGGAGCGACCAGGAACAGACGCCGATGCGACGGGACATGCAGTGAAGGCTCGAGGGGGACGAACGCGGCCGGCGAGCGAGCGCCCGCGCGGGCCGCGTAGTCTAGTGGGAACCGCCGCGTCGCCAAGCCGCGCGCGGTGTGCTCTCCTACCCCTCGGCAGCGTCCCACCCGCGTGAGCGACCTCGTTCGCACTTGGACGGACGATCCCACGCCGCGCACCGGCCTATCCTCGGCGCACCGGAGGTCCTCGACATGTCCGCACGCAACGTGCTCCTCGCCTTCCCGCTCTTCCTCGCCGCGTGCAAGAACACGCCGCTCACGCCGCCGCGCGTCGTCGCGACGAACTTCGACGGGGAGGCGGTGGGCGCGCTGCCCGCGCACTGGAAGGCCGGCAGCACGCATGCGTCGGGCGCGGACGCGAGTTGGTCCGTGCGCGCCGACGCGAGCGCGCCCTCCGCGCCGAACGTCCTCGCGATGACCAAGGCGAACAGCTCGTCGGAGGGGACGTTCAACGTGTGCTGGACGGACGCGATGACGCTGCAGGAGGGCGCGATCGAGGTGCGCCTGCGCGCCGACGGCGGCGAAGCCGACCAAGGGGGCGGCGTCGTGTGGCGCGTGCAAGGCATGAACGACTACTACGTTTGTCGCTACAACCCGCTCGAGTCGAACTTCCGCGTCTACGTCGTGATTGCCGGCGATCGCCGCCAACTCGCGACGGCGACCGTGCCCGGCGACGGGAAGGGCTGGCACCTGCTCCGCGTCGAGCACGCGCTCGGACACGTCGTGTGCACGCTCGACGGCGCGACGAAGCTCGAAGCTCAGGACGACACGCTGCCGCACGTCGGCGGCCTCGGGCTCTGGACGAAAGCCGACGCGTGCACGAGCTTCGACGACTTGAAGGTGACGCCGGTCGAGACCCGCTGAGCGACCGCGCGCCCTCGCCAGCGCTCCGGCGGGCGCCTAGAGTGTCCGCAGCTACTCTCCGTCGCACCCCGACCCGCCCCCCCGGACCATGAAGCGACTCCCCGCCGCGCTCGGCCTCCTCGCCCTCCTCCCCGCCTGCGATTCGTTGGCCCTCTCGAAAGACGAACGTCACGAGGCGAAGGACGCGTTGGCACGCGAGCGCGACGGCGGCTGGAACGAGCTCTTCGACGGCAAGACGCTGGCCGGATGGGTCACGAAGGGCGGGCGTTACGAAGGCAACGCGCTCTGGACCGTCGAGGACGGCGCGATCACGGGGCGGCAGAGCGACAAGCGCGAGGGCGGTCTGATCTTCACCGCCGTTCCCTACACGGACTTCGAGCTCGAGCTCGACGTGCGCCTCGACGAGCCGTTCGACTCGGGGATCTTCCTGCGCATGGCGCCGGCGGGGAAGGGCGCGCAGGTCACGCTCGACCTCTGCCCGAACGGCGAGCTCGGCGCGATCTACGCGGACGGGTTCCTCCAGCACAACGCCGAAGCACGCAAGCTCTGGAAGTCGGGCGCGTGGAATCACGTGACCGTGAAGATCACGGGGAACCCCTACCACATCGTGTCGACGATCAACGGCGCGCCGCTCGTCGACTACCAACAGCCCGCGGGGATGGAGGGCTTCGTGCCGACGGGCTTGGTCGGCCTGCAGGTGCACGGACAGCGCGACGATCCGCCGCAGAACAAGGTGCAGTTCAAGAACCTCCGACTGCGCGAGCTGACGCCGACCTCGAGAGAGATGTTCACGGAGGACGGGTACGGTCTCCTCACGCTGACGCCGTGGGGCGAGGCCAACGGCTGGAAGCCACTATTCGACGGACACTCGCTCGCCGGATGGGAGCCGCTCGGCCAACCGACGGGCTACGCGGCGAAGGACGGCGTGCTGTCGCTGCTCACGCAGGGCGGGAGCGAGACGCTCGCGACGAAGGAAGACTTCCAGGACTTCGAGCTGCGCCTCGACTTCAAGATCTCCGCGATGGCGAACTCGGGCCTCTTCCTGCGCGCCGCGCGCGACGGCTCGAACCCGGCGTTCAGCGGCTGCGAGGTGCAGATCCTCGACGATTTCAACTGGGAGACGCAGACGAAGAGCACGCTGAAGCCGTGGCAGCACACGGGCAGCCTGTACGGCTCGATCGCGAGCGGCGAACCGAAGGCGATGAAGCCGCTCGGCGAGTGGAACACGTACTCGGTGCGCTACGCGGGCACGTCGCTCACGACGAAGCTCAACGGGAAGGAGCTCTACTCCGTCGACACGGCGATGCTGTCGCCGGAGCAAGGCGAGCCCTTCGCGAAGCGCGCGCCGAAGGGCTTCATCGGCCTGCAACGCCACGCCGGCGACGTGCAGGGCGAAGCGTATGCGTGGTTCCGCAACGTGTTCGTGCGGAAGCTCTGATCACTTCGCCTGACGACGCGCCCGCTTCTCGAGCCCGAGCGCGCGCAGCTTCGACTCGAGCGTCGTCGGGGGCACGCCGAGGAGCTCCGCCGCGCCGTCCTTGCCGCTGATCTTGCCGCCCGAGCGCTCGAGCGCCGCGGCGACGACGCGCTTCTCGAGCGCCTTGAGCTCCGCCAGCGTCGTGGGCGTCTCCGTCGAAGGCGCGCTCGAGTTCGATCCGCTCGTGACCCGCGCGATCGGGGATGACGCGCCGCTGGCCAGCTCGGCGAAACGCAGGCTCCCGCCCCGGCTCAAGATCACCGCGCGCTCGACGACGTGCTGGAGCTCGCGCACGTTGCCGGGCCAGTCGTAGTTCTGGAGCTCGCGCGCCTGCGCCAGCGTGAGTCGCGGCTCGGGCACGGCGAGTCGGCGCGCGGAGCGCTTCACGAAATGCTGCGCGAGCATGGGGACGTCCTCGCGCCGCTCGCGCAGCGGCGGGACTTCGATCGGAAACACGCTGAGCCGGTAGTAGAGGTCCGCGCGGAAGCGGCCGCGCGCGACCGCGTCCGCGCGGTCGCGGTTCGTCGCCGCGATCAGGCGCACGTCGACTTTGCGCGTGCGTCCGTCGCCGACGCGCTCGAACGTGCCCTCCTGCAGGACGCGCAGGAGCTTCGGCTGGTGCGCGAGCGGGATCTCCCCCACCTCGTCGAGGAACAGCGTCCCGCCGTCCGCGAGCTCGAAACGGCCGACGCGGTCGCGCGCGGCGCCCGTGAACGCGCCGCGCACGTGCCCGAAGAATTCGCTCTCGAAGAGCTCGCCCGGCACCGCACCGCAATTCACCTTGATCAAGGGGTGCCCGCGCCGCGCGCTGCGCTCGTGCACGGCGTGCGCGACGAGCTCCTTGCCGACGCCCGATTCGCCGAGGACGAGGACGCTCGCCTCCGTCGGCGCAACCATCTCGATCTGCCGGAGTGCCTTGCCGAGCGCGGGCGAGCTGCCGAGCAGGTCGCCGAACGAGGACGCGACCTCTTCCCGCAGGTAGTCGTTCTCGAGCTCGAGCTTCCGCCGCAGCTGACTGATTTCCTCGAACGCCCGCGCATTCGAGATCGCGACCGCGGCATGGTCGGCGAACGTGCGCAGCCAAGCGAAGTCAGCCGTGGAGAGCGGTTGGCGGTCGAAGACGCCGAGCACGCCGAGCGTCTCTCCCCGCGCGATCAGCGGCTGCGCCGCGAACGCGCGGATCGACTCGGTGCGGATCCATGCGGGCTCGGCGATCCACGGGTCCTCCGGGGCGAGGTCCCCGAGCAGCACGCCCTCGCCCGTGGCCGCGACGCGGCCGATCTTGCGGTCGCCGACCTCGAAGCGCGCGAAGCGGCCGTCGAGCTTCTTCGCGTCGGCGCCCGGCGCGTGGAGATTGCCCGCGCTCGCCGCGAGCTGGAGCCAGCGCTGCTCGCCGCGGTCGTTCGCCGCGCGGCGCACGAGCCAGATGCGCGCGAGCGCGACGTTCGGGCAGAACGCGATGCCGTCGGCGAGGAGATCGAGGACGTGGTCGGTCGAGCGCGCATCCGCGATGGCGAGCATGACCTTCTGGAGGACGTCGAGGTTCACACGGGGACCGTATCACGAGATCCGGGGAACGAGTTCACGAGACTTCGCGATTCCCGAACTGTCGGGACATGGCTTCCGAGAACGATCGTCGTGCGCAAGCTCCTGCATCGCTGTGGTTTGAAGCTCGCGCACGACCGCAGGCACGGCGCCTGCCTTGCGTCCCTCGTCGCCGCCTCGTCGCGGCCCCTGAATCCGAACCCCGAAAGCAAATCAACATGCCCCGCCTCCCGCTCATCCAGAACGAAACCTCCCCGAGCCGTGCCCAGGAGCTCCTCGCTGGCGTCCAGAAGAAGCTCGGCCTCGTACCCAACATGGCCCGCGTCCTCGCGAACTCGCCGGCCGCGCTCGAGGCCTACCTCGCCTTCAGCGGCGCGCTCGCGACCGGGACGCTCACCGCGGCGGTGCGCGAGGAGCTCGCGCTCGTCATCGGTGAAGTACACGGCTGCGGCTACTGCCTCTCCGCGCACACCGCGATCGGCAAGCGGGTCGGCCTGAAGGAGGACCAGATCCTCGACGCGCGCCGCGGCCGCTCGAAGGACCTGAAGACGAACGCGCTGCTCGTGCTCGCCCGGACGATCGCGCTGAAGCGCGGCGAACTCGCCGACGCGGACCTGCGCGCCGCACGCGACGCGGGCGTCACGGACGCCGAAATCGTCGAGGTCGTCGGCGCCGTCGCGCTCAACGTCTACACGAACTGGCTGAACCACGTCGCCGCGACGCCGATCGACTTCCCCGACGTGAAGCCGGGCGTCCCCGCCGCTGACACCCACGCCGCGAGTTGCGCCACGGGCGCGTGTGGAGCTTGACCATGAAGCTCGCCATCTTCGTCCTGTCCGATCCCACGCGCGGCGAGGAAGCCCTCGGCCGCGTTTTCAACGCGCTCGCGCTCGCCGCTGACGGCAAGCGCGCGGGCAACGCGGTATCCGTCGTCTTCGCGGGCGCCGGGACGCGCTGGCCGGCAGAGCTCACGAAGCTCGGCCATCCGGCGAAGGCGCTCTACGAATCGGTGCGCGACGTCGTCGAAGGCGCGTCGTGCGGGTGCTCCGACGTGTTCGGAGCGCGCGCGAGCGTCGAAGCGTGCGGCGTGCCGCTGCTCACCGACAACGCCCTCGCGGGCACGTCCGGGCTCGCGAGCCTGCGCGATTACGCGGCGCGCGGCTACACGCCGGTCGTCTTCTGATCACGCCGAACGCTTTCCGGCGCCCGCGGCCGGAAAGCCGCCCTTCCGCACCACCATGGCCGAGAACTTCCTCCGCATCGCCTTCACCCCGTCCGTCCTCGCGGCCCAGCGCTCGGCGTACGGCCGCTCGCAAGGCCCGCTTCCAGAGGGATCCGTCGACGCGATCGGACCCGACGAGCGCGCGTTCGTCGAGGCGCGCGACTCCTTCTACATGGCCACGGTGAACGAGGCTGGCTGGCCCTACGTGCAGCATCGCGGCGGCCCGCCGGGCTTCCTCCGTGTGCTCGACGCGCACACGCTCGCGTTCGCGGACGTGCGCGGCAATCGCCAGCTCGTCAGTGCGGGCAACCTCGCGCACGACGCGCGCGTCGCGCTGATCCTCGTCGACTACCCCCGTCGCGCGCGGCTCAAGGTGCTCGGGCGCGCGAAGGTGCTCGACACGAAGGGGCATGCGGAGCTCGCGGCGCAGCTCCTGCCCGCGGGCCGCGTCGAGCGCATCGTGACGATCGACGTCGTCGGGCTCGACTGGAACTGTCCGCAGAACCTCACGCCCCGGTACACCGAGGCCGAGGTCGAGCAGTACGCTTCCACCCTGCGCGCGCGCATCGCGGAACTCGAGCAGCGCCTTGCGTCGCGCACGGACGATCGCTCGTGACGACTCACGGTGCCCCCGCATGGACCCCGTTTTCCTGATCGACAGCTACGCGACGGAGCGCGTGAAGACGCTCTCCGTCTGGTCGCAGTTCCGCGACGCGGACCTCGAGCTTCGGATCGAGCCGCGAGCGCGTACTCCCCATGAGCACTTCGTGCACCAGTGCGTCAGCGAGGACAACTGGATGCGCACGATGCTCGGCATCGAGTCGGGGCTCCCGGCCCTGCCCGCGCGCGAGACGCGCCTCGAGTTCCTGCGACACTACGCCGCGGCGTCCGAAACACGTCTCGCGTCGCTTCGCGCGCGCGACGGTGGGTGGTTCGACGGCTCGGCCTCCTTCTTTGGCGTCGAGAGGAGCCGCGCGTGGATCCTCGTACGCCGCTTGACGCACACGGCGCACCACCGCGGACAGCTCACGCTGCTCTTGCGCAGCCTCGGACGCGCGCTCTACTCGACCTACGGCCCGACCGCGGACACGGGCGGGCTTTTCCAGAACGGCGCGTGCGTCGTGTACCGCCACGCGAACGTCGAAGAGCTGCTCGAGGCGGAAGCGGAGGGCGGCACGTGGCCAGCGCTCCCCGGCCCCGGCACGAAGCCGGTCACCGAACGGCGCAGCTGACGACTACTTGCGCTTCGCGGGCACGACCTCGATCGCGATCTTGCCCACGGCGTGACCTTCCTTCGAGAGCGCGAGGGCCTTTGCGGCCTCCGCGAGCGGGAACGTCGCGCTCACGTGCGGTCTCACCTTGCCCGCGTCGACGAGCTCGGCGAGCGTCTTCAGCTCGGCCGCGTCGGGCTTCAGCAGGATGCCCGCGCCGCGCAGGCCGCGCGCGTCGAGCTCGGCCTTCGGCGGTGCACCGACGATCGACACGAGGAAGCCGCCCTTCTTGAGCACGCCGTAGCTCTTCGCCTGCGTCTCGCCGCCGATCATGTCGAAGACGACGTCGACGTCCTTCACGAGCTCCTCGAAAGCCTGCGCCTGGTAGTCGATCACGACGTCGGCGCCGAGCTCCTTCACGAACGCGAGCTTGTCCTTCGACGCGGTCGCGATCACCTTGGCGCCCTTCACCTTTGCGAACTGCACCGCGAAGTGCCCGACGCCGCCCGCGCCGGCGTGCACGAGCACGGTCTGGCCCGCTTCGAGCTTCGCCGTGTCGAACAGCGCCTGCCAGGCGGTGAGCCCCGCGAGCGGGATTGCCGCGGCGTGCGCGTGGTCGACCGTCTTCGGCTTCGTCGCGAGCTCGGCCGCGGGGAGCACGACGTACTCCGCGAACGCGCCGCCGCGCATCAAGTTCGAGTAGGCAAACACCTCGTCGCCGGTCTTCCAGCCGACGACCTTCGCGCCGACCTCTTCGACGACGCCCGACACGTCGCACCCGAGCGTGTACGGCAGCGACTTCCCGAGCGAGCGCACCAGGCCCTGCGCGACCTTCCAGTCGATCGGGTTCACGGCGGACGCGTGCACGCGCACGAGCACCTCGCCTTCCTTCGGCTCGGGCCGCGGCACGTCCTCGACCTTCACGACGTTGGGGACGCCGAACTCGTGGAGGCGCGCGGCCTTCATCGTCGGCGACGGAGCGGATTGGAGTGCGGCGAACGCGATCGAGAGCAGGGTCGTGAGCTGCATGGGCGGTCCTTCCTTCGTGGAGGCGGAGTGTAGTGCACGACGGCGTCCCGATCCGGGTCACTGCACGCGCTTGCGCTCCTCGAGCTCCTCCAGCGTGCGCGGCCAGTCGTCCTTCAAGAGGCGCGACAGCGCGCGGTCGGCGAGCAGGCGGCCTTCCGTCTGGCAGCGCGCGCAGTAGTTGCACTCGTGGTCGGCGTAGGCGATGCGCTGCACGGGAGCTCCGCACGCGGGACACGGCTTCGCGTGGCGTCCGTGCACGGCCATCTCGGGCCGGAACGCGGTCACCTTCTCCGGGAACTCACCGCCGGCGGCCTTGCGCAAGCGCTCCGTCCAATCGACCAACGTGCGGCGCGCCGCTTCGAAGAGGCGCGCGCTCTGCTCTTCGTCGAGCGAGCGCGTGAGCAAGAACGGCGAGAGCCGTGCCGCGTGCAGGATTTCGTCGGAGTACGCGTTGCCGATGCCGCTGAAGAGCGTCGGATCGGTGAGCGCGCGTTTCAGCGTGCGGTTCTCGCGCGCGAGGGCCGCGCGGAACGCCGCGAGGCTCGCCTCGAGCACCTCGAGTCCGCCGCGATCGTGCCGAGCGAGCGCCGCGCGTCCGCGTACCGCGTGGAGCGACGCGCGCTTCTTCGTGCCGGCTTCGGTGAGGACGAGCGCGCCGTGCTCGAAATCGAACGCGGCGAGCTCGATCTTGCTCGCGAGCTTCCTCCCGCGCTCGCGCCAATGCAGCCGGCCCGCGATCATCAGGTGGAGGACGAGGAAGAGGTCCTCCTCGAACGCGAAGACGAGGCGCTTCCCGAGGCGTTCGACCCCGAGCACGCGCTTCCCCGCGAACGCGGCGAGCGGCGGGTCCACCGAGCGCAGCAGGAACGGGCTCGCGAGCCGCGCGCCCGCGAGGGTACGCCCTTTCAAGCGCGCTTCGAGCGCCTCGACGTAGACGACGACGTCCGGGAGCTCAGGCACGCGAGGAGCCTGGCTCTTTTCTCACCGGTTCGCGCCTTGGCCCGCTCCCCCCGTTGCTTCTCGGCGAACCGGTGAGAGAAGTGCCTGGCTCCGTGTCGAGGAGCTCGATCAAACGCGCTCGCGTCGGCCGCGCACGCACGAGCCGCTCCTTCTCCGCCCGCTCGAGCCGCTTGATGCGCCGCTCGACGCGCAGCGCGAGCCCCTGCTCGCCGATCCCGCGCCGGTACACGAGCGCGAGCGGCCCGCGACCGCGCAGGTACTTCGCGCCGCGTCCCGCCGCGTGCTCCGCGAAGCGCCGCGCGACGTCGGTGGCGACGCCCGTGTAGAGCTCGCCCGCCGCCGTGCGCACGAGGTAGACCGACCAGCGCGTCATGCGCGGGAGCATGCCGATCACGAGGGCGCGAAGCCATGCCGTCGAGCTCGCCCCGATCGGCGCGCCGTCCGCTACCTTCTCGCGACCTTGCCGCGCCTCCTCCCGCTCCGAACTCGACCGCGGCGACGACGGCTCGCGATCGGCGCCCTCGCCGCGCTCGTCCTCCTCGCCCTCGGCGCGCTGTGGACCGCGATGCTCGTGCGCGATGCCGAGCGACGCTTTCCCGCGCGCGGGCGGTTCGTCGAGCTCGACGGCGCGCGTCTCCACGTGCTCGACCGCGGCGCGGGCCCTCCGATCGTGCTCGTGCACGGCGCGTTCGGCGGAGCGGAGGACTGGGAGCCCACGCTCCTCGACGCCCTGGCGACGCAGCACCGCGTGCTCGCGTTCGACCGCCCCGGTCACGGTCACAGCGACGCGTTCCCGCGCTGCGACGGCGACCCGCGCGAGCAGGCGCGCGTGATCCTCCGAGCGTGCCGTGCGCTCGGCGTCGTGCGTCCGACCGTCGCGGGGTTCAGCTTCGGTGCCGCCGTGGCGCTCGCGATCGCGTTGGAGGCGCGCGGCGAAATCGGCGCGCTCGTCACGATCAACGGCGCGATGCACAGCTGGGGCGGCACCTTCGAGCCCGCGTACGATCTCGCCGCCGTGCCGGGGATCGGAGCGATCTTCACGCACACGTGGGCGACGCCGCTCGCGAGCTTGTTCGCGCCCGGGAGCGTGCGCCGCGCGTTCGCGCCGCTCGACGTGCCGTCGACCTTCGACCGCTCCCCGCTCGCGCTCGCGATCCTCCCGCGCAACTTCGCGGCGAACGCGGCGGACATCCACGGCGCCGATGCGTTCCTGCGCGAGCAGGAGCGGCGCTACGCGGAGCTCGCGCTGCCGCTCGTCGTGGTCGTGGCCGAGGACGACCAGGTGACGACGCCCTCGATCCACTCGCACGCGCTCGCGCGAGAGATTCCCGGCGCGGAGCTCGTGTCCGTGTCCGGTGCCGGCCACCAGCTCCTCTACACGCACACGGCGCTCGTGATCGACGCGATCGAGCGCGCGGCCGCGCGCGCCGCCGCGACGGCGGGTCGATGATCGCTCCGCCAGACGACCGCGGCGCGCCGTCGACGCTCGGAAGTAGCTCCCAAGCCCCACGACGGCCGGCGCGATGCACGCGGAGCGCCGCGCGAGCACGCCTAGGGAGCGGACGGGATCGAGTGCATGAGCGCGAACCCAGGAATGCTCTCGATCTTGATTCGGGAACCCTCGGCTGACCGTCGCCGAGATCGGAAGTGGGGAGTGCGAGCGCTCCGAGTGCCTGCGTTCGCCCATCGATCGCTTAGGCTTCCAGACCGCCTGACCTGGCGTGCGCGAGCTCGGGTCGGTGTGGCGGGCTGGGCGGCGATCGCCCCGCCCTGGCCGGTGCGCGCAGGAAAAGCGGACAGGTTTGGGTGCGCACCCCAGAGGCGCGGGAACCGCGACGGCGGGCCACCGATTCCCGCGGGGAAACGAGCGCCGATCGCCGGTCCGACGGCTCGTCGAAGGGCGGCCGTGCCAGTCGGTCTGGACTCACTCGACGTGGTAGTGCAGGCGAGCTCCCGCGCGGTTCCCACCGCGATCGATCGCGAGCACGACGATCTCGAACACGCCGGGTGCGAGCGGCGCCACGCGCACGTCGCGCTCGAGGCGCAGCTCGGTGCCCTCCGCCGGCCAGCCCGCGACGAGCGTGTCGCTCCCCGGTGCATAGACGACGACCGCGCCGAGCGCGCGGTCGTCGCGGATCACGAGCGCGAGCGGCACGCTGGTCGCGCCGGCGGCGAGCGGCTGGGTGGCCTCGGGCTCGAACGTGGGCTCCCGCGCATCGCCGCGGTCGGCGTCGGCGGCGAGAAAGCGCGACCAGCGCAGGACGAGCCGGTTCTCGGGCGCGATCCAACCCAGCGCGGCGAGGTCGGAGCTCGAGTTCTTGTCCGGCCGGAAGTGGTGGCCCGCCTTGCCCATCAGGTCGACGCGCGGGTTGCGGAAGTCGTGGAAGCATCCGAGCGCGTGCCCGAGCTCGTGCGCGAGCGAGCCGATCGCATTGCCGGCGATGCGACCGCGCTCGGCCTCGTACCACGCGCCGTCCTTCTTCAGGCAGCCCCGCACGCGGTCGGTCGCGGCGAAGAGCTCGAGCTCGCCCGCGGGATCCTCGGCGCACACGCCTTCGTCGAGCACCCAGCTCGCGATCACGACCGCGCCCGCGTCGGGTGCGAGGATCGTGCCCATCGCGATGCTGCCTTCCGCGTCGAAGCAGCGCTGCTCCGGCTCGTGCGTCGCGGAGAACACGACGTAGATGCGGCCGCGCGGTGGACCAAGAGCCGCGAAGACCTCGTCCACGACGCGTTGGTAGTGCGCGGTCTCGTCGGAGGGATCGGCACCCCGGTACGTGTCGGCGGTGTCCCGGCCCTGCACGAGCTCGACGCGCGGCACGCCGCCCTGCATCTCGAAACCGAGGCGCGCTGCTGCGTGCTGATCCTCCAAGTTGCGGCGAAAGACGTCCGCCGCCCAGGCCGCGGCGACCGGCGCGCGGCGCTCGAACGCGGGCACGGGGTCGCGATCGCGCGGCACGAAATGGACGAGCAACAGGCGCTCCTCGCGTCCGGCGTCCGCGGGCGGCGGCGGAACGAGCGCCTCCGCGGCACGCGCGCTCCCGCGCAGGTCGAGCAGGAGCGCCGCGGCCAGTGCGAGCACGACGAGCGCGACGACGGCCGCGCGGCGCGCGACGTCGGTGCGCGCGCGGCGCGGCGGTGGTGCGCCGACCGGGGTTCCCGCGGGGTGGAGGCTCACGGTCCACGATGGTATCCGCGCGCAGCGCGGCGGTCGGCACCTTCTCCGCGCGCTCAACGCGCTCGTGATCGAGGCGATCGAGCGCGCGGACGAGCCTGCCGCGAGGACGCGGGGAAGAGCGCTACACTCCCGCACCATGCTCCTGCTGCGCTCGATCGTGCTCCCCGGGCTCGGCGTCGTCGGGCTCGCGTGCGCGACGACGAGCCCGCGTCGTTCCGTCGAGCTCGCCCGCCTCGCGACTTGGATGACGGGCACGTTTTCGAGCGCGAACCAGCACCGCGCGCGCCCCGACGACCACCTCGACATCCGCCTCGTCGCGGTGCCGATCTGGACCGAGCGCGCGGACGCACCTTGGCTCTACGTCGAGCAAGCCGTCGCCGCGCAACCGGAGAAGCCGTACCGACAGCGCGTCTATCACCTCGTTCGGCTCGCGGACGGCACCTACCGCAGCGACGTGTTCACGCTCCCAGGTGATCCATCGAGCTTCGTGGGCGCATGGCGCGAAAAAGAGCCGTGGAGCGCGCTCACCCCCGACGCCCTCGCGCCCCGCACGGGCTGTTCGATCACGCTGCGCGCGACGGACGCCCACACCTTTCTCGGGAGCACGCACGAGCGCGACTGCCCGAGCGATCACCAGGGCGCCGCGTACGCGACGTCCGAGGTCGCGATCACGGAGTACGGCCTCACGAGCTGGGACCGCGGCTTCGATGCCGAGGGGAAGCAGGCGTGGGGCGCGGACAAGGGCCCGTACTGCTTCGACAAAGTGGCGCAGGATCCGCCGCGGTAGGACGTCGAGCGCGCGTCGCGGATCGCACGCGGAGTCCGTGCGTACGTCGTGGGTCGTACACCGGTCCTTCCGAGGCCGGATAGGATCGAGCCGCACGGTACGAGCCCGCGAGTGCCCGTTCGCGACTGCGTTGTCGTCCTCGCCGCCCCTTTCCGTGCATTGCGAGGCGTCATGCAGCTCTTCCCTTCCACTTCGTTCGTGCTCGCCGCTCTGTTCACGCTCGCTCCGACACAGCGAGCGCGAGCTGGGCTCCCCGCGAGCTTCGATCCCCAAGTCGTCCAGACGATCGCCGCTCCACCCGCGCCCGCGTGGGTCCACGCCGCGAACGACCGGGCGAGCATCACGATCGACTCCTGTTCGTTGTCCGCGGAGGTCGGCGCCGAGCGCGTGGTCGTGCGCACGAGCGCCGAGCCCTACGCGGGCGAGGGCACGTTGCGCGTGACGCACTTCGGCCGCGTGGGTCGCATGCGCGTCGTCGAACCGGCGCGCGTGGCGCTGGACGGCTCCGATGCGTTCCTCGCGCGCCGCGGGTTCGTCGAGTGGTACCGGCCGCACGCTCAGGGCCTCGAACAGGGCTTCACCATCGCGACGCCGCCGGAGTCCGACGCGGATGAGCAGCCGATCTGGATCGGTCTCGCCTTCGAGGGCCTCTTGCCGCAGATCTTCGACGACCAGAGCGGCGCGAAGCTGGTCGGCGCGGGCGCGCGCGAGCACCTGCTCTACCACTCGCTGCACGCCTTCGACGCGGATGGACGCAAGCTCGACGCGCGCATGGTCGTCGACGCACCGGGCGTCGGATTGCGCATCGACGACCGCGGAGCGCGCTACCCGATCACGGTCGATCCGGTCGTCGGGCCGCCGATCTGGAGCTTCACCGTGCCGATGGTGGGCGCGGGCATCGACCCGGCCACCTCCGCGGAGGCGCTGCGCGCGTGCACCGCGGGCGACGTCAACGGCGATGGGTACAGCGACATCCTCGTCTTCACGTGGCGCTTTGGCGTCACGAACGCGAGCGAAGAAATCGGCAGCGCCTGGGTCTTCCACGGTTCGCCGGGCATCCCCTCCGCCGTGCCCAACTGGACGAGCTCGGGCCCCGGCCAGCTCGGCGCGCGCTTCGGCTACGACGCGACGCCGCTGGGCGACGTGAACGGCGACGGCTACGACGACGTGGCCATCTCGGCGCCGCGCTACGACAACGGCGAGACCGACGAGGGTGCCGTGTTCGTGTACCTCGGGAGCGCGACGGGGCTCGGCGCGACCGCGGCGTGGACGCTCGAAGGCAACGCGAACAACGCGCTGGCGACGCTGGCCCAACTCCCCGGTGACATCGACGGGGATGGGATCCACGACGTGCTGCTCCTGCGGCGCATTGCTTCCGCTCCGGTGTCGCTCTTCCGCGGCGGACCGACACCGCCCGTCGCACCCGCTTGGACGATGACCGGTACGCTCCACGCGTTCACCGCGATCGCGGGCAGCGGCGTCGGCGACGTGAACGGCGACGGGCGCGACGACTTCCTCGTCGGCGAGGCCGATCCCGCGCCGACGACCAACTCCGTCGACCTGTACTTCGGCGATCCGGTCGCCGTCGGCGGCGCCGCGTGGAGCGCGACGGCCCCGACCACGGCGCGCTTCGGTTTCGCCGGCCAGCGCACGATAGTCACGGGCGACTTCAATCAGGACGGACGGCCCGACCTCGCGATCTCCGCGCTCGAGAACGGCACGGTTCCCGGCGCGGTGTTCGTCTACTTGAACAGCGGCAGCGGCGGAGGCTGGTTCCCGTCGAGCGCGAGCTCGATCCTCGGTGGGCCCACGCTCTTCGACTTCGGCCACGGCGTGATGTCGGCGGGCGACGTCGAGGGCGACGGCTACCCCGACCTCGCGATCGGCTCGTCCCTCGCTGGCAGGGTCGAGATCCACAGCGGTTACTCGGGCGGCATCCTGCCGCCGATCTCGAGCACGATCACGCCCGCGCCGCCCCTCCCGGGCGCGCGCTTCGGCGCCGCGTGCGGCACGGTCGGCGACTTGAACGGCGACGGCCTGTCGGACCTGTTCATCGTGTCCGCGGGCGGCGCCGCCGGAAACGGCATCGTCCAGGCCTACCGCGCGCTCCCCGGCCTGCCGATCCTCCCGCCGCCGCCGGGTCAGACGTCGAACCTCGCGGGTGCGGCGACGTCGCGCTTCGGAACGTCGCTCGCGTTCACCGGCGACGTCGACGGCGACGGCATCAACGACCTCCTCGTCGGATCGCCCATGTACGACACCACGGCCATCGACGCAGGCCGGGTCGAGCTCTTCCGCGGCACGGCGAACGGCGTGTCGGCGACGGCGAGTTGGTCCTACACCGGCACGACGGACTTCCAACGCGTGGGCGCCTCGGTCGCGTTCGCCGGCGACATCAACGGCGACGGACGCACCGACGTCGTGGTGGGCGCGCCCGGCTACTCGAACGGACAGCCGAGCGAGGGCCGCGTCCTCGTCTTCATCGCCAACGGCTTGGGCGGGCTCGAGCCCGTGCCGACCTGGAGCTTCGAGAGCAACGAGGTGAACGCACGCCTCGGCGAATCCGTCGCGGGCGCGGGCGACGTGAACGCCGACGGCTTCGCGGACCTCGTCGCCGGCGCGCCGGGCACGTCCGGGGGACAGCTCGATCGCGGCGCCGCGTACGTTTTCCTCGGACGCGGTCTCGGCCAGGGCGGGTTCCCGCTCGAATTGGGCCGCGTCTGGACCGGCCCCGCCGCGGCCGCGCGCTTCGGCCAGTCCGTGGCCGGCGCCGGAGACGCGAACAACGACGGCTTCAGCGAGGTGGTCGTCGGCGCGCCGGGCGTCTCGAACGGCGAGAGCGGCGA
Source organism: Planctomycetota bacterium (assembly GCA_016220035.1). Lineage (GTDB taxonomy): Bacteria > Planctomycetota > UBA1135 > UBA1135 > JADJNY01. The sequence continues at coordinate 7,378 of JACRIO010000332.1, read as the reverse complement.
GGGTCGCGCCTACCTCTACCTCGGCAACCTGCTCGGCATCGACGCCGCCGCGGCGTGGACCGACGAGGCGAACTCCGTGAACGCCGCGTTCGGCACCGCGGTGGGCGCGGCGGGCGACGTCAATGGGGACGGCTTCGCGGACCTCGTGATCGGCGCGCCCGGATACCAGGCGGCGTCGGCGAGCGGCGGCGGACGCGTGTTCCTCTACCGCGGCCAGCTCGGCGCCGCGCCGATCGTGCCGACGCCGCAGACGCTCGACGGCGGCCAGGCCAACGCGCAGTTCGGCGCGAGCGTCGCGTTCGCCGGCGACACGAACTCCGACGGCTTCTCGGACGTCGCGTTCGGCGCGCCGATGTTCAACTCGGGCGCGGGTCGGCTCACCGTGCACCTCGGAACGTCGGCCGGCGTGGGCACGACCCCCGACGACACCTACGTGGGCGCGGCGGGGAGCCGGGCCGGCGCGGGCCTCGGTCCCTGCGGCGACCTCGACGGCGACGGCTTCTCCGACCTGTGCTTCGGTGCGCCGGAGTTCAACGGCGGTGGCGGCCAGCTCCTCGTCTACGTCGGCGGCACGCAGGGCGGCGCGACCACCGTCGTGCAGCAGCGGCGCATCAACAGCGTGAGCGTGATCGACCGCCTCGGACTGACCGACTCCACGACGAGCTTCCTCATGAGCGCGGGCACCGGCGGACCGAACAACACGACGTCGAACCCGACGGGCCGCGGCGCGGAGGCGGTCGAGTTCGAGCTCGAATCCGCGGGCACGCTGTTCGACGGCCAGGGCCTGCAGCGCGGCGCGTTCGTCCTCCCGGCGGCGCTGCCCTCCGTGTTCGCGACGGCGAGCGGCTTGTCGACGAGCGAGCGCTACCACTGGCGCACGCGCGTGGTCACGAAGAACCCGCTCTTCCCGCACACGCGCTGGCTCCTGGTCCAGGGCGCCGGGAAGAACGAGAAACGCCTGGGCACGGGCGTCGATTGCAACGCGAACGGGATCACCGACCAGATCGAGATCGCGGGCGGCGCCTCGGACTGCGACACGAACCTCCTGCTCGACGCCTGCGAGATCGCGCTGGGTGCGCCCGACTGCAACGCGAACGGCCGCGTCGACTCGTGCGACCTGCCCGGCAACGACGTGAACGGATCGTTGATCCCCGACGACTGCGAGTTCCAGCCGTTCTGCTTCGGCGACGGGACCGGCACGCCGTGCCCCTGCTTCAACTCCGGCACGCCGGGCCGCGGGTGCGCCAACTCCGCCTTCGCTACGGGCGCGCTCCTGACGTGGAGCGGCAACCCGGACGTGTCGTCGGACACGGTCACGCTGCTCGGCAGCGGCATGCCGAACTCGACCGCGCTCTACCTGCAAGGCACGCTGCAGGACGGCGGCGGCCTGGGAGTGCAGCTCTTCGACGGCCTGCGCTGCATCACCGGCTCGATCGTGCGCCTCGCGACGAAGACGAACGCATCGAACCAGTCGCAGTACCCCGACGCCGGCAACCCGACGGTCTCGGTGCGCGGCAGCGTGCCCGCGGCGGGCGGGACGTACCACTATCAGGTGTACTACCGCAACGCGTCCGCGACGTTCTGCCCACCGGCAACGGCGAACTGGAGCAACGGGCTCAGCGTGATCTGGCGACCGTAGCTGCGCGGTCCGCGAACCGCGCCCGACTTGACGCCCGCGCGAAAGGCCGTACCCTGCCTCACCCAACGCTGCGGGCGTAGCTCAGTTGGTAGAGCGCAACCTTCCCAAGGTTGATGTCGAGGGTTCAAGTCCCTTCGCCCGCTCCACAGTTCCGGTCCGGTGAGGTGAAAGGCGGGGTACTTCGAATCCCTCGCTGGCATCGTGCCGGCCGAGCGGGCAGCCTGGCGCTGTGTCGCCCGCCCTATCCCCTCCGATGCGGGCCGCGTACTACGCGGCATCCACGGCGGACTTCCGATCTGCCGTCATCAGCACGGTGATCGGCGAACTCACGCGCGCGAGCACTTTCGCAGTGGAGCAGTCGCAAGTGACGGCGTGGGAGCGCGAGGTCGAGATCCTCCAGCGAGTCCTGGCTGAAGTGGAGGGGTACATCTTCCTCGAGTTCGATGTACCCCGCTTGGGCACACGCATCGACGTAGTGGTCCTGGCCGGATCCGCGCTGATCCCGATCGAGTTCAAGGTGGGCGCGACCCAGTTCCTCCGCGCCGACGTCGATCAGGCGTGGGACTACGCGCTCGACCTGAAGAACTTCCACCGCGGCAGCCACGCCGCGCGCATCTTCCCGATCCTCGTCGCGACAGATGCCGCGCGCTCGGATGTCGCGTGGGCACCCATGCACCAAGACGGCGTTCATCCGCCGCGACAAGTGAACGCCGAAGGGCTTCTCGCGGCGGTGTTTTCTGCGCGCGAGAGTGCTGCAGGAGAACCGCTCGACGGAGTGCGTTGGGGTTCGGAGCCCTACCAGCCGACACCGACGATCGTGCAGGCGGCCCGCGCGCTCTATGCGCGACATTCCGTCGAAGCCATCTCCCGCAGCGATGCGAGCGCGAAGAACCTCGGCGAGACGTCGCGCACGGTCGAACAGGTGATCGCCGCGGCGCAGCAGGAAGGCTGGAAGGCGATCGTGTTCGTGACCGGCGTGCCGGGGGCAGGTAAGACGCTCGTCGGACTGAACATCGCCACGAGGCATCGACGGTCGATCGAAGAGGACCCAGCGCATGCCGTGTTCCTCTCGGGAAACGGCCCGCTCGTGAAGGTCCTGCACGAGGCGCTCACGCGCGACGAACTGGCACGGCTGCGGGCTGAAGGCACGCGCGTGCGCAAGGGCGACGTCGAGCAGCGCGTGAAGCCATTCATCCAAAACGTGCACCACTTCCGCGATGCCGGGCTGCGCTCGATCGAGCCGCCGGTCGATCACGTCGTGGTCTTCGACGAGGCCCAGCGTGCCTGGAACCAGAACAAGACCGCGCGCTTCATGAAGTCGCGCAAAGGCATCGCCGACTTCCGCCAGTCAGAGCCGGAGTTCCAGCTCAGCTACATGAACCGACGGCCGGATTGGGCTGTCGCAGTCTGCCTCGTCGGCGGAGGACAGGAGATCCACGACGGCGAGGCCGGGATTCAGGCCTGGCTCGACGCGGCGCGCACACACTTCCCGGAGTGGCGGATCTTCATCTCCAGCCGCTTGACGGATTCGGAGTACGGCGCGGGCGAGGCGATCGAGGCTCTGCGAGGTCGTCCTCATGTCGAATGGCGAGACGACCTCCATCTCGCGGTCTCCATGCGTTCATTTCGCGCCGAGCGTGTCTCCGGTTTCGTGAAGGCGTTGCTCGATCGCGATGTGCGAGCGGCTCGCGAGCTGTATGGCGAGTTGCGCCCGCGCTATCCGCTCGTGATCACGCGGGACCTGCAGCGCGCGAAGTCCTGGGTGCGAACTCAAGCACGCGGCACCGAGCGATTCGGGCTCGTCGCATCGTCCCAGGCGGAGCGCCTCAAGCCGCACGCGATCGACGTGCGCGCGACGATAGATCCGGTGCACTGGTTCCTGGACGACAGGGAGGACACGCGGTCGTCTTTCTACTTGGAAGACGCCGCCACCGAGTTCCAGGTGCAGGGCCTCGAACTCGACTGGATCTGCGCGACGTGGGACGCCGATTTGCGGATGTGCGGCGGACAGTGGTTGCACCGCAAGTTCCACGGCAAGCAATGGAAGCGGGTCAAGGATGTGGCGACGCAGCGTTACTTGGTGAATGCTTATCGCGTGCTGCTGACGCGCGCACGGCAAGGCATGGCAATTTTCGTCCCGCCTGGCGATGCGAACGACCCCACGCGACTGCCCGAGTACTACGACGGTACGTTCGCGTATCTGACATCCGTCGGCATCGAGTGCATCTAGGAAGACTGGCCACGGAACCCGGGCGGGTCTCCATGCTCGGCTCGAGCGCACCATCGGGCGGAGTGGTTGCCCGAGGTTCCCCGCACCTCTGAGCCGATCCTCACGTGCGCGTCGCCCGCCGATTCCATGCCGGTGACATGCAGCGAGCGATCGCCCGCTCCAACAAGGCCGAAATCGGGGAACCAGCGGTGAACCAACGGGGAACCGCCTCCGGCTTCCCAAGCTGAATGTCGCGGGTTCGAACCCCGTCTCCCGCGTACCAGGTCTACAACCCGAACTGCCGCAGGTGGTGGTCCAAGTGCTTGTGCTGCATGCGGCCCCACTCCTCGCCGGTCAGTTTGCCGACGAAGCCGTGCTCGTAGCGTGCGGCGGAGGCCGGTCCCGCGTCGTGGAACTTTCGGATCGCCGCGACGAGCCGCGTCTTCTCGCGCTCGAAGTTCATCGGCGACTTCATCACGAGCTGCGGGTGCGTCGGCGAGTTCTTCGAGAACGGTTTCGGTCCGAGCACCCAGCCTTTGAAGAACGGCCCGATGAGGCGCGCGAAGAACGGGCGCGCGAGCTTCGTGTCGCCGGTCGCGGCCTCGAGTCCCATCGCGCAGTGGGCCATCGTCTGCGCGGCGTCCATCTTCCCCCAAGCGCGCTGCGAGTCCGGGCGCAGGTGGTCGATCCGTGCGAGGAACTGGTCGCGGACCGCGACGTCGAAGAGCGTCTCCATTCCGTTCAGGGTAGCGGCGGTGGAGCGCGTTTGGAAACTGGCTGGTTTCGCCGAGCAAGGACCAGGCGAGTGCTTCGCGAACCGTGGACGCGTTCAGTGCAGCTCCATCGTGATACCTCGCCGAGCATCGACCGAACAGAGCCGCGGAACCTGTGCGCCGCGGTGGCTCGAAGTCAGGACCGGGTCGGAGCCCCGCCGACGAAGTCCTTCGCGACGACCGTCCAGTCGGCGTGCGCGTGTCCGTCCGCGATGGACCGGTCCATGCGCGCCGCGAACGCGGGCAGCATCGACAGCGCGATGCCGGACGCGTCGGCCTCCGCCTGCATCAGTCGCGCGTCCTTGCGGGCCATCACGAGCTCCCAGGAAGGATGGTCGAAGTCCGCGTCGAGGATGCGCTTGAACCGCGCGGGCACGGTCGCGCCCGGGTTGAAGTGATCGAACAGGCTGGCGACCTCCGCCGGCGAGACGTCCATGGCCTTCGCGAGCGCGAGCACGTCGGTGAAGCCCGCGGTCAGCGCGAGGAGGAAGAGGTTCCCGAGCAGCTTGTAGGCCGCGGCGGCGTCGACGCGCGGGCCCAGGTCCACGAGCTTGCCGGTCATGGGCGCCAAGAGCGGCGAGACGCGCGCGACGACCTCAGGGTCGCCGGAGATCAGCATGAAACCCGTGGAATCCGCTGCGTTCTGCGGCCCCATGAACACCGGCGCGTGTTGGTAGACCACGCCGCGTTCACGCCAGCGGGCCGTGCGCTCGCACGCGCCGGCCGTGGAGGTGGTCGAGTGATCGAGGACCAGCGCGCCGGGCGCGAAACCGGGCGCGGCGGCTTCGAGCACGGAGTCGACCGCGGCGTCGTCGGACACGACGACGTGGGTTCGGTCGGCGCCGCGCACGGCCTCTGCCGGATCGGCCACCGGCGTCGCACCGATCTCCGCGAGCGCGAGCGCCTTGTCGCGCGAGCGATTCCAGACGCGGACGGGCGCGCCCTGCGTGCGGAGCGCGCGCGCGAAGCCGGAGCCGAGGAGACCGGTGCCGAGGATCGTGATCATGGTCGGGCTCAGACTACTTGGCGGTCGGGTCGGTTCCTCCAATGGTCTGCTTCCAACCGCTCCGCTCGATCCCGCGGACACCGAGCGACGGCTCCGACGGGCCGAGGCGTGACGCCTCGACGTCGTGGCGTCGCCCACCACCCGTTCGCGACGCCGGACGTCCCCGATGAACGGAACGACGCGGCGGCGCCGCGGCAGGGATCCCGGTGGCGGCGCGCGGCTCTGCTTCTCGAAGCGACTCAGCCGCGCGCGGAGAGCGTGGTCGTGTCGGTCGAGTTCGGGGTGCGGTTCGCCCCGCCCGAATTCGCTCGGTTGCGCCAGGTCATCCGCCGAGCGGGTGAGTGCTTGCTCGGGTCGCCAGGCCCGAGTTCGTTCGGTTGCGTCAGGAGGACTCGTGTGCGCCGCGAGTCCAGGGTGGATCGGCGGCCGGGAGCTGGCACGCGGACGCGTCCACGTGCCGCGTGCTCCTGCGCGGCACCGCGCAGCGCACGCTCCGCCGCGTTCCTCGCGTCGGTCCCGCCCCGCGCTCAAGGAACGTGCTCCGCGGGTCGATGAAGGGACTACCGACCGGCGGGTCCCCTCTTCCGTCGGTCCTCCCCGTTCTCAATGCCTTTGGCTCGCGCAGCGGAGCGCACCATGCAGTTCTCTCGAACGTTCCGGCTCTCGATGCTCCTCTCGGCCGCGGCGGTCGCCATCGTCGTCGGGGTCGTCGCTTGTCCGGGACGACGCGGCTCGGACGGTCCGGTTCCGACGCTCCTCGCGCTCTCCGTGACGCCGTCAAACCCCACGATCGCCCTCGGCACGACGCGGCAGTTCACCGCGACCGGGACCTGGTCGGACGGGACGATCGACGACCTCACCGCGCTCGCGCAATGGAGTTCCGCGGACGCTGCCGCGGGCACGATTTCGACGACGATCGGCAGCCGTGGACTCGCCACCGGGGTCGGCATGGGGAGCACGACGATCACCGCGACCTTCTCGGGCAGGAACGGGTCGACGATGCTCACGGTCTCGAACGCCGCGCTCGTCGCGATCGAGGTCACGCCCACGAACCCGTCGATCGCGCTCGGCACGAGCAGCGCGTTCGCGGCCACGGGGATCTTCACGGACGGCACGACTCAGGACCTCACCGAGCAGGTCGTTTGGGATTCCTCCGCGCCGAGCACGTCCACGATCTCGAACGCCGCCGGGAGCCGCGGTCGCGCGCTGTCGGTCGGCGTCGGCGACACGACGATCACGGCGACGCTCTCGGGCGTCAGCGGCACCACGCTGCTTTCCGTCACGAGCGCCGTGCTCGTTTCGATCGGCGTGACGCCGGCGAACGCCAAGATCGCCCTGGGCACGAGCCAGCAGCTCGCCGCCGCGGGCACGTTCTCCGACGGAACCGTTCAGGACCTCACCACCGAGGTCGTCTGGACCTCGTCGGCGGCGACGGTGCTCGTCTCGAACGCGGCGGGCACGCAGGGGCTCGCGGACGGCGTCGCGGTCGGGAGCGCGACCCTCTCCGCGACGTACGGAGGGATCGCGGGCTCGACGACGCTCACGATCTCGAGCGCCGCGCTCGCTTCGATCGCCGTCACGCCGGCCTCGCCCGTGATCGCGCTCGGCACGCTGCAGGCCTTCACGGCGACGGGCACCTTCACCGACGGCTCGGTCCAGGACCTGACCGCGCTCTCGACGTGGAGCTCCTCGACCGCGTCGGTCGCCGCCGTTTCGAACGCCGTCGGCGAGCGCGGCGTCGCGAGCTCGCT
>JACRIO010000329.1 GCA_016220035.1 Planctomycetota bacterium | reverse complement strand
GGGCTCGCACGCGGCCTCCTGCGCAATGCCGTCGAGATGTTCGAGCGCGCGGGCCGCGACATGGAGCACTCGGAAGCGCTGCGACGGCTTTCACTCGTCCAGGGCCACGTCGGCGTGCTCGACGACGCGCGTGCCCTCGCGGACAAGTCGCTGGAGCTCGCGCAGACGGACCTGCAGCGCGCGCTCGCGTGCATCGCACTGGGCATCGTCGACGTGCTCGAGGACCGCTTCGAGGCGGCGCTCGCCCATTCGGATGCGGCGCTCGCGCACCTGAAGCGCGAGAAGCAGCGCGCGCTCCCGGGCGCCTACGCGGCTGCGTACATGCTGCGCGCGCGCGTGCACCGCATCCTCGGCTCGACCTCGCGCGCGCTCGGCGCCGCGGCGCGCGCATCGCACCTCGCGCGGCAGGCGGGCGAGCGCAGGCTCGAAGCGGAGACGACGGCGCGCCTCGGCGGGCTCCTGCTCGACGCGGACCGGCCGGAGGAAGCGGAAGCGCGCCTGCGCGAGGCGCTGCTGCTCGCCGAGGAGATCGAGGACCGGCGCGGCGAGGCGCTCGCGCGGCTCTTCCTCGGCATCCTGCTCTGGGAAGCCGCCGATCCCGAATCGCGGAGCATGTTGGAGCGTGCGGGCGAGCTCGCGACGGATCTGGGACTGAACCGCCTCGAGGCCGTGTCGTGCTCCATCCGCGCGCGCATCCGGCGCGAGGGCGCGGAGCTGGTGACGGCGCTCGCGCTCTCGACGCGCGCGATGGAGCTCCTCGCGCGCTTCGGCGCCGAGTTGAACGACCGCATCGTCATCGCGGGGACGCACGCGCTCGTGCTGCGCACGCTCGATCGCGGCGACGAGGCCGCCAAGCTCGAGGTCGATCTCCGCGCGCGCGTCGAGGGCGAGAACGAGCGGCTCGCGTCGCCCCTCTTCCGCCTGCGGCACGCCCGCGCGAGCGCCCGGCTGCTCGACGCCGTGCTCTCGCCCGAGGGCCCCGTCTACCCGCGCGCTGCGGTGGACGAGCGCCCGTGACGTCGCTGCGCACTCGTGCGCAGCTCCGAAAGCCCTCCGGCTCCGAGTTCCTCCGCAGGCGGACCGTTCCCGGGTCGTATTGAGACTGATTCTCAATATCCTCTTGCCTCCCGGGCCCGACACGGCGATCCTCCGGGCATGTTCATCCCTCTCCTCCTCGCTCTCCTCCCCGTCCAAGCCCAAGAAGACCCCGCACGGGCCGAGCTCGCGCGGCTGCGCGCCGAGATCGAGCGGCTCCGCGCCGATCGAGAGACGGATCGCGCGCGCCTCCTCGAGCTCGATGCCCGCCAGACGACGCTGCTCGAGGAACTCGAAGGGCGCCGCGCTCCCGTTCCGGCCGCGGGCACCTGGTACGAGCGCCTGCGCATCGGCGGCTATGGCGAAATCCATCTGAACCACGAGGACGGCGCCGGCGGCGACCAGATCGACAACCATCGCTTCGTCGCCTACCTGGGGTACCGCTTCTCGGATTCGATCGAGTTGCACAGCGAAACGGAGCTCGAGCACTCCTTCGTCGAGGAGGGCAACGGCGAGCTCGCGCTGGAGCAACTCCACTTCGATTTCCGCATCCAGCCGAGTTGGAACGTCCGCGCGGGGCGCTTCCTGACGCCGCTCGGGATCCTGAACGAAACGCACGAGCCGACGACCTTTCACGGCGTGGAGCGCCCGCTGTTCGAGACGGTCGTGATCCCGACGACGTGGTCGAGCGACGGCGCGGGTCTCTTCGGTGAGCTCGCCCCCACCGTCAGCTACCAGATCTACCTCGCATCGAGCCTCGACGGCAGCGGCTTCTCCGCCCTGAACGGGATCCGCGGCGGACGGCAGGAGGAGCGCCCCGGGATCTCCGAGATGGCACTCTCGGGCCGCGTCGACTGGCACGCGCTGCGCGACGCGGACAAGAGCCTGTCGGTCGGCCTGTCCGGCTTCGCCGGCGGCCTCGACAACGGCAACCAGGGCGCGAACCCGGACGTGGACGCCGACCTGTGGATCGCTTGCGCGGACGTGCGAGCGAGCTTCGGCGACTTCGACTTCCGCGGCGCGTACGCGCTCGAGGGGATCCACGGCGCGCGCGACCTCGGACCCGGCGTCGCGACGGCGATCGACGGCTTCTACGCCGAGACCGCGTGGCGCGTGCTCCCGCGCCGCGGCGACGCCGAACGCGAGGTCGCGCTGTTCGTCCGCTACGACCAGGTGGACACGCAGAAGGACCTGCCCTCCGGGGTCGCTCCGGACCTGCGTGGGCGCCGCGACGAATGGACGGCCGGCGTATCGTGGTTTCCGATCCGCGACGTCGTGATCAAGGCCGATTACCAGTGGCGCGACGACGACGCCGCGGGACTGCCGGAGCGCTTCGCCCTGGGCCTCGGCTGGAGCTTCTGACCCGTGCGCGCGGCCCTCATCCTCTCCGTGATCCTCGCGCTGGCGCCGCACGCCGCCGCGCAGTCGGCGGACGAGCTGCGCGCGATCGAGCACGCGCTCCCCGCCGGCGCGCGGATCGCGAAGGAGCTCGTCCTCTTCACGCCGACCGAACGCGAACGCATCGCGCGCGCGGCGGGCCTCGAGGCGGCGCCGCGGACGCTGCGCGTGTTCGCCGCGCGGGACGAGCAGGGCCTCGCGGGCCTCGCCGTGCTAGGCGACGCGCCCGGGAAATGCCAGCCGATCACCTACCTGCTCGTCACCGATGCCGCGGTGCGCGTGCGGTCGGTGGAGATCCTCGCCTACCGCGAGGGGCACGGCGGACAAGTGCGGGACGAACGCTGGCGCGCGCAGTTCGCCGGAAAGGACGCATCGAGCGCGCTGCGGCTTTCCGACGACATCCGGAACATCGCCGGCGCCACGATCTCGTGCCGCTCGATCACCGACGCGGTGCGCCGCGACGTGCAGATGCTCGCGGTCGCGCGTGCGGAGCTCGCGCGGCGCGACGCGGCGGCGGTCGAGGCGCGCGGGGCGGAAGCCGACGGCGCGGGATCGAGCGGCGTGCTCGTGCGGAGTCGGCTGCTCATGGGCACCACGTTCACGATCGAGACGCGCGGGGGCGACGAGCGTGCGCGCGCGGCAGCCTACGTCGCGGCCTTCGAGCGCGTGGCCGAGCTCGAACGGTGCCTTTCCGATTGGGACGACACGAGCGAAGCGAGCGCGCTTTCCCGGGCGCCCGTCGGCACGTGGTCCGCGTTGTCCGAGCCGCTCGGCCGCGTGCTCGAGCGCGCGCTCCACTGGCAGCGCGCGAGCGCGGGCGCGTTCGATCCATGCCTGGGCGCGCTGACGCGCCTCGCGCGGTCCGACGCCGCTCGCCTGCCGGACGACGCGGAGCTCGCGCGCGCCCGCGCGTCGACGGGTCCCGGCGCGCTCGAATTCGAGCCAGGGCGCGCTCGACTCGTGCGGTCGGGGGCGCGTCTCGATCTCGGCGGAATCGGCAAGGGCTTTGCGCTCGAATGCGCGGCGGAGGAGCTCGAGCGGCGCGGTGTGCATTCGGCATTGCTCGACTTCGGCGGGCAGGTTCTCGCGCTCGACCCGCCGCCCTGCGCCTCGGGCTGGGAAGTGCGCCTGCGCGACCCGCGGCATCCCGAAGCGACGCTCGGGAGTCGACTCCTCGTGCGGTGCTCGGTCGCGACCACCGCGGACTACGAGCGCGGGCGCGTCGTGGATGGAACGCGCGTCTCGCACGTGCTCGACCCGCGCACGGGAAGGCCCGTCGAGGGCATGCTCGGCGCGATCGTGCTCCACGCGAGCGCGACGGACGCCGATGCGCTCTCGACGACGCTCTTCGTCCTGGGCGCGGAGGCGGGCGAGCGCTTCGCGCGCGCGAACGGCCTCGAAGCCTGGCTCTTCCCCGCCGAGGGTGAACCGCGCTGCACGCTGCACGCATCGGACGCGCCCGGAACGCGGGAAGCGCCGAGGAGGCCGTAGTCGTGAAGGAGTTCGCCGACCGCCGCGCCGACCTCGCGCACCTCGCGCCTGGGACGCGCCTCGCCTATTCGCTCTTCCTCGCGTTCTCGCTCGCGAGCTACGCCGTCATGGCGCTGCTCGCGGTGCAGAAGAGCGGCATGACGCCCGACTCGGTCGCGCGCTACTGGCTCGGCGGCGGCGACACGTATGCCAAGACGCCGGGCGAGCTGCTCGAGGTCACGCACTTCCACCTCTTCAGCATGCCCATGTTGCTGTTCGTGCAGGGGCACGTCTTCCTCATGTCGCGCTGGCCGCAGAACGCGAAGCGCGCGCTCGTGTGCGCGGCCTTCCTCGGCGCGGCGCTCGATCTCGCGAGCCCGTGGCTCGTGCTGGGCCTCGGACCCTCGCTCGCGTGGTGCAAGCTCGCGGCGCGCGCGCTGCTCGGGCCGACGCTCGTGCTCTTCGCGGTCGTCCCGCTGCGCGAGATGTGGTTCGGCGCACGTACGCGGCGCGCGGAGTGAGGCTCAACGCCCCGCGCCGCCCTGTTCGCGGTCGTCGACGCGCGCCGTGAAGAGTCGTTCGAGCCACCATCCGACACGGTGCCACACGGCGCGCCGCGCGTGACGGTCCCGGATCGCGCGCCAGTCGTCCTTCCAGCCCGCGCCGCCGCGGTCGTAGCCGAGGAAGAAGCGCGCGTAGTCCGTCCGCGAGAGGAGCTTCCCGTGCCGTTCGCGGCGCTCGACGAAGCGCAGGAGCCGGCGCAGGTTGTCGCGGCGCTCGCCGTCCTCGAGCCGCGCCGCGAAACGCGAGCGATCGAGGTCGAGCACGACGAGCTCCGGCGCCGCGCCCGACAGCGCCGAGCGATTCACGAGCACGTTGTTCGGCGTGAGGTCCGCGTGGACGAAACCGGCGGCGTGCATCCTCCCTACCAGGACGCCGAGCGCCGCGCACAGGACGCGCAGGGTCGCGTGCGAGACCGCGCCCTCGCGCGCCAGTCCGAGCACGCGGCCGAGGTCGACGGCGTCGGCGACCTCGCGCGTCACGAGGTCGAGCTCCCACCCGAACAGCGGCGCGCGGCGCGCGCGCGCGGCGACGACCGTGGGCGTTCCGATCGCGAGCGCGGCGAGGCGCGCGGCGAGGACGAGCTCGCGCTCGGGACGTCGGGGGTCGAGGAAGCGCCGGCCGGTGATCCAGCGCAGGAGGCCCCCGTGCGAGAAGCGGCGCACGAGGAACTGCTCCTTGCCCGCCGTGAGCGCGAAGAGCGGTCGACGACCGGCGACGGTGCTCACGGAGAGGGCGCCGTCGGATTCGGGCCCGTAGCCCGTGCGCGCGAGCGCCTCCCGGGCCTCCTCGCTCCAGGTGTAGGAAAAGGAGCGCCCCGTCGAACGGCAGTAGCCCGCGGGCAAGTCCGCGAGTTCCGTGCGCGCCGTCGACGGGGCCGCCGCCGCAGGGTGTGCGGCGGTAGGGTCAGAGACCGGCGCCGAAGTCGGAGCCTTCGTCTTCACGCGGACGCGCGGGGACGCGCGGTTCGGGGCGCGGAGCGGGCGGCGGAGGCGGGGTCTCGCGGCGCGCGGGCGCCGCGGCCCGGGGATCGAACACGCCGATGCCGAAACCGCCCGCGTCGGAGGCGGAGGCGCGCTCGGAGCGGCCGCCGCGGTCCTCCCGCGGCGGAGCGGAACGACGCTCCTCGCGCTGCGGAGCTTCGGTGGGCGCTTCGCCGCGCTCGGGACGGTCCGTGCGTTCGGGCCGATCGAAGCGCTCGGGGCGTTCGGAGCGCTCGGGACGTCCGAAGCCCTCGGGCCGATCTTGGCGCGGTCCGCGCTCCTCGCGGAAGCCGCCGCGGCCGCGTTCGTGTTGCGGACCCGCTCCCTGCTCGCCGCGACCGCCGCGATCGTGCTCGCGACCGCCGCCCTGCGGCCGGTCGAAGCCGCGTTCCGGTTCGCGCCCAGCGTCCCGTCCGTGACCGCGGTCGGGCCGACCCCCGGCCGGGGACGCCGGCCGATCCAGGAGGTCCTCGCGCCCGCGCTCGGCGTGCGCGTGCTCGCGGCGCGGACCACCACGTTCACCGGCGCCGTGCCGCGGACCTTCGTGGCGGCCGCCCCCGTGGCGCGGTCCATCGTGGCGCGGTCCATCGTGGCGCGGTCCATCGTGGCGCGGTGCGTCGTGGCGCGGTCCCTCGTAGCGCGGTTCTTCGTGGCGCGGTTCTTCGTGGCGCGGTTCTTCGCGGCGCGGTTCTTCGCGGCGCGGTGCATCGGAGCGCCCGCCCGCGTGGCGCCCGCCATCGGGCCGCGGGCCGTCGTGGCGTCCGCCGCCGGAGCGCGATCCCTCGTGCCGCGGGCCGGCGGGACGGCCTCCATGGCTGCCGGAACCGCGCGGCGCGTCGTGGCGATGACCGCCGCGCGCCTCTTCGTGTTCGCGCATCGGCTCGCGGCGCGGGAGTTCCTGCGGCGCTTCCTCCGCGCCGAACTCGGACTCGGCCGGTGCTTCGGCGTAGGCCGCCTGTGCCGGCTCCGGCCGATCGCCGCCGCGCCCGCGGCCGCGCCGTCCGCGCCGACCGCGACGCTCGCCTCCGCCCTGCGGCTCCGCGGGAGCGGCGTGCTCGAAGCTCGCCTCCTCACCCAGGGGTTCCGACCCCTCCTGCGGCGCGCGCTCGTCCTCGGCGTGCTCGTGTTCCGCTTGTCTTGGCTCCGACCCGCCGAGCAGTTCGAGGAATTGCGTCGGGATCGGATCGGAGAGGAACAGCGCCGAACGGTCGAAGAAGTTGACGCCCTGCTCCCACGCGTCGAGCGCATGCACCGCGACCACCGCGGCATCGCCGCTGTCGCGACTCGCCGTGTCGAGCGCGTCCTCGCGCGTCAACGCGAGGTGCAGGTAGCGACGGCGTCCGGGACGCAGCCCGAAACGGAGCGCGCGCTCGGCGTC
>JACRIO010000012.1 GCA_016220035.1 Planctomycetota bacterium | reverse complement strand
GTGGCCGCGCGCGCGCACGAGCGACGCGCCGCCGATCGTGCACGAGAACGCGCCGCCGCGCCGCGAGGCGCAGGCTCCGCTGCCGGACGCGAACGTGCTCGCGGCGCTCGACGTGCTCGAGCAGTGGGAGCTCCTGATGAAGGACGACGTCGACGTGCTCCTCTCGACCTTCGCCCCCGCCGACGCGTCGCTGCTCGATGTCGAGGGCGCGCCCGTCGACGAGCAGCCGGTCGAGACGGACAAGCAGCCTGCAGGCAGGAAGGGCTGACGTGCGCTGCGACCCCACCTTCCTCGTCGTCGCCCTGCTCGCGCTCGCGAGCTGTGATCGCGGCGCGAACGTCGCGCCGAGCGCGCAACCGAGCGTCGAACTCGCGTCGAGGGACGACGCCGTCGCGAATCCGATCGAGGTGCTCCCCGCCGCGCAACGCGAGCCCGCGCTCGAGAACGCGAAGAAACGCTGGGAGTCGCTCACGGTGGAGGAGCGCGCTTCCGCGTTGACGCGCTACGAGGAATTCGCGCGCCTGGGCTCGGCCGAGCGGACGGAGCTCGTCGAGCGCGCGCGCCGCATGCGCGAGACGATGCAGCGCGTGCAGAGCGAGCTCCCGCTGCCCGTGCGCGAGCGCCTGCGCCAGCTCGAACCCGACAAGCGCCGGGAAGCAATGCGCGAGATCGTCACCGACGAAGCGCGCGCCCGCGGCCAGGAGATCCGCGCGAAGCTGCCCGACGCGTGGCTCGACCGCCTCGAATCCGCGCGGCCCGAGGAGCGCCCCGCGATCCTCGCGCAGTTTCGGGAGCGGCACTTGAAGCGCATCGCGGACTTCGCGATCGAGCACCTCGGCGCGAGCGTCGGCCTCGACGATGCCGAGCGCAGACGCCTCGGCGCGCTGTCGATGCCCGAACGCGTGCAAGCCGTGCTCGACCTGCGCAAACGCGCGCTCGAGAAGGATGCGAGCGAGAACGGGCTCCCGCCCGGCATGACCGCTGAGGATTGGAAGGAGCTCGTGCGCCTCGAGCCCGAGGCCTTCTTCGCGCGCATGCAGGACTACCGCCGCAAGCGCGTCGCGAGCGAGCCGCCGGACGCGGACGCCTCCAACCCGCCGACGAACCCGGTCGATCCGTCGGCGCTGACGCCGCAACGCCGCGAAGGGCTCCAACGCCTCCTGCGGGCCGTGCAGCAGCAGGCGGAGGACGTGATCGAGCTCGTCGACCTGCCCAAGGAGGAGCGTCGCACGCGCCTCTTCGAACTGCGCCGCGCGCGCTGCGTCGAGATCCTCCGCGCGTACCGGCTCGTTCCACCGGACAAGCTCGGCGAGTTGGAGACGATGGGCGAGAAGCGCCTCCACGAAGTGCTCCGCCACGTGCTCCAACCGCTGCGGCGCAGCGAGAGCTGGCCCGCGCGCGGCGACGTCAAGCCGGAACCGGACACGACGCCGCCCAAGAGCGGCGCGCGCGAGCCCAGGATCGTGCCGGGGCTGCGCGACGGCGGACGTTGCTGAACGCGGGATCGAGCGGCCGTCACGGCCCGTATACTCGCCCGACGATCGTGAGGATCGCGGACGCGATGGAGTCGACGCACGGGACCACCCCCGCGGAGCGCAGCGCGCTCCCTGCGATCACTGCACGCACGCTCTCCGCGTCGGTGGGGGCGGCCGTCGTCGACCTGCGCAGCCCCGTCGAGTTCGCCGAGGACCACGTGCCCGGCGCGATCAACGTGCCGCTCCTCGACGACGACGAGCGCGCGCTCGTGGGCACGCTGTATCGGCGCGCGTCGCCCGACAAAGCCTTCGAGCGCGGGCGCCTGCTCGTCGCGGAGCGCATCGAGGCGCTCGTCGGCGCGATCGCGCGGCGGGCCGACTGGGCTGGCGCGGAGGTGGACCTCCGCGAGCGCGTCCTCGCACTCACCTGGGGCGGCGCGCAGCGGTTCGGCGAGCGGCTCGCGACGGACAAGATCGCCTCCGCGCCCGAGCAGCCGGTCGTCTTGTGCTGCTGGCGCGGCGGCATGCGTTCGCGCAGCGTGGCGTACCTCCTGCGCGAGCTCGGCCTCGCGCGCGCGTGCGTGCTCGACGGCGGCTATCGGGCGTGGCGCGCGCTCGTGCTCGCGGACCTCGAAGCGTTCGTCGCGCCGCCGACGTTCGTGCTGCGCGGCTTCACCGGCGTCGGGAAGACCCTCGTGCTGCGTGAGCTCGAGCACCTGCGGCCGCGCTCGACGCTCGACCTCGAGGCGCTCGCGCAGCACAGGAGCTCCATCCTCGGCATGGTCGGACTCGCACCCGTGACGCAGAAGGCCTTCGAGAGCCGCATGCGCGAGCGCATCGTCGCGGGCTTCGACGCCGAGCTCTTCGTCGAGGGCGAAAGTCGCAAGGTCGGCGACGTCATCGTGCCCGCGCGCGTCTGGTCCGCGCTCGACGGCGGCGTCGATCTCGACCTCGAAGCGCCCGTCGAGCGGCGCGTCCAAGTGCTGCTCGACGACTACCTCGCGCATCCGGGGAGCATGGAGGAGCTCGTCCCGCGTCTCGCGTTCCTCGACGAACGCCTCGGGGTGCGTCCGACCCTCGTCGAGCGGTTCCAGCGCGGCGAGCACGAAGCGGTCGTGCGGCTCCTGCTCGAGCGCTACTACGACCCGCTCTACCGCCACACGGAGCAGGGCCGCCGCTACGCCGCGCGGTTCGATGCGAGCGATCCGGTGCTCTGCGCGCGCGCGATCGCCGCGTGGGTCGACGCGCGGCCGACGGAAGGCGCCTCCGCGTGAAGGAGCGCGTTTCCGAGCCCGCGTCGAGCGTCGTGAAGCTCGTCGCTGCGGTCTGCGCGCTCTTCGTCCTCGTGATGACCGCGCGTCGGCTCCTCCTCGGCGTCGACTTCGGCGACGAGGCGACCTACGTCGCGGTCGCGTGGCGCTTTGTGCTCGGGGATCGGCCGTTCGTCGACGAGATCAACCTCATCCAGACGGCGAGCTTCTTCACGCTCCCGCTCGTCTGGCTCTGGAAGCAGATCGCGGGCGATCTCGACGGCGTCGTGCTCTTCCTGCGCTGCGCGTGGCTCGCCGCGAGCGCGGTGCTCGCCGCGTGGAGCGCGCGCAAGCTCGCGCCGGGGATCGGGAGCGGCCTCGCGTGGCTCGTCGTGCTCCCGATCGTCGCGGGCGTGCCGCTCGGGATCCCGACTTTCTCGTACAACACGCTCGCGAGCGGCTTCTTCCTCGCGGGGCTCGTGCTCCTGCTCGTCGCGGTCCGCGGCGGAGCGCGATGGAGCTGGTTCGCGGCCGGCATCGCGCACGGTTGGGCGGCCTTCGCGATCCCGACGGACCTGATCGCGGCGCTCGCGGGGCTCGTGTGCGCGCTCGTGCTCGCGCGCGAGCGGCGGATCGCGGCGCTGCTCGGCTACGCCGCGGGGGGCGTGATCGCCGTCGCGATCTTCACGCCGATGCTCGCCGGCATCGACCGCGAGACCTTCGCGTTCGGGTACGCGTACACGGGCGGGTCCGGAGCGTGGTTCACGAAGCTGCTCACGCTCCGTTGGCAGACGTGGCGCCTCCTCGAGCTGAAACCGTGGGCGGGCGCTGCGCTCGCGGCGTTCCTGCTGTTCGCGTGGCTCGGTCGCCGTCGGCTCGCGCTCGTGGCGCTCGCGGCGGCGTCGGCGATGCTCGTGCCCGGACGCGGTGTGATCGATTCGTCGCTGCACCTCTTCCTCACGGCGCTCCTCGGCGCGTTCGTGTTCCCCTTCGTGCGCAAGGACCCGCACGCGCGCGCCGTGTTCGTCGTCCTCTGGATCCCGGGCGTGATCGGCGCGGTCGTCGCGGCGTGGACGAGCGGCAACGCGATCGCGAACGCGGGCTTCGGCGCGCTGCCCGCGGCAATCGCGACGCTGTGGTTCGCGGCGCGCTTCGCGCTCGACGAAGCGGAGGGGCGGAAGGCCGAGCTCGCGGGGGCGCTCGTGCCCGCCGTGTTCGTGATCCTGCTCGTCCACGAGCAGCGCGCGGTGTACCTGGACGACGAGCCCGAGCAGCTCGTCGCGCGCGTCGACGACGGTCCGTTCGCCGGCCTCTACACGACGCCCGAGAAGAAGGCGTGGCTCGACGACGTGTCGAGCGCGATCCGCGCGGCGGCGCCCGGTCACGAGCGCATCATCGCCGTCGTCCATTTCCCGCTCGCGTACCTCTTGACCGACCTGAAGCCTGCGACGCGCACGGTCTGGGGGCTCGCGTGCCCGCCCGAACAGGACTGGGACTGCGACGAGCGTTTCACGGCGGACCTCGCGCACTTCGGCGCGCGCGACGTGCTCGTTGTCGAGCTCCGCCGCCTCCACTACAGTTCGAAGGAGATCCGCGAGCAACCGGCGGGGAGCGTGTCGCGCGCCGTGCGCGAGCGTTTCCAGCCGACCCTCGAACGCGGGGACTACTCTCTCTTCGTTCCCCGCTGAGCCATCGAGTGCGCCTCCGTCACCTCTCCGTCGTCGTTCCCGCGCACAACGAAGCGCTGCGCATCGGCGCGACGCTCGCGCGGCTCGTCGAGGGGCTCCCGCGGCACGCCGAGCGCTTCGAGATCGTCGTCGTCGACGACGGATCGACCGATGGAACGGCCGAGATCGTCGAGCGCGAGTTCGCGGGCCGCGCGCGCGTCGTGCGACGCTCGCCGTGCGGCGGAAAAGGCGCGGCGGTGCGCGCGGGCGTGCTCGCGGCGCAGGGCGAGTGGATCCTGATGACCGACGCGGACCTCTCGATCCCGCTCGACGAGCTCGCGCGCCTTGCCGAACGCGCGGACCGCGCGCCGCTCGTGATCGGCTCGAAGCGCGCGCCCGGCAATTCGATCGAGTACCCGTTCCTGCGCCGCGTCGTCGGCGGGCTCGGACAGCTCCTGATCGCGCTCTTCGTCGTGCGCGGGTTCCACGACACGCAGTGCGGTTTCAAGCTCTACCGCGCCGACGTCGCGCGCGAACTCTTCGCGGCGAGCCGCATCGACGGGTTCGGGTTCGACTTCGAGGTGTTGTTCCTCGCGCGGCGGCTCGGCTACGCGGTGGAGGAGGTGCCCGTGCGCGTCGAGCACCAGCTCGGATCGAGCGTGCGCGCGTCGAGCTACCTCGCGGTGCTCGGCGAGGTCCTGCGCGTGAACTGGAATCGCCTCCAGGGGCGTTATCCCGCTCCGCGCGGGGTCAGCGACTGACTCAGCGGATCGGCGGGAACCCGTCGGCGGCCCTGGCGCGCTCGAAGCCGTCGCGGACGCCGGCCTGCACCTGGATCGGCAGCGCGAGGATGAACTCGTTCGCGCGATCGCGCCGCAGCCCGAACGCGCGATGGACGCGCCAGCCCGCGCCGCGCAGGAACGCCGTGCGCAGGTCGTCGGGCGGGACGAACTCGAGCTCCTTCGCGATCTTCTCGGGCACGAAGCGCGGACCGAGTCCCGCGCGGCCGACCGCTTCGGCGAGCGGAGCGCGCGCCGCCGGCTCGACCGACTCGATCGCGGCGAAACCGGCGGCGAGGTCGTGCCCGAAGCTCGGGTGCACGAAAAAGCGCAGGCCCTTGATCGCCGTCGTCCACTGCTCGCCGTGCGCGCGCTTCGAGATCGCGACCGCTTCGTCGAGCGAGACGCCGGCGTGCTCGAAGAGCGAGAGCGAGATCGCGGGCAGGAGCAGCTCGGGGTCGTCGTCGTAGCGCCGCAGCACGGCGATCTTGTCCTCGAGGCTGCCATCGAGGTGGTACTGGAACTTGTCGAAGTACTCGGCGTAGTCGTAGCCCTTCGCGCGGTTCATCGCGGTCGCGACGAAGCGTGGCGCGCCGAGCCAGCCCGCGCGCGACAGCGCAGCGAAGTCGAACGTGCCCACGCCGACGATGCACGCGAAAGACCCGATGGCGAGGAAGCGCGTCGTTCCGCGCGCGTGCTCGAGGAGCTCCCCCGTGCACGCCGCGACGAACACGGTGCCGAAGAACCACACCGGTGACAGTCGCAGGAAGAAGAACCAACCGCTCTCGGGCCGGATCGCCATGCCGCTCGCGACGTAGAGCGCGAGGAAGACGGGCACGAACGTTCCGACGAGCAGGAGCTTGCGCCGCCTCATCGCGTCGGGATTCCCGCGGACGAGCGCGAGGCCGAGCGCAGCGAGGAGCGCGTAGGCGGTCGCGAGCACCCACGGTCCGATCGCGCCGCGTCCAAGCGCCGTGAAGACGTCGCCGAGCGCCGTCAGACGCTCGACCTTCGCCGTCGCTCCGCCCTCCTTGCCGCGCACGAAGAGCGCGTCGAGCCCGACGTGGCTCATCATCCAGCAGAGCGGCAGCGCGCCGAACACCGCGCCGGCGCACGCGACGAAGAACTTGCGCGACAGGAGCTCACCACGCGCGAAAAGGACGAGCGCGAACCCCGCCCACGCGAGCACCGCGAGCGTGAGCAGCGAGAAGTAGAGCCCCAACCCCGCGACGAGCCCCAGCCCGAGCCAGTCGCGCGCGGTGGACGAGCTCCCGCCGACGATGCGCAGCGTGAAGTGCGCAATGAGCGCGAGCAGGATCGAGGCCTCGAAGTGCGTGCCGAGGCTCAGGAGCGAGAAACGCAGGAACGCGTCGGGCGCGAACACGAACGCGAGGCCGAAGCACGCGGCGGCGCGCTCGCCGAAATGCGCACGGCAGAGCCGCAGTCCGACGAGCAGGAGCAGCGTCGTCGTGAACAGCGCGACGAGCTTGTTCGCGAGCACGGTCGGCCCGACGAGCAGGAAGGCGAGCGCCTTCAGGTGCGTGATCAGGAACCCGCCGCCCTCGTGGTAGACGTACGCGAGGCGCCAGTGCTCGACGCCGAGCCCGTCGAGCATGGCCTTCGCGGCGGCGCCCTTGCCGAACTCCTCGCCGTAGCCGTTCACGTCCGCGGCGCAGAGCACGAGCCACGCGCGGGTGAGCACGAGCAGCGCGATCAGGACCCACGTGGCGCGGCGGTTCATGCGGCGCGGATCCTACGCATCCGTCGCACGCGGGCGCCACGCCGCATCAGACGTTGCGCGCGAGCAGCGCGAAGCCTTCGCGCACTTGAGCACCGAGCTCGTGCGCGGTGCGCACGCTCGCGAGGCGCTTCCAGAGGTAGCCGGGCCGCAAGTAGAAGCGCCGCACGAGCTCCTTCTTGAGCGCGAGCATGCGCTCGCGGTCGAGCGTCTTCGTCGGCAGGAACGCATCGGCGCCACCTTGGTCCATGACGAGCTCGTCCGCGCGCGCGAGCCCCGTGCGCAGCGCTTCCGCGCGAAACGGCGTGCCGAAGCGCGGCACCGCCATGTTCAGCGACAGGAAGTCGAGCTCGAGCTCGAGCGCGAAGTCGAGCGTCGCGCGCAGCGAGTCCTCGGTCTCCTCGGGCAGCCCGACGATGAACGTGCCGACCGTGCGCAGGCCGTGACGCCGCGCGCACGCGACACCGGCGCGGATCGCGGCGGTGTCGTAGCCCTTCCGGTAAAGCGCGAGACGCGCGTCGTCGGCGCTCTCGATGCCGAGGATCACGGTGTGGCATCCGGCGCGCTTCATCGCGGCGAGGAGCTCGTCGTCGGCCGTGTCCGGGCGCGTGAAGGCCGTCCAGGAGAGGTCGCCGCGCTCCGCGAGACCCGCGCTGAGCTCGAGCGCGCGCTTCCGCGACACGCCGAAGGTCTGATCGACGACGAAGAGCTCGCGGATCCCGAGCGCGCGCACGTGGTCGATCTCGAGGAGCGCGTCCTCGACCGGTCGCGTCTTGTAGCCGAGTGTTCCGATCACGCAGAACGTGCACGGATACGGACAGCCGTAGCCGGTGAGCACGGTCGCGAAGCGTGCCGAGCGCGCGAACGAGAAGCGGTAGCCCGCGCGCGGGAAGAGCTCGTGCCGCGGAACGGGCACGCGGAAAGTTCCGCGACGCGCGCCGCCGGAGCCGCGCTCAATGGAGTCGCGCACGACGGAATCGTGCGCCGCGAGCATGTGCGCTGGATCGGAGGACATTGCGCGAGCCCCGACGCCGTCGCCAAAGCGTTCGCTCCGCCGCACGGTCATCGTCGCGAGCCCGTCGCGCTCGCCGTCGAGCCAGCG
This sequence comes from Planctomycetota bacterium, assembly GCA_016220035.1. Taxonomy (GTDB): domain Bacteria; phylum Planctomycetota; class UBA1135; order UBA1135; genus JADJNY01. The sequence goes on along the minus strand of JACRIO010000012.1, from coordinate 3,218 downwards.
CAGGACGTCGTCGCTCGTGAAGTCGTGCAGCGCGGCGGCGAGCCACGGCTCGTCCGCGAGGCGGCGCTCGGCGTCCTCCTGCAGGACGTCGCCGATCGCGAGCACGCGCCGGTCCGGACGCGCGAGCGTCGCGAGGAACGCGCGGTCCTCGTCCCAGGACACCGATCCGACGAGCGCGACGATCGCGTCGGGCGCGAAACGCTCGATACGCGCGCGCGCCGCGTCGGGCGCGAGCTTCTCGGCGATGCAGTCGAGCACCTCGATCGCGTGCTTCGACGCCAGAGTGCCCGACAGCACGACGAGGTCGATCGGATGGAAGAGGTAGTTCGACTTCGTCGTCTTCGAGCAGAAGTAGTCGCGGATGTAGACGCGCTTCCCCGGAGGGTTGAGGAGCAGCACCTTCACGAGCTCGCGACCCTCTCGCCCGCCCCGTCCTGCGCGACGACGCGCAGTCGGCGGCGCGGGAAGCTGCGCGACGGCCGCAGGACGCCGCGCGCGATCACGCGGCGTGTTTCGTCGAGCACTTCGGCGGGCGCGATGCCGACGAGGCACTCGGGTTGTCCGTGGATGCACGTCGAGCGCTTGTTGTCGTGCACGTTGATGCACGGGCTGCACGCGGGCGGTTTCCAGAGCCCGACGCAGTCGTCGCCGAGCGGTCCGTACATCACGGGCGTCTCGGGCCCGAAGAGGCCGATCGTCGGCGCGCCGAGCGCGGCCGCGACGTGCATCGGTCCGGAGTCGTTCGTGACCACGCACGCGGCGCGCGCGAGCAGCGCGGCGAGCTCTCCGACCGCGAGCCGGCCCGAGAGGTCGGCGAAGAGGCCGCGCGGGACGCTTCCGATCGCGCGCGCGATGCTCCCGACGTACTCGGCCTCGCCCGGAGCGCCGACGAACACGACCGGCAGCGCGTCCTCGTCCACGAGCGCGCGCGCGAGCTCCACGAAATGCTGCGCGGGCCAGCGGCGCTCGAGCGAGAGCTGTCCCGCGTTCGGGTTGAGCACGACGAACGGCCGGTCGACGGCGAGTCCGGCGCGTGCGAGCTCCGTTTCGACGGCGCGATCGTGCTCCTCCGCCACCTGGAACGGCGCGAGCTCGCTCGGGAGCACCTCCCCGCCGTCCTCGCCGCCCGCGAGCGCGCGGAAATTGCGCGCGGCGTGCCAGTAGCGGTTGAACGGCACGGTGCGCGCGTGGAACCCGCCGCGCCAGACGTTCGGCGCCGCGAAGCCGTGCGTGTCGCGCGCGCCGCTCGCGAGGGTCACGAGCGCGGAAAAGCGCGTGAAGAACTCGAAGTCGTACACCGCGTCGTGGCGCGCGCGTCGCAGCGCGACGACGAGCCGTGCGATGCGCGCGAGGAGCACGCTCCACCCGATCGGACCGCTACGGCTCGTGACGTCGAGCGTCACGACGTCGTCGAACACGCCGAGCCCGCGCGCGAACTCCGCGTTGCCGGCGAGCGTGAGCAGCGTCACCCGTGCCTTCGGATGCGCGCTCCGCAGGTGCCGCGCGGCCGCGGTGAGCATCTGGAGCGAACCGATGCCCCAAAACTTGATGCAGAGGATGCGCGCGGGTTCCGCGTGCGAGCTTCGCGAGCGCCGCCACCAGCGCAGGGGCTGTGCGAGCGCGCAAACGACCCAACCGAGGCGCTTGTCGACGGCCTGGAGGCGCTGCATCGGGATCGGGGGCGAGGTCATGCGCCCCCGATCCTACTGTGCACACCGCGCCTTGGGCGTGAACCAGAAGGCGGCGGGTCCGTCGATCGGGACGACCGAGAGTTGCGCGCCCCGGTCGCCGGATCCGCCGCTACGGACAGAACGTCGCCGAGAGCGCGTTGGAGGAAGTGAAGCCCGTGCCGCCGGGCACGATGTCGCGGTACTTGTACTGGAAGTTCCACGTCGAGCCGGGCGTGATCGCGCTCGCGCTGCCCGTGGTGAAGTCGATGGGGCGCACCGCGACACCCTGCGCGTTCGCGAAGACGGCGGGCAGGAGCCGCGCGAGCGATCCGTCGACGCAGAGGAAGCCGTTGCCCCACGGCGTCTGCTGCTGCAGCGGCCCGAAGAAGAAGAACCCGGGCGCGTTGGGCGCGCAGCCCGTGACGACGAGGCCGACGTCGGCGTCGGAGATGCGCGCGGTGCCGCTATTCGCGATCACCGCTCCAGCGCCCACCGAATTCGGAGCTCCCACGCAGTACGTCGTCGGCGCGGGGCAGGGCGGGTCCCAGTCGATGCTGAGCGTGACGCCGGCGACCGAGTAGTAGGCCTCCGCCCAGTAGATCGGATCGCGCAGTTGCCAGCCGTGGTTCGAGGACGGCTGATCGACCCAGGTCTGAACGTCGGCGACGAGCATCGGGTTTGACGCGAAGACCGCTGGCGCCGAGGACTCGATGAGTGCCGTGCCCGAGGAGGCGAGGTAGTCGCCGCCCGGTTGCGACCAGGGGATCGTCCACGTCGTCGTGCCCGGGCAAGCGCTCCACGCGGTCGTGATCCGGTGCGCGTTCATCGTTCCCGTGAAGAGGACGATTCCGTCGAGCGCGAGCTGCGCCGAGTTGACGCGCGAGCCGGGCGGGATCGAGCTCGCGAGATCGAAGCGCACGAGCCCGTCGTGGGCGATGTCGTACGCGGTGTTGAACCCGACTTGGAGGTTGCAGTTCCCGACGTACTCGAACCCGACGGCCGCGGTGACCGAGTGCACGGCGGCCGGGTTGAGGACGAGCTGGTTCGCGCGGAGCGCGGGCGCGAGGGCGAGCACCATGGGAAGGGACTTCACGAAGCTCATGGCGTACTGTTCCTTACCGGCCGCGAGGCCGTGATTCCGAGGCGGCCCAGGTCGCGGGGTCTTTGCCGCGCCGCTCGGAATCGTTGCCGAAGACCAGGGGTTACCGTAAGCGCGCGCGTCCGAACCCGCAATGCGCCCGCGGAACGCGGTCCGGGGATGCCGCGCGGGCGTCGCACTCCGCGCCGCGCTGGCCGGGCCGAGGGTCGCTCCCTATGATCTGGCCTTCGCTGCGCTGCCTAGGTTCAGGGCGCAGACCGCGCGGCGAAGGGCGACACCAAGCATGTGCGGATTCATCGGCATTTTCGGCCCGGACGGGACGGACGTCGCGGGCGAGGTCTACGAGGGCCTGCTCGCGGTCCAGCACCGCGGCCAGGACGCGGCGGGCATCATCACCTTCACGGACTCGTTCCACGTGAAGAAGGGCCTCGGCCTCGTGCTCGAGATCT
>JACRIO010000333.1 GCA_016220035.1 Planctomycetota bacterium | reverse complement strand
CAGCGAGCCGCACCACGACATCCGGCGCGTGAACGAGGCCCTGGAAGGCCCGATTCCGGCCGCGGGCTTCTTCGCCATGGGCGAGATCGGCCCCGTCGGCGGCCGCAACTTCGTGCACGGATTCACGGCGAGCGTGGCGGTGTTCCGCGAACGCGCGAGCTGACCCACTCTGGACGATTTCGTCCAAGGCGATTGCAATGGCCGCGTGCAGCCCGCGTACCGCGCGCCCCATCGCGCGGCGCACCCCGCGCCCGCACCGAGGAGTTCGTCCGTCATGAAGAGAGTCCTGATCCCCGTCGCGGCCGCCGCCGCGTGCCTGTTCTGCGGTTTCGCCCTCGCGGCGGGCTGCGTGATCTCCAACGGCATCGATTTCGTCACCAGCATCGGCGCGCAGGAGCACGTCGCCCGCAACGAGACGCACGCACTGAAGCTCGCCGAGGGCGGCCGGCTCGAGGTCGACCTCTCCTACGGAGCGGTCGTCGTGCGCGCCGACACGGCGGGCGCGCCGGAGCTCGCCGCCGTGATCACGGGCTACGGCAAGGACGTCGAAGCCGCGCAGAAGGCCCTGGACGGAACGCGGCTCGACGTGGAGGAGGTCGCGGGCGGCGTGCGCATCCGCCTCTCGGGACCGACCGTCGAGTCGCGCAGGTCCGGCATCGTCACGGGCTCGGGACCGCGCGCCGACCTCGAGCTTCGCATCCCGCGCGACGTCGCGCTCGCGATGGACCTCGGCTCGGGGAACATCGAGACCCACGGCCCGATCGGTCCGTCGAAGCTGAAGTCGGACTACGGCGACGTGAAGGTCGACTCGGCGCGCGGCGACCTGCGCATGGAGTCGTCTTCGGGCGCGATCGCGCTCGGTGAGCTGAAGGCGGCCAAGTCCTTCGTGGGGCGCTCCGACTACGGCAACGTGTCCGCGCGCTCCGTGGAGGCGGACGTGGTCGAGTTGCACACGTCCTCCGGCTCCGTCCACCTCGAGGACGCGGCGTGCTCGCGCGCGACGCTCGAATCGAACTACGGGAAGATCGTCGCTCTTCGAGTCGCTGGAGATCTCGTGGCGCGGACGGATTCGGGCACGGTCGAGGCCGAGGACCTGACCGGGAAGACCGCTTCCTTGAAGAGTGCGTACGGGAGCATCGTCGTGCGGCGCTTCCGCGGCGAGCTCACGGCGAACACGTCGAGCGGTCATGTCAAGGTGAGCGAATTCGAGGGCGCGTGCAGCCTCCACTCGGACTACGGCAACGTGGACGCCGAAGGTCGCCTCGATCGCTTCGAGGGCAAGACGAGCAGCGGCTCCGTGAACGTGAAGGCGCTCGTGGGCAGCACGATCGCGAACGATTGGCGGCTCGCGTCGGGCTACGGCAACGTCTCGCTCGCGCTCCCCCGCGAGCTCGGGTTCACGCTGAAGGCGAAGACCGACTACGGCAACCTCGACATCCAGCTGCCGGTGACCATCGCGGCGGGCGGTTTGAAGAAGAAGGAGGCGCTCCAAGGCCAGGTCGGCGCCGGAGGCCGCACCGTGACGCTCGAGACGTCGAGCGGGAACGTGCGCGTCGCGCCGATCGACTGAGAGGGTGAGCCTCCGAGTCGCGGGCCGCTTCGAGCGGCTCGCTGCGTTCGAGGGGCGCTTCGTTCGACGCGAAAGCGAGCTATCCTCCAGGCGTGGAACTCCTCGCCCTCGGCCTTTCGGTCCTCGCGCTGATCGTCGCGCTCGCGGCCTTCCAGCGCGCGCGCGGCGGTGGCCCCCCAGTCGAAGACGCCGACGACAAGGCGCGGCGGCGGGTCGAAGCCGCGCGTGAGGAGCTCGAAGCCGCCCTCGTGCTCCAGCGGCGCATGCTCGCGCGCATCGCGAAGGGCGCGAAGCTCACGCCCGAGATGATCGAGGAAGGGCGCCTCTGGGACGACGTCGACTCACGCACGGCGCGAGAACCGCTCACGACCGGCGCGTGGCGCGCGCTCGACGTGCGCACGCCGCAGGAAACCGCGAGTGGGATCCTGTCCGGAGCGCTCTGCATCCCCGTGGACGAGCTCGAGCGCCGAATGAGCGAGCTCCCCCGCGACGGAAGACCGCTGCTCGTCTACTGCGCGAGCGGCGGGCGTTCGGCGGCAGCGTGCGAGTTCCTCGACGGCGCGGGCTTCGAAGGACTGCACAACCTGGAGGGCGGCATCGGGGCCTGGTCCTTCGGCACCGTGAAGCCGACGCGCGATTGAACACGCATCGACCCATGGGCCGCACGACTCCGCGCGCCGAACCTGCCCGATCGCGCGCCTCCGCCCTCGGCGTGCTGGTGCTCGTCGCATGCGCGTGCACTCCGGATGCGCCCAGTGCAGCCGCCGAACTCGAACGCGCACGTTCGCTCGCTCAGCAGGGCCGTGTGGACGAGGCCGTGGCTGCATGGCGTTCCTCGCTCGCGCGGAACGACAGCGTGAGCGTGCGGCTCGAGCTCGCACGCGCGCTCGTGGGCCAGCAGCGCGTCGAGGACGCCGCCGTCGAGTACGCGCGGGCGCTCCAACTCGGCGAGCAGGACGCCGCCACCTGGATCGAGTTCGGCCGCTTCGCTCGGGAGCAGCACCGCGACCCGCGCGGAGCCGAGCTCGCTTTCCGGAAGGCGCTCGAGCTCGCGCCGAACTCCGCCGAGGCGCACGGCTGTCTCGGCCTCGCGCTGTTCGACCTCGCCGACTTCGAGGGTGCGAGCGCCGAGCTCCAAGCGGCGCTCTCGCTCGGTCCGAGGGACGCGCCGTGGCGCGGCGACGCCGAAAACGTGCTCGTGCTCGCGCACCTGCGCATGCGGGAGAAAGGCCGCTGACCCGCCTCGGCGGTGGCGCCCTTCATCTCGCTCGCGCGACACCGGGAGACAAAGGATCGGGCGGCGGGCGGGCGGACCACGAACGACGGCGGCCGGCGGAGTTCGTCTCCGCCGGCCGCCGTCCACTTCCCGTGGTCTTCGCGCTCGGACTACAGCTTCTTCAGCGCGTCCTGCACTTGCTTGAAGTCGCGCTCCTCAGGCGTCTTCTCCTGCACCTGCACGAACGCGACCTTGCCCGCTTTGTCGACGATCACCGTCGCGCGGTGGCTGATGAACTTGGCGGGGTGCTCGAGTCCGTATTGCTTCGTCACCGCGAGCAGCGGGTCCGCGAGCAGGTCGTACTTGATGCCGCGCTCCTTCTTGAAGGCGCGGTGCGACCACGTGGAGTCGCGCGAGATGCCGACGACGACCGTGTTGGGATGGTCGAGCACCGGTTCCTTGCTGCACTTGCACAGCTCCTTCTCGCAGGTGGGGCTCCAGTCGAGCGGGTACCACAAGAGCACCACGTTGCTCTTGCCCTTGAAGTCGGAGAGCTTCCACTCCTTCTCGTCCTGGGTCTTGAGCGTGATTTCCGGTGCGATCGTGCCGACGTCGATGGGCATGGGTTCCTCCGAGGGTCTTCTGGTGAGTTTCGAGGTGGACGAGCGCATTCGAGCGCGCCCGCGCGGTGTTCCTTCGGCGCGGGAGCATAGCTTCGACGCCGTAGTGCGGCCAGCACGCCGACCTCGCGCTCTTGACTTCGCGCGACCCATGCCGGATCAACGCGCCATGCACCTCGCCGATCTCCCGGACGATCTCCGCGCCGACGTCGAGTTCGCCGTCTCCGCCGCGCGTTCCGCCGGCGAGCGCGCGATGTCGCTGCGCGCGAGCGGTCGATGGAAGGACGCGATGCTCGCCGACGTCGGCGATCAGGCGGCCGACGGGTTCCTGCAGGGCCTCGTGCTCGGCCGTCACCCGGACGACGGGATCCTCTCGGAGGAGACGGCCGACACGAGCGCGCGTCTCTCCAAGCGACGCGTGTGGATCATCGACCCGCTCGACGGCACGCGCGAGTACAGCCAGCTCCGCAGTGACTTCGCGGTTCACGTCGCGCTGGTGATCGACGACCGTCCCGCGCTCGCCGCGGTCGCGCTGCCCGCGCAGGAGCGCGTGATCTGGGGCGTGTGCATTCCCGGTCGTGCGTGCGCGGGCCTCGAGGGCCCGGGTGAGCTTTCCACGGGCGCGCAGCCGACGCCGGCGCGAGCGCGCATCGCCGTGAGCCGCAGCCACACGCCGTCGTGGATGCCGCGCTTCAGCGAGCTCTTGCACGGCGAGCTCGTCCACTCGGGCAGCGTCGGCAACAAGGTCGCGCTCCTGCTGCTCGGCGCCGCGGACGTGTACGCACACCGTCGCGGCCTGAAGGAGTGGGACACGTGCGCGCCCGAGATCGTCGCGCGCTCGCTCGGATGGAGCGTGACGCGCCTCTCGGGCGACGAGCAGCGCTACAACCAGCCCGACCCGCGCATCGACGAATTCCTCTGCTGCCGCCCCGCGGACCGCGACCGCGTCTTCGCGGCACTGCGCGACGCGGGCGTGGTCTAGTTCCGTCCCGCGCGAATCGCGCCGGTCAGGTTCCGCGCGAGTACAGGTCGCTCGGCGCGCGCACGTCCATCCAGCGCTCGGGAGCCGCGAGCGACGTGAAGCCGTGTCGCGCGTAGACCGCATGCGCATCGCGCGTCGCCAAGATCCATCGCCGCAATCCTTGGAGCTCCGGCGTCGCGCGCATGCACTCGATCATCCATGACGCGAGGCCCCGGCCGCGCTCCACCTCGAGCACGAACACGTCGCACACCCAGGCGAAGGTCGCGAAGTCCGTGACCACGCGCGCGAATCCGACCTGCGCCTCACCGCGGCGCACCCCGAAGCAGAGCGAGATCGCGACCGCGCGTTCGACCGTCGCGCGCGGCATCCCCGGCGACCAGTACGGTCCCGCAAGCCACCCGTGGATCACCGTGAGGTCGAGCCGCTCCGGATCGGTGTCGAGCACGTACTCGCCTCGACGCCATTCGCGATGGACCGTCACGCGCGGGTCACTTGCCAGCGATCTTCAAGCCGGCGGCGGAGTAGATGCGCGTGACGTCGGGCTCGACCGACGACGAGGTGAGGACCCCCAGGCGCCCCTTCTCGCTCTCGTCCAGCTCGGAGAAGTGGATCTCGATCTGCAGGCACTCGTAGCAGATCAGCATGTCGAGCACCTTCCCTTCCTTCACCGCGCGGATGCCGTGGCGCGGGTTGAAACAGGCGGCGACGGTCCCGTCGCTCTCCTGCACGCCGCGCAGCACGAGCTCGACCAGTTCGCTGCGGGCGGCATCGTCGGTGAGCGGCGCGTGACCGAGGATCTCGAAGCCGTGGAACTCCTTCTCGGGCGCGATCGGTTTCTCGGTCGCGCCGCGTTCCTTCCTCGAGATCGGGTCGAGTGACAAAATCTCGAAGCTATCGGGCTCGCGCAGGGCACGGATGACCGTCAGCGGGAGCTTGTCCTCCACGGAGTCGCGGAACGTGACACAGGCGAGCGTGGCGAGCCCGGCGAGGCCGAGGGCGAGAGCGAGTTTCTTCATCCAATTCATCCCGTGGAAGGCGACCGCGAAGTGCGCGACGTGCTCAGAATCGCTGCACGGACGAGCGCACGCTGCGCCAGACCCGCGCGCTCCGTCCTCGCGAGCGCGCTCGTGCTCCCATGCGCCTTCGGGGGCGCGATGAACGGGTGTCGAAGGCTCATCGCTTCTTGTTGCGCGGGTCTTCGATGGTCGCGACGAACCTGGCCCAGGCCTTCTCGATCTCGTCGAGGTCGACGCCCTCGAACGCGGCTTCGATCGCACGGTTGCGCGCCGTGAGCCCCGCCCCGCCGCGGATGCCGCGATCCTCGCGCTTGTCCTCGGGGAGCTTCGCGAGCTCCTCGGCGTACGCGGCCTTCAACGTCTCGAAGTACGTCGGCAGGATCTTCGCCCACTCGGGGCGCTTGGCGACCTCGTCGCTCTTGCGCAGGAAGTAGATCATCGACCAGCCCTGCGCGTAGCAGATGTAGACGACGTCTTCCTTGTAATACTGCGGCTGCTCGTAGCGGATCATCTCGCGCCACGGGATGTGCTTGTTCTCGCCGATCGCCTGCTGGATCGTGTGCACGCGCCAGGGCATCGGCCCGATGCCGCGCAGCTTGCCGTCCTTGAGCTGCGCGCCGGAGAAGTAGTCGCCCGTCCCCTCGTTGAACCACGAGTGCGGCGGCAGCTCGCCCGTCGAGTAGTGGATGTATTGGTGGAAGGCCTCGTGGTAGAGCACGATGAACGTGTCGGCGTCGCTCGCGACGTGGTTCTTGTCGACCTTCTCTGCGTCGTAGAACACGAGCTCCTCGTCGACCCAGTTCCAGTAGCCCGCCGTCGAGGGCGAGCCGCCGTAGCTCAAGTACTCGTCCTTCGACTTGCACACGCGCACGGTCGAGACGGTTTCGATCGGCTTGACGGCTGGAAAGAGCTTCTCGTACTCCTTGCGGATGAGCTCGAGGTCGCGCAGGAGCCGTCGCACGAGCGGCTGGTCCGGCGTGTCGTAGATCACGATGTAGTTCTCGGTGTCCTCCGCCTTCCAACCCTTCACGAGGTCCATGCGGACCTGGATGCGGTGCTCGATCCCCTTGAGCGGCTTGCGCGCATAGAAGAGCTGGAGCTTGGCCGGGCTCTTCTCCTCGGGCTCGGTGATGTCGAGGTGTTCGGCCGTGTACCGCCAGATCTTCGACTGGTCCTTGATGTCCTTGTCGAAGCAGGTGCCGACGAGCGCGATCGTGCGTTTGCCGTTGTCGTAGGCGAAGACCCAGCCGGCGGCGCCGCCGCCACGCTTCGGATTGAGCGCGTACTCGCGCGCCTTGTAGCCGCTGCGCTCCTTCGCGTCCGACGGCGCGCCGAGCACCCAGCCCTTGTAGCGCGAGGTGATGAAGTCCTCGATCGACTGGAGCGCGCGCTCCTCGGGATCTTCCTTGCCCTCGGTGCTGCCGCCCTCCTTCGGCTGCGCGGGCGCGCCGTCGTCCGCCTTCGTGCGCGTGGGGCGCTTCTCGAGCCACACGAAGTTCATCTCGGGCCGGACGGGCCGCTTCGCCTTCGGATCGGCGGGGATCTTCTCGGCGTAGGAGAGCACGACGTACTCCTCGCTCGGCGGGAGCGGGATTTCCTCGTAGTCGCGCGCGCGCGGGAAGACGAGGCCGAGGTCCGGCTTCTTCTCGCTCGTGTAGCCGCCCTGCGCGCGCGCAGACGGCGCGAGGAGCGTCGTGAAAGCGAACGTGATCGCGGCCGCGAAGCCGCCCACGAGGGAAAGCCGGGAGCTCATGCGCACGTTTGTATCCACGAGCCGTGCGAACGGGCAAGCAATCGCACGCGTTCAACCGCCGGGAAGCTCGTGCAGCTCCTCGATCGCGGCGCGGAGCTCGCGGCCCAGGCGCGGATCGACCCGCTCCACTAATTCGTTCACGAGTTGGGTCGAGAGCTCCAGCGTGCGGTCGCGTCCGCCGTTGAAACGGGCCCAGACGGCGCTCGCCGGCGCGCCGGAGCGCAGGTCGGCGACGAGCGCGCGCAGGTTGTGGAGCTTGTCCGCCGCCTTCACCGTCGCGGCCGCGACGGACATGTGCTTCACGCGCTCGATGCCGTCCAGCTTGCGTTCGCGCCAGGAGCGCGACTTGTCCTCCGTGAGCTCGCGCACGATCGCGGCCACCTCGGGACCGAACTCGAGCTCGACGCGCGCGTCGGTCCATCCCTCGCAGTCCTCCACGACGTCGTGCAGGAGGCCCGCGGTGATCGCGACGTCGTCCGCGCCCAATCGCGCGAGCAGGATGGCGACGTGCACGGGGTGGGTCACGTACGGCACCGCGCCGAGGCCCTTGCGCGTCTGACCCGCGTGCGCTTCTTGCGCGGTCCGCAACGCGCGTTCGATGCGCTCCGAGAACATCAGATCTGAACCTTGAGTGGTTTGATCGCGAGCGCGCCGCCGAGCATCGATGCGACGAAGAAGACGAGGAGCACGCCCTCCGTTCCGCCGGGAAACCAACCGAGGCGCGCGTCGGGGTACGCGAACGCGATGCGCGCGATCGGCGCATCGGCGGCGAGCGCGTCCTCCGCCGGCCAGAGCAGCGCGTGGAAGACGCCCGTGCCGCGCTCGCCCTGCATGGAGCGCGCGCCGGCGCCGGCGAAGAGGAGCTTCGTCGCCCGCGCGCCGTCCGCGAGCGTCACGACGAGCTCATGCCGGCCGGCCGAGCGCGCGACGACCTCCTGGAACGCGCGGCCGTTCACACGCACGAGCGGCGAAATCGGCTCGATGCCCGCGGGGTATTCGATCGCGAGCCCGTTCACGGCCTCCTCGTGCCCGCTCGCGAGCTCGACTTCGATCATCGTTCCCTGTCCCGCGACGATCGGCGTGGGGCCCGCGTGCACTTCGACCGGCGCGAAGCCGTAGCGCACGACGAACTGCGCGAGCACGAAGGCGAACGGGATCGAGAGCGGCACGAACGGGAGCAGGTTCAGGCCGAGGTAGGCGAAGTTCCTGAGCAGCACCTTCGCGATCGCCTTCGACGCGACACGCAGGTCGTCCTGGTAGATGCGGATCTCGATCAATCCGGCCTGGATCCGGTCCTTCGCCGCGCGGATCGCCTTCTGGAAGCTCACATGCTTGAAGAGGAAGAGCGCGAACACGCCGAAGATCGCGCTGGCGACGATCAAGGCCGCGGGTCGGCCGAGTTGGTCGAGCGGCCACAGGAGCACGTCGAAGACGGCGCTCACGGCGTGGTTGATCGTGTTCATGCAGCGGGAGTGCGGCCGCGCGGACGGCGCACGGGATCATGGCATCTCGTAGGGCGCCCGACCATGCGGGAGCGGACCCGCTCCGCGCGGCGCGGAGGACGCAGCCGCGGCGCGCCGCGCGCGCCTCAGCTGATGTACCCGAGCCCGCGGAGCTTCTCCGTGATCTCCGCGTCGGACTTCGCGCCCTCGAACTGCTGGACCTCGCGCTCGAGCACGTGCTGGATGAACTCCTCGTGCGAGGCGTAGCCCGCCACCTGCGCGATCTTCTTGACGCGCTCCAGGAGTTCCTTGTCGAGCTTGACCTTGCTATCGCTTCCGAAAATGCCCATGGCGGGCTGAATCCTACCTCGCTCCCTGCCCGGGAGGCATGTCCGAGATGCAACGAGAGCGCTGCACGCCAGCACCGCGAAGTGCTTTCCAGCGCCGGTCCTGGGGCAGACCGAGCTTGACCGCCCGCGCGCGACTCGCGTACACGGGCCCGCCTTGGAGATCGTCCCCGACCCCGGCGCGACTCGCCCGGACGGACCCTCGTCCCTGCGAGAACTCGCGCTCCTCTTCCTGCGCCTCGGCGCGACGTCGTTCGGCGGCCCGGCCGCGCACGTCGCGATGATGGAGCGCGAAGTCGTTCGACGCAGACGCTGGCTCGACGAGCAGCGCTTCCTCGACCTCGGCGGCGCCACGACCGTGATCCCGGGGCCGAACTCGACGGAGCTCGCGCTCCACATCGGGTGGGCGCGTCGGCGGTGGAGCGGGCTCGTCGTCAGCGGCCTCGCGTTCCTCCTCCCCGCGGTGCTCGCGAGCGCGGCGCTCGCCTGGGCCTACGTGCGCTACGGCGCGCTGCCCGAGGTCGCTTGGATCCTCTACGGCGTGAAGCCCGTGATCCTGGCGATCGTCGCGCAGGCGCTGTGGAAGCTCGCGCCGCGCGCGGCGTCGACGTGGAGTTTGCGCGCGCTCGGCCTCGCCGCGATCGCGGCGGCCGCGTTCGGGGTGCACGAGCTCGTCGTGTTGTTCGGCGCGGGATTCATCGCGCTCGTTGGACGCCGCGCGCGCTCGGCAAGCGTCGCGAGCGCCTTCGTGATCCCCCACGCCGTACCCGCGCTCGCGACGGCCGCCGCGCGCTGCAT
>JACRIO010000030.1 GCA_016220035.1 Planctomycetota bacterium | reverse complement strand
CTCGAGCATCCCGCGGCGCTCGAGCGTGCGCTCGCGCTCGTCAAGACGAGCCTGGAGGCGACGGGCCGCCCCGTCCGGGTCGAGAGCTTCCCGTCGGGCGCCACGGAAGCTCACAACCTGGTGCTCGATCTCCCCGGACGAACGAGCGAGTGGGTCGTCATCGGCGCGCACTACGACACCGCCCGCGGCGCGCCGGGAGCGAACGACGACGGATCGGGCGTCGCGGCGTTGTGCGCGCTCGCGCGGCGCTTCGCGAGGCGGACGACGGAGCGCTCGCTGCGGTTCGTCGCCTTCGCGAACGAGGAGCCGCCGCGCTTTCGAACCGATCGCATGGGCAGCCGCGTGCATGCGCGGCGCGCGATGGAGCGCGGCGAGACGATCGTCGCGATGCTCGCGCTCGAGACGCTCGGTTGCTACTCCGACGTGGAGGGGAGCCAGCGGTACCCGAACGGTCTCCTCGCGCTCCTCTATCCGTCGCGCGGCGATTTCGTGACCTTCGTCGGCGATCTCGGCTCGCGTGCGCTCGTGCGCGACTGCGTGCGGGCCTTCCGCGAGCACGCGAGCTTTCCGAGCGAAGGCGGCGCGCTCCCCGCTTGGATCCCGGGTGTCGACTGGTCGGACCATGCGTCGTTCGCCGCTCACGGCGTGCCTGCGGCCATGGTCACGGACACGGCCGTGTTCCGGGATCCGCACTACCACCGCGCGACCGACACGCCGGAGAAGCTCGACTACGATCGGCTCGCGCGTGTCGTCGCGGGGATCGAGCACGTGGTGGCTCGGCTCTGATACGGAGCTGAAGTTGTTCCTTCCCACGTCGCCGCGAGGCGACGGCCGGTCGTGGGCGGCGGGGCGCACGGGAAGAGAAGGACTCGGGCTCCGATCACCGCCGAGGTCGCGCGAGCGCTACACACTCGGACGTAGTGTCGCGCGTCCGCGATCGGACGATCATCGTGTTCGGCGCGCCGATGCGCGCGCCGTCGGAGACGAGCCATGTCGAGCACGAAGAGACCGCCCGCGATCCTCGGTCCGAAGCCGAACCGGAAGGCGTGCGGCGTCGACGTGATGGACGCGATCTACGGGCGCCGCGCGGTGCGCGCCTACGACGATTGGAAGCTCGACGTGCGCACGATCGAGCAGTTGATCGACGCCGCGATCCACGCTCCGAGCGCGAGGAACGAGCAGCCGTGGAGCTTCGCGGTCGTGCAGGACAAGGCGCTCCTGCGCCGGCTGTCCGAACGCTCGAAGGCGCTCTGGCGCGAGCGTGTGCTCCCCGGGACGCCGACGGACGAGCCCCGCGCCTGGTTCGAGAGTCCCGCGCACGACGTGTTCCACGGCGCGAGCACCTTGATCGTGATCTGCGCGCGACCGAGCGCATGGCCCGCGAACGAGGACTGCTGTCTCGCCGCGCAGAACCTGATGCTCGCCGCTCACGGTCTCGGCCTCGCGACGTGCCCCATCGGTCTCGTGCGCGCCGCGCTGAACGAACCCGAGTTCCGTCGCGAGCTCGGCCTCCCCGACGACCATGCGGCGGTCTTCGCCGTGGTCGTGGGCTACCCGCGCGAAGCGCCCGAGCCGCCGCCGCGCCGCCCGGCGTGCATCCTGAGCTGGCGGTAGCACGCGACGTCGTGTCGTCGCCTCGTTTCACGGCCGAGCGCGCCGATCGACGACCGCCCGCGGGCTACGGCGTGTGTCCTCGTTCACCCGCCGGGGCGGCGAGCGCGGCCCCACCGGGCTTCCCGATCCAACGCACGCACGTGTCGATCAGCGCAACGCGGTCGATCGGCTTCGTCGCGTAGTCGTCGCAACCCGCCTCCGAGCAGCGCTCGCGGTCCTCGGCCATCGCGTGCGCGGTGAGCGCGACGATCGCAAGCCGGCTCCCGCGCGAACGGAGCGTCCGCGCGAGCGTGTAACCGTCCATCTCGGGCATCTGCATGTCCGTGACGAGCAACACGTAGGGCCTTCCACTCGCTTCGGCCACCGCGAGCATCTCCAGCGCGATCCGACCGTTGTCGGCGATGTCCACCTCCGCTCCCGAGCGTCGGAGGTGCAGGGAAATGAGTCGCTGGTTGTCCTTCCCGTCCTCCGCCAGGAGCACGCGGCCCTGCAGCTTCGGCGCGGGCAACGCGGCCTTCGGCTCCGCGCTCGCGACGGTGCGCGGGATCGCGTTCGTCGTGACGGCGCCCGGCGCGGGCAGGAGCGGTAGATCCACGCGGAAACACGAACCCCGGCCCGGTTCCGTCCACGCGAGCGTCACGGAGCCGCCCATGAGCTCGGCGAAGCGCCGCGACAGCGCGAGTCCGAGCCCCGTGCCGCCGTGCTTGCGCGTGACGCTCGCGTCCGCCTGGCTGAACGCGCTGAACAACCGCCCGGCCTGCTCCGCGGTGAGGCCGGGGCCCGTGTCCTCGACGTCGATCACGAGGCGCTCGCCCGTGGCGCTCTGCGCGACGCACGCCTTCACGTGGATGCCGCCGGTGGAGGTGAACTTCACCGCGTTGCCGACGAGGTTCATGAGGATCTGGCGCAGGCGCGTCGGGTCCGTCATCACGCGGTCGAGGACCGGCGTCGCGAGCTCCGTCGCGAGCGTGATGCCGCGTTCGGTCGCGCGCGAGCGCATCAGGTCCTCCACTTCGGCGAGGACCAGCAGGACCGGCGTCTCGACCGCCTCGATGGTCATCTTGCCGGCTTCGATCTTCGACAGGTCGAGGACGTCGTTGATCACCGTGAGCAGGTAGTGCCCAGCGTTGCGGATCGTGTCGATGACCTGGAGCCGGCGCTCGGGCGCGCGCGCGAGGTCGCCGTCCTCGCGCAGGAGATCGGAGTAGCCGAGGATCGCGGTGAGCGGCGTGCGGATCTCGTGGCTCATGTTGGCGAGGAACTCGCTCTTCGCGTGCGTGGCGGCCTCCGCGTGGGCGCGCGCTTCCTGCAGCTCGGCCGCAGCGCGCTTGGACTCGGTGACGTCGACGAGCACGCCGCGGAGGAGCCCCGCCCCGGCCTTCGTGGCATCGGAGCTCACGAATTCCTCGATCCACGACTCGCGCCCATCAGCGGCCCTCCATCGGTATTGGAAGCGACAGCCCGCTTCGTCCTCCGCCGCGTTTGCATGGCGTTCGTGGGCCGACGCGCGGTCCTCGGGGTGCAGGTGCGCTTCCCAGAATCCCGGCCGTAGCCAATCCTCGATCGGATGCCCGAAGCGCTCCGCCTGCGGTGAGACGTAGTTGAACGCGCCGCGGGCCAGGTCGTACTCCCAGACGACGACGTCCGCCCCTTCCACGATCGAACGGAAGCGCGCTTCGCTCTTCGCGAGCGAATCGGCCATGCGCAGACGCACGACGGCGGAGCCCAACGGCGCGGCGGCAGCCTGAGCGGCGCGCATGATGCTCGGCGTGATCGTCCCCGGCGCGTCGCCGTAGAGCATCAGCTTGCCGACGACACCTTCTTCCGTTTCGATGGGGACGAACGCGATCGAATGGATGCGTTCGCTGCGGAAAAGCTCGTGGTAGGCGGCGAGGCTTGCTTCCGCGAAGACGTCGTACAGGACGATAGGCTCCGCCTCCCGCGCGCCTCGCGGCCAGGGGCAGTGCCCTTCCACGGCCGAGCGGTACTCGCGGCTCAGGCCGCGCCAACCCGCGAATCGGCACACGCCGTCCTCGGCATAGAGAAGCACGGCGGTGCGCTCGAGCCCGGTCGTCGACGCGAGAGCGTCATTCACGGCGTGCGCGGCTTCCTTCGCGTCCGAGGAACGCGCGAGTGCAGTCGTCAAGGCGAGGGCGGCCGCCTGCTCCGCTTCCGCACGCTTCCGGTCGGTGATTTCGGTGCGGATCGAAACATACTTCTCGATGCTCCCGTCCGCGCCGCGGAACGGCGCGATGATCGCGTCGACCCAGTACGGGGAACCCGACTTCGTGCGATTGCAGACCTCCGCGCGCCACGAACGCCCCGCCCTGACCGTGCGCCACATCTCTGCCCAGAAGGCCTGAGGATGGCGGCCAGAGTTGACGATGCGGTGGTCGTGCCCGAGGAGTTCCGCGCGCGAGTAGCCACTGACGCGGCAGAATTCGTCGTTTGCGTCGATGATGCGGCCCGCGCTGTCCGTCACGGAGACGATGGAGTGCGCGTCGATCGTTTGTCGGAGCGCCTCGAAGTCGCGCAGCGTCTTCTCTGCGCGGGCCTTTGCCTCTGCGAGATCGGCTGTCATCTCGCGAGCGAGCGCGAGTGCGCTCGCCCGACCATGTCCGAGCGACCACACGAATCCAGCCAGGAGGAACGCGAGGAACGCGCCAGCGATGCCGATGAAGGCGGGCATCTCCGGGGCGACAGCCTCCTCGAAGCGCCTAGTCGTGCTCGTGACCATGCTCCAAGTGCGACCGCCGATCGGGATGCTCTGTTCGGCGCGAAACATCCGTTCGCCCACGGAGCGGTCCATGGTGCATTCATGGTCGTCGTCGTAGAGGAGCCGGCCCGCCGTCGGTCCCTCGCCCTCGAACAGCTCGAGATCGAGTGCGCCCTCCGCCGAGTCGGCGACCCCGCCGAGGACCTCCTCGAGCAAGATGGGCGCGTATACGAGGCCCACGAGCGCGGCCTCGCGAGCTTCGGGTGTCGTGGGCGCCGAGCCACGCCTGAAAATCGGGAAGAAGTAGAGCACGCCCGCACGCCGGTGCAGGTCCTCCACGAGTTCGAGAGGCCCGGTCAACGTCGGCCTGCCGGTCCGGATGGCCTTGAGGATCGCGCAGCGACGCTCAGGGCGCGTGGCGAAGTCCAGACCGACTCCTCCGCGTGCGGCGAGAAGCGGTTCGAGGTACCTCGCGACGTAGAGTTCGTCGTCGTCGCCGCTCGTGTCGACTTGGAACTCCGGCGCGCCGTCCGCGCGCTCCGCGACGACGAAGGCGTCGAGATCGGTGCGTGCGACGCGCTGGATGAATCCAACACCGAGCAGCCCGGAGTACTCCTCTGGCACGCCTCGCTCCTCCACGTAGGCGGCGAATTCCGCGCGCTCGACCGATTTGCTCGCCGCGTAGACGCCCGGCGCGCCGCGGAGCACGTCGACGCAGGAGTTCATCCTCCGTTGCGCCTCGGTGCAGAGCCGCTCGGAGAGCTGATCGAAGTGCGCCCGCGCGTCGCGCTCCGATTGGAGGCGTGAGGCGCGCGCGGCGAGGCCACTGAGGCCCAGGCCCAGGATGAGCACGGCCCCCGTCGCCCTGTGCACTGCGCTCCGCGCCTGCCCCGAAGTCTCCAGGACCGCGATCGCCGCGCGCCGGGAAGCTGCGTTCACACGCCAGAGCAGGAGTGGCCCAGCGAGGAGCGAAAGCAGCGCCGCGTTGATCACTGCGGCCGCAAAGCCGCTCGTACCGGGGACCAGGATCGATAGCAACAGCATCGCCGCCGCCTCCGCGAACGTGATCGCGACGACGATCTCGATGAGCAACCGGGGGACGTTGATGGGGCGGGACACTGCGAGAGCCGAGCGGCGGGATCAGGCACGCGGCGGTGCTTCGCGCGTTATCGGTCCGCGACGCGGGTCTCTGAACGGACACAGTGCGCGCCACTGCGGTCGACGCTCGCAGGAGAGACGGACTTTCGCATCCGATGGTCCTGTCGAGAGCGAAGAGCGCGATGCGAGAATCGCCCGCGTCCGCACCGGAGCGACGCTCCCCCACTTGGACGTGGAGGGACGGCGGGCCGTGAGCACCGCACCGAACCGGAATGGAGCTGCACAGGCCCCTATCGCGGCGCGAGTTCAGCCGCGGCCGCGCGGTCGACGAGCCAGACGAGCTCACCGTCGCTCGGATCGACGAGCTGCGACGGGAGTCGTGCGGGATCGCGCGGACCTTGGAGCACTTCCTTCAGCACGCCGGCCTTGTCGGCGCCGGCGACGAGGAACACGACCTCGCGCGCCGCGTTGATCACCGGCGCGGTGAGCGTGATGCGCCACGCGCCCAATTTCTCGACCCAGTTCGCGACGACGCGCCGCTTCGTCTCCTCGAGCGCCTTCGTACCCGGGAAGAGCGACGCGGTGTGGCCGTCGGCCCCCATGCCGAGCAGCACGAGGTCGAAGCGCGGCATCTCGTGGTGGATCAGCCCCCAGACGCGCTCGAGCTCCTCCTCGTACTCCTCGGCGGCCGCTTGCTCGTCGTCGGTCTCCGCGTAGATGCGGTGCACGTTCGTGTTCGGGATCGCGACCTTCGAGAGCAGCGTCTCGCGCGCCATCCGGTAGTTGCTGTCCGCGTGCGCCGGCGGAACGCAGCGTTCGTCGCCGAAGAAGAAGAGCACCTTGCTCCAGTCGATCGGCGCGCCGACGAGGGCCGCGTAGAGTTTCCTCGGCGTCGAACCGCCCGCGAGCGCCACGCGGAACACGCCGTGGTCGCGGATCGCGCGCTCGGCCGCCGCGAGGAAGCGCTCGCGCCCGGCCGCGGTGACCGCGTCGAGGTCTTCGAGCACGCGCACGAGCCCTCGGGCGCCGCCGGCCTTCGTGTCGGGAGTCTTCATCGAGCCGGGCATGGTGACGCGCTCATGAACCGCCGTCGACGGGCTCTCAGAGGGTGAGCAAGAATCCCCCGGCGCCTACAAGCCATCCGGTCACGCCGTGGCTGCGTTGCGGCTCCTCCGAGTGTTTCTCCTTCAACACGCGTCGTCGCCGCGCCTTGCCACGCCGCGTCCGGCCGGCTTGTAGGCACCGGGGGATTCTTGCTCACCCTCTCAGTCCTCGATGCGCCGCCACGCGCGACCGTCGCGCTTGAGCATCTCGTCCGCCTCGTCGGGCCCCCACGACCCCGCCTCGTAATTCGGGAACGTGCGCGGCGGGAGCGCGCGCCAAACCTCCTGCACCGGGTTCACGATCGCCCAGCCCATCTCGACCATGTCGGCGCGCTGGTAGAGCGTGGGATCGCCCTTGATGCAGTCGTAGATGAGCGTCTCGTACCCGGTCGTCACGGTCGATCCGAACGCGTCCTTGTATTTGAACTCCATCGCGACGTTGCCCATGCGCACCGTCGGGCCGGGGATCTTCGCGCCGAAACGCAGCGAGATGCCTTCGTCGGGCTGCACGCGAATCAGGAGCACGTTGCGCGAGAGGTGCTCGACCGGCGTGTTGCGGAACAAGAGCTGTGGCGGGCGGCGAAACTGGATCGCGATCTCGGAGACGCGCTTCGCCATGCGCTTCCCGGTGCGCAGGTAGAACGGCACGTCCGCCCAGCGCCAGTTGTCGACGGCGAGCTTGAGCGCCGCGTACGTCTCGGTGCCGGAGTTGCGCGGGACCTTCTCTTCCGCTCGGTAACCCTGCACCGGCTTGCCGCCCGTGATCCCGTCGCCGTACTGGCCGCGCACCGCGTTCGAGAGCACTTTCTCGGGCGTCATCGGCGTGATCGCGCGCAGCACCTTGGCCTTCTCCTCGCGCACGGCCTCGGCCTCGAACGACGTCGGCGGCTCCATCGCGACGAGCGTGAGCAGTTGCAGGAGGTGGTTCGGGATCATGTCGCGCAGAGCGCCCGAACCGTCGTAGTACCCGCCGCGGCTCTCGACGCCGAGCGACTCGGCGACGGTGATCTGCACGTTGTCGATGTACTGACGGTTCCAGATCGGCTCGAACATCCCGTTGCCGAACCGGAAGACCATGAGGTTCTGCACCGTCTCCTTCCCGAGGTAGTGATCGATGCGGTAGATCTGGTCCTCGCGCAGCGTGCGACGCAACTCTCGGTTGAGCATGCGCGCGCTGTCGAGATCGGTGCCGAACGGTTTTTCGACGATGACGCGCTTCCACGCGCCGTCCGTCTCGCGCGTCAGGCCGATCGCGGCGAGGTGGTCGGCGACGATGGAGAAGTAGTTCGGCGCCGTCGACAGGTAGTAGAGGACGTTGCCGCGCGTGCCGTGCTCCTTCTCGACCGCCGCGAGCAGCGTCGACAGGCGTGCGAACGTGTCGGGGTTCTCGAAGTTTCCGGAGAGGTAGTGCGTGCGCTTCGAGAGGAACTCGACGACCTTCTCGTCCACCGTCCCGCTCGTCGAGTAGAGACGCATGTCCTCCTCGACCTTCGCGCGGTACGTGTCGCGGTCCATGTCCGCGCGCGCGACGCCGATGATCGCGACCTTGTCGCTCAGGAGGTTCGACGCCGCGAGGTTGTAGAGCGACGGGATCAGCTTGCGCTTCGTCAGGTCCCCCGCCGCGCCGAAGATCACGATCGTCGCGGGGCCGACGGGCGCCGCGAACGGGTTCACGAGGCCGGAGAGTTCCGACGTGGCGCTCAGGATCTGTTCCATGACGTCTCGGGTCGAAGTCGGGTTCGTGGTGGACATGGGAGCGCGGCTCCGCGCGCGTCGGACGATCGGGGTCCGCGAGAGCGAGCGCACGCCCGCTCCCGCGCGCGTCTCACTTGACCTTGGCCGGCTCGACGTGCCCGCCGAACTGGTGGCGCATCGCGGAGAGCGCCTTCTCGGCGAACGTGTGCTGCTGGCGCGAACGGAAGCGCACGAAAAGCGCCGCCGCCAGCACGTCGCAGGGCACAGCCTCGTCGATCGCCGCCTGGATCGTCCAGCGGCCTTCGCCCGAGTCCTGCACGACGCCCTCGAACTTCGCGAGCGACGGATCCTGCGTCAGCGCGCGCGCCGTGAGGTCGAGCAGCCACGAGCCGACGACGCTCCCGCGCCGCCAGAGTTCGGTGACGTCCGCGAGCTGCAGGTCGTAGCGCTGGTCCGCGGGCAGGTTGGGAGAGTTCGCGTTCTTGAGGATGTCGAGCCCCTCCGCGTACGCCTGCATGATCCCGTACTCGATGCCGTTGTGGATCATCTTGACAAAGTGGCCCGCGCCGACGGGACCGCAGTGCAGGTAACCCTGCTCCGCGCTGCCGCCCTTGCGTCCTTCCGTCGGCTCGACGTCGCCCACGCCGGGCGCGAGCGTCGCGAAGACGGAGTCGAGGCGCTTCACGGGCTCGCTCTTGCCGCCGATCATCAGGCAGTAGCCGCGCTCGAGCCCCCACACGCCGCCGGACGTGCCGACGTCGACGTAGTGGATGCCCTTCTTCTCGAGGACGTGCCCGCGGCGCACGTCGTCCTTGAACATCGTGTTGCCGCCATCGATCACGCAGTCGCCGGGCTCGAGCAAGGTCCCGAGCTCCTCGATCGCCTTCTCGGTGACGTCGCCCGCGGGGAGCATCACCCAGACATGGCGCGGCTTCTTCAGGGAGGAGACGAGCTCCTTCAGCGACGTCGCGCCGCGCGCACCGACCTTCTTCAGCTCGTCCACCTTCGCGAGGTCGCGGTTGTAGACGACGACCGAATGCCCGCCGCGCACGAGGCGCCGTGCCATGTTGCCGCCCATGCGGCCCAAGCCGTACATGCCGAGTTCCATCTGGTTCTTCTCCGTGCAGCTCTGATGTGCGCGATCGACGGACCGTTACGTCCGTTGGGGCCAGCGTAGCCCCGCGTCGAGTTCGAGGCCACGCGCGCCGGCCGAGACCGACGATGGGCCGCCGCAGCCTGCATCGGAGTTCCGGGGCGGGAGCGCGAGCCCGCGCGCCGTCGAGCCGATCCGGCCCGCATGACCGCGCCCGAGGCGGTGCCACGCACGGGACGCTCAGGACGCTCGGGATGTGCGCTGAATCAAGACAAGGTGCTCGGTACGAGGCGTCGGGGTCCGGTCAGCTCCATGCGACCCGATCGAGTCCGTTCCACGGGACGAACTCGGTCCCCTGCACCGAGAAGCGCTCGTTGCCGGCGTAGACGACGCGCTTCGTGATCGAGCGCGAGGCGACGCTCGCCCTCCCCAGCGTCTCCACGGCGGGCAGCAGCGCCTTCGCCGCGTCGAGCGGTGCCGTCACGCTCGACTTGATCTCGACGACGATCGGATCGAGCCCGCGCTCGA
Source organism: Planctomycetota bacterium (assembly GCA_016220035.1). Classification (GTDB taxonomy): domain Bacteria; phylum Planctomycetota; class UBA1135; order UBA1135; genus JADJNY01. Next base: position 4,835 of record JACRIO010000030.1, on the reverse strand, counting down.
CGACGAGATCGACTTCGCGCCCCGTGCCCTCGCGGTAGTAGGCGAGGTCGGGCTGGAGCCCGCGATGGATGCGTGCCTTGCGGATCTCGGAGACGACCCAACTCTCGAAGAGCGCGCCGCGTAGCGGATGAAACGCGAAGTCGTTCGCGTCGCGGATGCCGAGCAGGTGGCAAGCGAGACCCGTGTCGAGGAAGTGGAGCTTGGGGCTCTTCACGAGGCGTTTGCTGACGTTCCGATGCACCGGCGGCAGACGATGCACGACGTAGCTCGCCTCGAGCGCGGAGAGCCATCGGCGGGCGGTCGTGTGCGTGACGCCGGCGTCCTCGCCCAGGCTCGCGACGTTGAGCACCTGGCCCGTTCGGCCGGCGCACAGCCGTAGGAACGTCAGAAACGTGGCGAGGTCGCCGATCTCGACGATGCGTCGGAGATCGCGCTCGATGTAGTTCATCACGTAGTCCGCGAGCCACGACGAACGGTCGACGCCGCCGGTCCAGATGCGGGGGTAGCCGCCGTTCAGCGCGTGCTCGGCGAGTTCTCTCCCCGGGAACGCTTCGCGCAGCTCCTCCACCGAGAACGGCTGCAGCTCGAGCATCGCGGGCCGGCCCGCGAGCGACTGACTGATGCCTTCGACGATGGCGAAGTGCTGCGATCCGGTCAGGATCCACGCGCCCGGCGTCGGGTCCGCGTCCGTGATGCCCTGGAGATAGGAAAGGAGGACGGGCGCGTTCTGGATCTCGTCGAGGATCGCGCCGCCCTTCAGGCGATCGAGGAAGTCACGGGGATCCGCCAGCGCCCGAGCCAGGACGTCCGGGGTCTCGAGCAGCACGTAGGGCTTGTTCGCCCAGACCGCCTTGCAGAAGGTGGTCTTGCCGCTCTGACGCGGGCCGGTCACCGTGACGATCGGGAGCTTGCTCGCGCGGTCGCGGGCGGTGGCGACAAGGGTTCGGGAGAGGCTGGGCACGGTCCGTGCAATTTGAACTTCACGCGTTCAAATTGCACGAACGCTCTCAAGTCAGCATCAAAACTAGGCTTACGCCCGTGCAGGAGGTCGACCGGCGCGCGGGACAGGTGACCTCCGGGGTGGAAGCCGCCTCCGAGCCCGAACGATCCCCGCCCCTCACCGCGCCGCCGTCGCCGGTTGCGCGAGCGCTTGATGCAGCGCCTGGGCGAGCTTCGCGAGGCCCTGCGTCACGTCGCCCGTCACGTGCACGCGCAGGCAGCGCCGACCGCGCTCGCTCAGCACCTGGAAGTCGCCGCGCGCCTGCGCGCTCTTCACGATGCCGAAGGTGTACTTCGAGCCGGGCACCGAGAGATCGGCCGCGTCGTTCGCGGTGATCTGCAGGAACACGCCGCTGTTCGGCCCGCCCTTGTACGCCTGGCCCGTCGAGTGGAGGAAGCGCGGGCCGAAGCCCAGCACCGTCGCCACGCGCCGCGTGTCGCGCACCTCGGTGCGCAGCTTGTTCAGGAGCTCGACGTGCTTCGCGTTCATGTCGACGTACGCGAGCACGCCGAAGTAGTCGCCCGGCTTCGTCTCTCCGACGAGCGCGCGCAGCATCGTCGCGAGCGTCGCCCCCCCGCTTCCATGGGGGCCGGCGGCCTTGGTCAAGGTCGCGGCGTTGCGCGCGTCCGTGTGGAGCTCGAGCCCGCCCTCGGCGAAGAACGCCTTCTCCGCGGGCAAGGCACCCGACGCCTCGTACGCGCTCGTCAGCGCCTTCGTCGCGAGCTTGCTGGCCTCGACGTCGGGCTGGTCGAACGTGTGGATGCCCATCACGGCGCCCGCGACGGCCGTCGCGAACTCCCAGCGGTAGAAACCCGCGCCGAGGTCCATCACGTCCTGCACCTGGATGCGCACGACGGCCTGGCCCGCCTTCTCGAGCGCGTTCACGCCGCTGTCCTGGTAGCCGTTCGGCGAGCTCGCGAGGCGCAGGTACACGAACACGCGGTCGTTCCCGTAGACCGACGGATCGCCGATCGGTTCGAGGTCGACCGGCACGATTCCCTTCCCGAGCTTGCCCGTCGATTCCGCGATGAGCTGCTCGAGCCACGCCCCCATCGACGCGAACTCGGGCGACACGACGAACGTGAGCTTGTCGCGCCCGCTCTTCGCGCACACGCCGAGGATCGTTCCGAGCATGGCGCCTGGGTTCTGCACCGCGTCCGCGTTCTTGCAGGCCTGCAGCATCTCGCACGCGCGCGTCGTGAAGCGCTCGAGGTCGAGCCCGATCAGGGCCGCGGGCACCATCCCGAAGTTCGACAGCGCCGAGAAGCGCCCGCCGATCGAGGCGACACCCGCGAAGATGCGGCGGAAGCCCTTCGAGCGCGCGCTCGCCTCGAGCTTCGAGCCCGGATCCGTGATCGCGACGAAGTGCTTGCCCGCGTTCGCCGCGCCGACCGTCTTCGCCGCGCGGTCCCAGAAGTACTGCTCGAAGATCGTCGGTTCGAGCGTGCTCCCCGACTTCGACGCGACGACGAACAGCGTCTTCGCGAGGTTCAGACGCTTCTCGAGCGCCGCGATCTGCTGCGGATCGGTCGAGTCGAGCACTTCCAGCTTCGGGAAGCCCGGCTTCGAGCCGAACGTGAGCTTCAACACCTCGGGGCACAGGCTCGAGCCGCCCATGCCGAGCAGCGCGACGTGCGTGAAGCCCTCCTTCTTGATCTCCTCGGCGAACGCCGTGAGCTCGCGCACGGACGCCTTCGCCTGCTCGGGCGCGTCGAGCCAGCCGAGCCACTTGGCCTCGTCGCCGTTCGTCCAGAGGCTCGCGTCCTTCTTCCACAGGCGCTCGGTCTTCTTGCCGGTCGTCCATTCGGCGAGGTGCGCCTCGAGCGACTTCCGGATCGGCTCCGGCAGCGCGTACGACAACGGCGCGAGCGGCGCGGAGGTCGATTTCGCACCCTCGATCGCCTTGAGGATCTTCGCGAAGGCCTCGTTGAACTGCTTCAGACCGTCGGCGAGCAGCGCGTCCGTCACGCTCTGGAAGACGACGCCCAGCTCGGCGAGCGCCTTCAGCGCGTCCTTCGCACCGTCGAGGTCCGTCTCGAGGCTCGAACGGCAGCGTCCGTGGTCGCGGAACGCGTCGATCGTCGCGGGCGGCGCCGTGTTCACGGTCTCGGGCCCGATGAGCTCCTCGACGTACATCACGTCCGAGTAGAGCTTGTTCTTCGTGCCGGTCGACGCCCAGAGCACGCGCTGCGTCATGGCACCCTGCTTCGCGAGCGCGTCCCATCGCGGCCCGGCGAACACCGTCTTGTAGTGGGCGTACGCGAGCTTCGCGTTCGCGATCGCGGCCTTGCCCATCAACGACCGGATCGCGAAGCGCTCGGTCGCGCTTTTCGCGCCGGCGAGCTTGCCCTCGAGCGCCTTGTCGATCGTGGAGTCGATGCGCGAGACGAAGAAGCTCGCGACGCTCGCCACGCGCGACACGTCGCCGCCCTTCTTCGCGTACTGCTCGAGGCCGTTCACGTACGCCGCGGCGACCTTCGCATAGGCCTCGACGGCGAAGAGCAGCGTCATGTTCACGTTCACGCCGTTCGCGGTGAGCTCCTCGAACGCGGCGATGCCTTCCTCGGTGCTCGGCACCTTGATCATCACGTTCTTGCGGCCGACGGCCTGCCACAGGTGCTTCGCCTCGGTGAGGATCGCCGCGCGGTCGTCGCCCTGGTACGTCGTCACCTCGAGGCTGACGTAGCCGTCGCGACCGCGCGTCTCCTCGTAGAGCGGCCGCATCACGTCGCACGCGGCCTGGATGTCGCGGAGCGCGAGGCCCTCGTAGACCTCGAAGGTCGAGATGCCGCTCCGCGCCTTGCGCAGTCGGTCGATCTCGGGCTTGTACTCGACGCCCTCCGAGATCGCCTTTTCGAAGATGGACGGGTTCGACGTGACCCCGCGGATGCCGTCCGCCTCGACCATGCGCGCGAGCTCGCCCGTCTCGAGCAGCTTGCGGGAAATGAAGTCGAGCCAGATCGATTGGCCGTAGCCGGTGAGTTGCTTGAGCGGGTTCATGGTTCGTTCCTGCGCGTGGATCGGGGCGAGCGCGGTGCGCGAGCGGCCAGGATGCTCCGCGCCCGCGGCGCAGTCCAGGTCGGCGCGGCGGGGAGCACGCTCCCGCCCCGCGCTGCCCATCGCGCGACGCCATGGATGCGCGCCGTCCGCGCGCGTTTCGGGTGTCGGGGCCGCTGAGAGCGGTTCGCGCACGCGCCGAGCGGTCCGCGGACGCGCGAACGGAGCTCACGAACGGCCCCCCGGAGCCCGAACGCAGCCCGATTTGCCTTCCGGGGGCTCCCTCGTCATGCTCTTGGCCCTGACTCCGGCGTGGACCCGCTCGTCCCAGCGATGCGCGACGCCCGCACCGGAGCAAGAACGTTCATCGTCGGCGAGCGTTCCTCACAGGACCCCGTGCCGACCGCACGCGCGCCTCCGATCCTCTCCGCAGTTGGACGGGTAGAAGACGTTCGCAGACACAAGGAAAGCAAGATTCAGATGGGTACCAGGCTCTACGTTGGCAATCTCTCGTTCAACACCACCGAAGACTCGCTGCGCAAGGCGCTGTCGGAGGGTGGACGCGTCGTGAAGGATCTCCACCTCCCCTCGGACCGTGAAACCGGCCGCCCGCGCGGCTTCGCCTTCGCCGAGATGGGCAGCGAAGCGGACGCGAAGGCCGCGATCGCGGCCCTCGACGGCAAGCAGCTCGATGGTCGCCCCCTCCGCGTCAACGAAGCCCAGGAACGCGCTCCGCGTCCGGGCGGCGGCGGCGGTGGCGGCGGCGGCGGAGCCTACAGCCTGGGCGGCAGCATCCTGGGCGGCGGCGGTGGCGGTGGCGGCGGCCTCATCGCCGGTG
>JACRIO010000326.1 GCA_016220035.1 Planctomycetota bacterium | reverse complement strand
GCCGTCGCGTGCGAATCGGGAAAAAAATCACCTGACTCCGTATCGGAACCAGCGGTGGTGCCACAGCTCCATCGCGCACGTCCGGAAGCCCGCGGCCTGGTAGAGGCGCTGCGCCGCGATGTTGCGGCCTTGCGTGACGACCGTCGCGCGCGCGCAGCCTTTCGCGCGCATCCACGCGATCGCGGACTCGACGAGCTGCTTCCCGAGGCCGCGTCCCTGCGCTTCGCGCGCGAGGCCCACGAGCCCGATCTCCGCCGTGTGCTCCGGCCGCAGGTGGATCGAGAGGTAGCCGAGGGCGCCGGCGCCCTCGTCGGGCACGAGCACGCGCTCCGCCCAGCCGTTCACGCTCTTCTCGATCCACGTCGCGTAGAGCTCGTCGCAGCGCGCGCGCGCGAAGCGTCCGTCGGCGTAGAAGCGCGTGTTCGCGTGGTTGTAGGCGGCCATCGCGCGGAGCGCGGGCACGTCCTCGGCGCGCGCGGAACGGATCGTCTCGTGCGCGCTCGGCGTCGGGAGTTTCGCGAGCTCGCAGTCGAGCGTGATGCGCACGTCGACGAAGCGGAAGCCGAGCTCGCCCGCTGCGCGCAGCGTCGTCACGTCGTCGGCGTCGGAGCGCAGGTACAGGCAGTCGACGCGCTCGGCGCGGCACCAGTCGTCCGCGGCGCGCAGCGCGGCGTCGTCGAGGCCGGTCGCCGGCGCGGAGAGGCTCGCGATGCGCGCGCCGAAGAACTGCGTGTCCCACTCGAGGAAGCGCGGAAGCGTCACGACTTCGATCCGAGGCCGCCGCCGATTTCGTCGCGCACGGTGTACGTGGGCCGGTCCATCATGCGGAAGTGCATGCGCGCGAGGTATTCGCCGAGGATGCCGAGCGCGAAGAGCTGGGCGCCGCTGAAGATCGCGATCAACGACGCGAGGAACGTGAAGCCCTTCACGTCGCTCCCCTCGACGAAGTACCGCACGACGAGGAACACGACGAGCGCGAGCCCGAGCACCGTGAACGCGAAGCCCATCCAGCTCGCGAGCTGCAGCGGAAGCGTGCTGAAGCCCGTCATCATGTTCATCGCGTGCGTGAGGAGCTTCTTGAACGTGTAGTTCGAGACCCCGATCGTGCGCGGGTCGTGGCGCACGTCGATCGCCTTGAAGCGTGTCGTGCCCCACGTGAGCAGCACGTCGATCGACACGAACTGGCTCTGGTAGTTCTCGAACGCGCGCCGCAGCTCCGCGCGGAACACGCGGAAGGCGCTCACCTTGCTCGCCGTCTCCGCGCCCATCGATTTTTCGAGCGCGAGCTTCGTCACGCGCGACGCGAGGTCGCGCAGGAGCCCGTGCCGCTCCTTCGCCGGCGTGCCGTAGACGACGTCCGTGTCCGCGTCGAGCGCGAGGAGCAGCTTCTCCAGCTCCTCGGGCGGATGCTGGAGGTCGTCGTCCATCGTGACGATCAGCTCGCCGCGCGCCGCGCGGATGCCGCAGAGGAGCGCGTTGTGCTGGCCGTAGTTGCGCATCATCGTGATGCCGCGCACCCACGGCTTCGCGCGCGCGAGCTCCCGCACGACGCCCCAACTGCCGTCGCGGCTGCCGTCGTTCACGAGCAGGAGCTCGAACGCGCCCGCGAGCCGCTTCAGGACGGGCTCGAGCCGCTCGACGAGCAATCGCAACGAGCCCTCGCTGTTGTAGACCGGGACGAGGACGGTGACCGAAGGGCGCGCGCGATCCATGCGGGGCGCGCGAGGATACTGCCCCTGCCCGAGCGGAGGAAGTCAGCGTCCGTTCCGCGGCCGAACACGGACGAGCGCGAGATCCGGCTCGTCGTGCAGCACGGCGTACCGCGTCGTGAGCCACGGACGCATCGCCGCGTCGCTTGCGGTGAACGGCGTCACGAGCACGAGGTCGATCTTGTGGCGCGCGAGCACGGGCGCGATGCCCGGCCCGCCGCCGCCGCGATTCCATCCGAAGAAGAGCGTCCACACGGGGCGGTCGAGCCAGATCGTCCAGCGCCAGCCCTCCATCGGAACGGCGACGCGCTCGTCGCGCGGGAGGAGCTCGTTCGCGCGCGCGGCCCAGCGCTCGCACGTCTCGTGCGCGAGGCGCACCTCCTCCCAGTTCGCGCGCGGATGGAAGTCGATCGCGAGGAGCGCGCACACGGGGACGAGCGCGACGAGCGGGCCGCGCGCGCCGAGACGCCGAGTCCCGAGCTCCTCGAGCAGCTCCGCCGCCGCGGTCCACGCGATCATCAGGACGGGCAGGAGCAGCCGGTCCTGGAAGCTGAAGTAGGGGAGCACGAGCAGGATCGCGCCGCACGCGAAGAGCTCCGCCGCTCCGCGCCGACGGACGCCCTGCACGACGAGCGCGAGCACGAACAAGACCCCGAGCGTGAGGTTCACGACGCCCAGCTCGTTCGACTGCATGCGCCCGCCGAGCACGCCGAGCGTCGCTCTCGCGTGCCGCGGAACGCGCGCGAACACGTCTTCGATCGGCACGCGCGGCGAGCGCGGGTCCCCGCGGTCCGAGTTCCACATGCCCGAGGAGTAGTCGTAGAGCGAAGTCTGGTCGACGGGCGGGAGCGGATGGTGGTAGACGTCGCGCACCTTCCACGGCGCCTGGACCAGCGCCACGAGCGCGACGAGCGGCAGGATGCGGAGGAGCAGCACGCGCCCGAGCGACGCTCCCTCCTTCCGGCCGACGAGCAGCCGCGCGACCACGATCCCCACGACGAGCACGAGCACGATCGAACGCACGTACGCCGAGAGTCCGAGCGCCAGCCCGAGCACGACGTCGCGCCGCATCGAAGGTTGTCGCGCGCACCAGCGCTCGAGCAACAGACACCCGAACACGAGCGCCGTCCCCGGAACGTCGCTCATGACCTGGTTGCGCAAGCTCGCGAACCCCGGGTTGAACCAAACCAGCGCCGCGAGCGCCGCCCCGACCCACGTCGAAACCCGGGTACGCGCCCAGACGAAGAAGAGCCCGACGCAGAGCACGCCCCAAGCCGCGACATAGAGGTTGAGCGCGGAGAAATCGATCCCCCTCAGCGCGACCACCGGCGCGAGCAACACCGAGAACCCCGGCGGCCGCACGCGGAACGGCTCGTCCAAGAACGTGTACCCCTCGCCCGCGAGCAGGTTCTTCGCGCACACGACGTACATCGCCGCATCGTTCGACGCCTCGAACCAGGGATGCACGAGCCAAACCAAGCTCACCGCCGCGACGAGAACGATGACGCCCAACACGACCGCGTCCCGCCGCCCCCAACCACCAGCACCCGCCATCGAGGCGAGAATACGACCCCCGCTCCCCTTGTCACGCCTCCGTCCCTCTCTCTTCCCCCCGAACCCCCGCACCGCCCCTTCGCACCCACTCTTCGAACAGAATCCCTGACCCTCCTCGGCCGGTCCTCCGGCCGAGGAGGGTCAGGGATCAGGTATGCGAAGCAACCTCATGTGGCGAGTTGCATCCCAAAACGCCTCTCTCGCACATCTGGCAGTTGCTCCCGCCGCCCCCCGTCCCGCCCCGTTCTCACCTCCGCCGGAACACGCTCACGTCGCCGACGCGATCCGGCTCGCCCCACAACCGGGTCAGCAAAGGAACGAGCGCCCGATCCTCCGGCAGGGCATCCGCGAGCACGACCGTGTCGATCCGATGCCGCGCGAGCACGGCCTGAACCGCCGAAGCTCCGCCGCGCCGCGCGGCGAGCGCGAGCGACCACACCGGGCGATCCAGGTACACCGACCAATGCCATCCGATCGCGCTCGCGACCCGCTCCTCACCGAGGCGCGGCCGAAGCACGCTCGCCGCCGCCGTGTAGCTCGCACCGCGCAGCGTGTTCGATCCACCGTCGCGAACACCCGCGGCGAATCCATGCACACCACGCGCGACGATCAACGCAGAGAAAACGACAGCGACCCCTCGCCCTGCGCGCGACCACGCCCGCTGCGTCATCGCAAGCCCAGCTTCGATGAACAGCACGGGAAGCAACGCCTGCAACGGCAGCACGAGCCGCGGCCGGAACGCGAAGTACACGAGCAGCAGGAGCACCGTGAGGAGCGCGAAGAACTCACCCGCCCGCCGCCGCTCGACGCAGAGCCACGCCGTGCTCGCGAGCAGCAACGCGCCGAACGCCACGGCCACCCAATCCGTCGACTCGTCCGCAGCGTCGTCACTCGCCTCCGGTCGCGCATTCACGACCCACGGCAAGCTCGTGACGAGCGGCTCGACGCGCTCCGCCGCCCGCCCGAGCACGCGGGCCGGCGACACCACCGGCGACTCCGGGTCGTACGGCCGCTCGTGCCACATCCCCGTGCCGTACGAGTACAGGAACGTCTGATCCACAGGCGGCACCGGATGACGGAGCATGCACCGCACGCTCCACGGCGCCACGCACACCACGACACCGGCGACGAGCAGCACCGCGCGCGTGCGCAGGAACGCGCCGATCAAACGCTCTCCCTCCGCGCGCGCGAACCACCGCCCGAGCAGCGTCGCGGGAATGACGAGCAGCGCGAGCGTGCGCACGTAGCCGCTCGCGCCAATCACGACCGCGAGCACGAGATCGCGCCTCCACGAACGCCGCGACGATGCCCAGCGCTCGACGAGCAGGCACGCGAGGACCAGCGCGAGCCCGGGCACGTCGCTCATCACCTGGTTCGACATGCGCCGGAACTCGGGGTGCAGGAACAGCGCGGCGGAACACAGGAACGCGAGCGGCGCGCCGATGCGCTTCACGCCGAACACGTAGAGCAACGCGCACGCGAGCACGCCCCACGACGACACGAACAGGTTCATCACGAACGCCGAGTCGCCGAAGACCCGCATCACGCCCGCGAGCATCACCGCGAACCCCGGCGGCCGCACGATGAACGGCTCGCCCAAGTAGCTGTACCCGTCGCCCGCGAGCAGCGCCCGCGCCGTCGCGACGTAGATCGACGCGTCGTTCGTCTCGTCGCTCGCCTCGTACCCGTGCTCGACGAGGAACGGCAGCGCCGCGAGCATGCCGAAGACCAGCACGCCGAGCCCCGTCCAGGCGAGCACGTCGAACGGGCGCGCGCGCGCGGGGGGAGCAGCCCTTGAAATCACCCGTGTGCTCCGCGTTTCGACGGCAATGGCGAACCGATCCGTGGCGCGCAGCTCGCGAAAGCGGGTGGCGTTGATCGCACTACGGCAAGGGAAGGCGGGTGGGACGACATCGACGCTTGATCGTAGTCTTCGAGCGCCGTACGCGGCATCCTCGCGTTCGCGCTCAACGCGGCGCGAGCTCCACCGACGGAGCGCGTCCCTCGAGCCGATCGCGTTCGACGAGCGCATCGGCCAGCCGTTCGCGGAGGTAGTGGAGGTCGACGCTCGACCAGAGCTCGACGGCTCCCTGGATGCGGAGCGCGTTCATCGTGGCCGAGCCGTCCGATCGGCGACGGAACCGCAAGCCGCAACTGCTCCCTTCGATCGAACTCATGGCGACGTCGTCGTTGCCGAGGAACTTCGAACCGAGCAGCCGATCCAGGAGGTCAAGGAGCTCGTGCGCGTCCCCGGACGTCAGGGACAGTTCCGCCGAGAGGATCGCGACCTGCGCCGGGTCGATCGGCATGCCCACGGCGTCCGGAGGATTGCCACGGAGACCGCCGAAACCCATTTGGATCACCGTCACTCGAGCTCCGTCCTCGCGAATCGTCCTGGTCGGCCGGAGCGTCATGCCGATCGACCCGGAGGCCCCCATTGCCGGCTCCGTCAGGACTCCGATCACCACTGCGACGGTCCTGGAATCCTCCACGATCGTGATCGGTGACTCGGAAGTCCCCGAGCTGGAGGACAGCCTCGTGGGGTTGCGCATCGACGAGCAGGCCGTCGCGAAAGGAAGCGCGGCGCAAAGCACGAGCTTCGCGACGAGGGGACGAAGACCGGGTGGGATGGACCGAGCACGAACGGGCTGGTCGTGCGAGCGGAGCTGGTACGTGTCGACCTCGATAATGCGCTGCATTGGGATCCTCGCTCGGCGGGAGGCCTGCGTCGCCGTTGGAGAACCACACCTCACCGTGCGCCAAGGCGACGTGCACGAAGGTACCCGCGCTCCTGCCAGGAGCAACAACGGACATCGACCTGGGCGGCGCGCGAGAAGCCCGCACGTCGGGCCGCAAGAAGCCAATCGGTCGACGACGTCGAGATACGATTCGCCCAATGGCCTCGGCATCACCCGCACCCTCGGAAGCAGCTCGATCTCTCCACGGTCGAGCCCTCCTTTTCGGTGTGTCCGCGACCTGTCTCGTGGTGATGGCGATCGTCGCCGTCGTGGGATCCGTCGTCGCATTTGCCATTTGGAGGGCGTTCACGAACGGAGACGTGTTCGAGGGGATGTTGCCCCGTGGCCGTCCCCATTCGGGATGGACAGCCGAGTGGGCTGGCGATTTGGACGGAGACGGCACGCCTGATGTGGTTCTCGCGACGCCGTTCGAGCCCCTGCCGTCATGGGCACAGTGGGGACGTGCTCGCGCCATCGCAGGGCGAGACGCGCAGGCGCTCGCCACGCTCGATGGCGTGTACGAGAAGGCCCCGAACTACCGGCGCGCACTCGGCATCGGTGACGCGAACGGGGATGGAATGGGTGACCTCCTCGTCGCCGACGGTGAGACGACGCGGCTCCTGTCAGGGAACGGCGTCCGCGAACTGAAGGCCCTGCCCGATCGTTGGGGGTACGCGATTTCTGCTGCCGGTGACATCGACAAGGACGGGCACGCGGACTGGCTCATCGGAAACCCACTCACCGGCGAGCGGCCCCACTTCAGCGGGTTCGTTCAACTGATCTCGGGTCGAACCGGAGGAGTGCTCTGGGAGGAACGCGGCGCCCCGGACCAGGAGCTCGGATGGAGCGTCGCCGGTCTCGGCGACTCGAACGCAGACGGCTGGCTCGACCTCGCCGTCACGTCCGTGAACGACGTCCAGTCGCGGACCGTCGTGATCATCGTCTCGGGGAAGGACTTCGCGCATCTCCACGAAGTGTCGAGCTCCGCGAGCGGGTTCCGACACGGCGTAGGAGCTGCGGGCGATCTCGATGGGGATGGTTGCGCGGACGTGGTGTTCAATGGCGAGGCGGGTTCCGTGCTCGTCATCTCAGGCAGGACCGGTGCTGGGCTGTACGACCTGCGGCGCCCGCTCGATCGTTGGGGTGAGGTCTTCGACGGTGTCGGCGACATCGACGCCGACGGTCGCCCCGATGTGGCCGTCGGAAGTTGGAACCAGGTCGTCGTCTTCTCTGGTCGCACCGGCGAGTCGTTGCGCGAGATCCACGAGGCGTGCCTCGGCTTCGGGCACGGCGACTTCGACGGAGACGGGCACTTCGATCTGCTCGTCACTCGCAACGTAAGCAGTGCAGAGCGCAACGGTCCGATCGATCAGGTCTGGGATCAAGGTCGACTCGAGGTCTTGTCCGGGCGTGATGGGGCGGTGCTGTTCTCGGTAGTGGGTGCCGACCTCCACCGCATGCGCGGCGACTGAAGCGAAGCGTCATCCAGCGCGCGCAAGGGACCTTTTTCGACTCCCGGAGTCCGCGCCACGGATCACCGCAGGTAGATGACGCGGCCAAACTCGATCTCGACGGAGCGTTGGACGCGCGGCGCTAGGGACCGCTCGACCTCGGGCGCCACCGGCATGCTCTCCGAGAGGAGCACGGTATCGATCCGGTGCCTCTCGAGCAGCGGGCCGAGCGCGGCGGCGCCTTTGCGCTTCTCCTCCATCGTGAGGCTCCACACCGGGCGTCCCAGGTAGACGGAGCAATGCCACCCGAGCTGCGCCGCGACGCGCGCGTCGGGCGGGAGCTCCTTCGCGGCGGCGGCGCAGAAAGTCCGCATCTGCTCGTGGCTCGCCTCGATCGCCGTCCAGTTCTGGCGCGGGGACCAGTCGACCCACGCGATCGACGCGACGACGGCGATCGCGATCGATTGCGCGAGCGCGCGCGGCGCGCGCAGCTTCGCGAGCACGAGGAGCAGCGCTTCGAGCGCCGCCGCGCTCGCGAGCAGCCACACGGGCAGCGCGTGGCGGTCGAGGAAGCTCACGAACACGAGCAGCATGCCCGACGCGGCGAGGACGAAGAGTTCGCTCGACGCGCGGCGCTTCCAGAGGACGCAGAGCACGCCCGCGAGCACGAGCCCGCCGAGCGCGAGCTCCACGCCGCCGGTGTCCGCGGCCTGCATCCGTGATCCGAGCAGCGCGACGAGCTTTCCGGCGCGCTCGGGGACCTTGCCCACGACGTCGGCGATGGAGCGCAGCGGCGAATTCGGATCGCCGATGTCCACGTGCCACATCGCGGTCGAGTACGAGTGCACGTAGAGCTGATCGACCGCGCCGTCGGGCCGGTTGGCGGCGCTCCACAAGCTCCACGGCTCCAGCGCGAGCGCCGCGCCGATCACGAGCGGGAGCGCGCGTCGCGCGAGCGCGCGGAGGAGCTCCTTCCCGCGCTTCCCGTCGCTCCACGCCTCGCCCGCCCGCGCGATCGCGATCGCGGGCACGAGCAGCGCGTTCATCGTGCGCACGAGGCTCGCGAGTCCGATCGCGAGGCCGAGCAGCGCGTCGCGCAGCGCCGTCGCGCGCGCCGAGCCCGCGCCGGTCGCCGCGCCGCGCTCCGCGCGCGTGAAGCGCCGTTCTAGCACCAAGCAGCCGACGAGCAGCGCCGTCCCCGGAATGTCGGAGAGCGTCATGTTGCAGAGGTGCTGCCACGCCGGGTTGAACCACAGCGCGAGGCACAGCGCGAACGCGAGCGGCGCGCCGAGGCGCTTGCGCGTCCACGCGAAGAAGAGCGCGAGGCCCGCGACGCCGAACGCGCTCACGTAGAGGTTGAGCGCGTGGAAATCGAACGCATTGCCGCCCGCGAACGGCACGAGCAGCACGCTGAACCCCGGCGGGCGCACCGTGAACGGCTCGCCGAGGTAGCCGTAGCCCGCGCCGTGCGCGAGCGAGCGCGCCGTCAAGAGGTAGAGCGACGCGTCGTTCGCGCGCTCGTACCAGGGATGCGCGAGCCAGACGAGGCTCGCGCACGCGATCACGACGAAGGCCGCGCCGAGCGCGAGCTCGAGCTTCGTCCAACCGCCGCGTTCCTCCGCGCTCGCGTCCATCGTCGCGGAACACGGTAGGGCGCTCGACACGCGCACGCCAGGGCGCGTGAGCTCCTCGCGGCGGTGCGCGCGCCCTTGTTCCGCTCCCGGCGCGACTCCAGAATGCGCACATGCCTCGCACCTGGCGCACGATCGTCGTCATGCCGGCGTACAACGCCGCGAACACGCTGGAGCGCGTCGTCGCCGACGTCCCGAAGGAGCACGTCGACGAGATCGTCGTCGTCGACGACTGCAGCAAGGACGCCACGGTCGAGGTCGCGAAACGCCTGCCGGTGACGCTGATCCAGCACCAGAAGAACACGGGCTACGGCGGCAACCAGAAGACGTGCTACCGGACGGCGCTCGAGCACGGCGCGGACTTCGTCGTGATGATCCACGGCGACTACCAGTACGACGCGCGCATGATCCCGACCGCGATCGAGGTGCTGCGTCACGGCATCTGCGACGTGATGCTCGGCAACCGCATCCGCACGCGCCGTGAAGCGCTCGCCGGCGGCATGCCCAAGTCGAAGTACTTCGCCAACCGCGGCCTGACGATCCTCGAGAACCTGCTCACGGGGCAGAACCTCGGCGAGTGGCACTCGGGCTTCCGCGCGTACAGCCGCAAAGTGCTCGAGACGATCCCGTACGAGCGCAACAGCGACAACTTCGTCTTCGACTCGCAGTTCCTGGTGCAGTGCGTGAACCAGGGCTTCAAGCTCGGCGACCTGCCCGTTCCCGTGCGCTACTTCGACGAGGCGTCGAGCATCAGCCTCAAGAACTCGTCGATCTACGCGGTGAAGACGCTGTGGACGTTCGGGCAGTGGTACGGGCACCGCATGGGCCTGAAGCACAGGCTCTTCCTGCCCAAGTGACGCGCGGCTCCCGCGGGAACGAACTTCCGCGTCGGGAGTTTCAGATGCGCTGTTCGCGCGGTCGATGCACGCGCGGGGGGAAGGAGGGGGATGAAGCGCTCGCTCGGGCTCTGGCTCGTGGTCGTGCTCGCGGGCTGTTCGCGCGAGCTGCGCCCGGTGGTCGTCACGCCGCAAGGCGCGAGCGTTCCCGCCTGCGAGGGCTGGGCGCGCGACGATCACGGCGTCGAGCGCGCGGCGGGGACGTGGCGCTTCTTCTTTCCGAGCGGCCGTCTGCGCGCGCTCGGCGAGTTCGATCACGGACCGTCGGTCGCGAGCTCCAAGATGCTTCTCGCCGACGGCGATCCGCCGCTCGACGGCCGCGCCGGGCGCTGGACGACGTGGAGCGAGACGGGGGTCGTGCTCTCCGAGGGCGCCTACCGCGACGGACGTCCGCACGGCTTCTGGCGTCGGCGCGACGAGCGTGGGGCCGTGCGCGAGGAGGGGAGCTACTGGAGCGGCAAGCGCCTCGGTCTGCATCGCGCCTGGCACGCGAACGGAGTGCTCGCGCGGGAAGGCGACTTCCATTTCGATCGCGAACGCGGCGTGCACCGCGAGTGGGACGAAGCGGGCACGCTGCGCCGCCGCGCGGAGTTCGAGAACGGCCGCATGGAAGGTTGGCTCCACGCCTGGGACGCGCACGGAGTCCTGCGCGAGCGCGCGCACTACCGCGCGGGCAAGTTGGATGGCCGGCGCGTGCTCTGGGACGAGCTCGAGCGCATCACGAGCCGCGCGCAATACGCGAACGGCGTCCAAGACGGAGCGAGCACGCTCTTCCACGACAACGGCGTGGTTCGATCGCGCAGCAACTGGAGCGCGGGCGTGCAAGCAGGCGTCGCGTGCGGTTTCGACGCGGAAGGTCGTCGCGAGTGGGCCGGCTACTTCGTCGACGGCCGACTCGACGGCGTGCGCCTCGCGTGGCACCCCAACGGCGCGCTGCGCTCGCGCACGACCTTCGTCGCCGGCCGCGAACACGGCCCCGCCGAGGAGTTCGACGACTCCGGCCGCTTGCGCGCGAGCGGATCATGGCGCGACGGAGTACGCGCCGGCCAGTGGACCTGCTGGCTCCCCGACGGAACCATCGACACCGAACTCACCGGCTCGTACTCCGCGAACCAGCTCGTCACGAAGTGATCCGCAGGAGCCTGGCTCTTTTTTCACCGGTTCGCGCCTCGGCTCTCTTCCCGCCTTTGCCCTCCGGCGAACCGGTGGAAAAAGTGCCTGGCTCCGTATTGGTGCGGAAGGGGGGACTCGAACCCCCACGGGTTGCCCCACGAGATCCTAAGTCTCGCGCGTCTGCCATTTCGCCACTCCCGCCCGATGAGCGCGAGAGCATAGCGCGTTCGCCTGACACCCGCGATGATGCCCGCCGATGCTCCAACACCTCGCCGGCACCGCGCTGTGCTTCGCCTTGTGCCTGGTGTTGATCTCCGGCCTCCGCGCCCCGCGCACGTGGATCCTCGCGGCGATCGGCCTCGTCCCCGCCGCCGGCGCGTGCGTCGCGTTCACGACGGCCGCGTTCGACCTCGCGATCGAGCCGCTCGCCCGCTACGCGCACGGTCTCGCGGCGCTCGCCCTCGGCTTCGCGCACGCGGTCGTCTACTCGCTCACCGCGCTGCCGCGCGAACGCGTTTGGATGCGCGGCCTCCTGATGTTCAGCGGTCTGTGGGGCGGAGCGCTCGCCGCGTTGTGGCTCTTCAGTCCTTCGCGCAGCACCTGGCTCGACGTCGCCCTCGTCGTCTTCGCGCTCGCGACGCTCGCCGCCTGGGCCGCGCTGCCGTTCCTCTCGCGCGAGCGCGGGTTCACGCGGCACGGCGAACTCGTCGTCCCGAGCGTGCGTTTCGCCTGCCCGCGATGCGGCACGCGCGTCGACTGGGGCAAGGGCGTCGCGGCGTGCACCGACTGCGGCCTCTTCCTGCACATCGCGTGGCCCGCGCCGGAGCCGATCGCCGCCGCGCCCGTGCCCGACGCGCGCCGCGTGCGCTTCGCGTGCCCCGAATGCGGATCGCGCGAACGCTGGCCGACCGGTCTCTCGACGTGCAGCCGTTGCGGCCTGCGGTTGTCGCTGCACTGGAACGTGCACCCCTCCGGACGTTGAAATGAGCGCCATGGACGGGACCTCGGAGCCGATGTCGACGATCACGAAGGCGAGCTTCGCGATCGCGGGCGTCGCCGCGCTCGCGGGTGTCGCCGTGCTCGCGCTCCAGTGCGGTCCGAGCAACACGACCCCTGCTCCGAATCCGGCGCCGATCGCGCAGACGCCGCCGAAGCCCGAGCCGCCCGCGCCCGCGAAGCCCGAAGCGCCGAAGCTCGTCGTCACGGAAGGCTACGAGGTCGTGAACACGTTCCCGCACGACGCGAGCTCGTACACGCAGGGTCTCGTCCTCGACGGCGGCCGCTTCATCGAGAGCCAGGGCCAGTACGGCGAGTCGAGCCTGCGCTTCGTCGAGGTCGAGACGGGCAGGGTGCTGAAGAAGCTCCCGCTCGAGTCGCGCTACTTCGCCGAGGGTTGCGCGGTGCTGAAAGGCCTCGTCTACCAGCTCACGTGGCAGCAGCACGTCGTGTTCGTCTACGACGCGCGCGATCTGAGCTCGGTGGGCTCGTTCCCGCTCGAAGGCGAGGGCTGGGGCATCACGACGGACGGGACGAGCCTGATCGTCTCGGACGGCACGGACACGTTGCGCGTGCTCGATCCGACGACGCACGCCGTGACGAAGAAGCTCCCGGTGCGCGTGCAGGGCCGCGCGCTCTACCAACTGAACGAGCTCGAGTGGATCGAGGGCGAGGTGTGGGCCAACGTCTGGCACACCGACCGCATCGCGCGCATCGACCCGAAGACGGGCGAGGTCGCGCGCTTCCTCGATCTGACGGGCCTGCTCCCCGCGCACGAGCGGCGCGACCACGAATCCGTGCTCAACGGCATCGCCTACGACCCCGCGAAGAAACGCATCTTCGTGACCGGCAAGAACTGGCCGAGGCTCTTCGAGATCCGCGTCAAACGGTAGGAGCCTGGCTCTTTTTTCACCGGTTCGCGCCTCGGCTCTCTTTCCGCCGTTGCTCCTCGGCGAACCGGTGGAAAAAGTGCCTGGCTCCGTATTTGGGATGGGCACTCCGCGCTAGCCTCTCCCCGTGACCA
Source organism: Planctomycetota bacterium (assembly GCA_016220035.1). Classification (GTDB taxonomy): domain Bacteria; phylum Planctomycetota; class UBA1135; order UBA1135; genus JADJNY01. The sequence goes on along the minus strand of JACRIO010000326.1, from coordinate 4,513 downwards.
CGACCACAGTCACGAACGACGCACCCGCGACGAGCAAGACGGAGGCCCGCTTCGCCGTCGCCCCGCTCGTGCTCAAGGCCTCGGTCGGCACGCACATCGTGCTCGCCGTGTTCTGCATGCTCCCGTTCATCTTCGCGCTCGCTCCGCAGCTCCTCGACCGGCCTCCGATGCCCGAGCTGCTCGTCATCGGCGTCGTCGTCGCGTTCGTCGGGCTCGTCTGGGTCCGGTCGTTCCGGATCGAACTCACCGCGCGCGAGCTCCGCTACCGCTCCCTGTTCGGCGGCTCGCGGTCGATCGCCTTCGACGCGATCGCGAACGCGCGCATCCAAGTCGGCGCGCGCGGCGCGGAGGACCGCTGGAAGCCGCACTACCGCCTCGTGATCACGCCGCGCGACGGAACGAGCGCGCGCCCGATCGTCGTCAACCTCAAGGTCTTCGCGTTCGAGCCGCTGAAGCGCGTCTGCGCCGCGGTCGATGCCGAGCTCGACGACGGCGCAGCTTGAACACGAGCCGCGGACGCGCATGAGCGAGCTCACCGACGACGCACGCGCGGAGGCGATCGAGTTCGTGCTCGGCCTCGGCCGCGCGCTGCACGTCTACGGCGCCTCGGCCCCGGAGGTCGAGCACGCGATGGAGCAGAGCGCGCGCTCGCTCGAGCTGCGCGGCGAGTTCTTCGCGACCCCGACGTCGATCTTCGCGACCTTCCATCGCGGCGCGAACGCGGCGCACGACTCGACGACGCACTTGATGCGCGTGGAGCCCGGCTCGGCGGACCTCGGTCGGCGCGCGCGCGTCGACGAGGTGATCGAGGACGTGCACCGCGGGCGGCTCCACGCGCACGAGGGCCGCATCCTGCTCGCCGCGATCCAGGACGATCCCGCGCCGTACTCGCGGACGGTGTCGATCGCGTGTTCCGCGCTGATTTCCGCGGCGGCGGCGCGCTTCCTGGACCTCGCGCCGGCCGAGATCGTCGCCGCAGGCGTCGCGGGGCTCGTCGTCGGGCTCCTGCAGCTCGTCGCCCTTCGTTCGCCGCGCGTTCGGCGCGTGCAACTGCTCGCCTCCGCGTTCCTCGTCGCGGCCGGCGTCGCGCTGTGGGCCGGACTGCGCGGCGCGCCGACCCCGTTCCAGGTCGTCGTCGCGGGCCAGATCACCCTGTTGCCCGGTTTGCGGATCACGACGGCGATGGCCGAGCTCGCGCTCGACCACCTCGCCGCCGGCACCGCGCGTTTCCTCGGCTCGATCATGACGCTCATCGCGCTGCTCTTCGGCGCCGCGCTCGGCGTGCAGATCGGAGCGTTGTTCCCCGACACGCTGTCGATGGAAGCCGTCGCCGCCGCGCGCACGGAGCTTCCCGGCTGGACGCTCTACGTCGCGCTCGCGATCGCGCCCTTGTGCTTCGGCGTGCTCTTCCGCGCGCAGCGGCGCGACCTGCCGTGGATCCTCGCGTCGTGCGTGCTCGCCTTCGTCGGCTCGCGCCTCGGCGCGGAAGTGCTCGGGAACGGCTTCGAAGCGGCCCTCGGCGGGCTGTTCGTCGGCCTCGCGAGCAACGTGTACGCCCGCATGCTGAACCGTCCCGCCGCGACGACGCTCCTGCCCGGCATCCTGCTGCTCGTGCCCGGTAGCATCGGCTTTCGAAGCCTCTTCAACCTGCTCGAGCGCGACGTGATCACCGGCATCGAGACCGCGTTCCAGGTCGCGACCGTCGGCATGTCGAGCGTCGCGGGGCTCTTCGTCGCCAACGTCGTCGTGCGCCCGCGGCGGCTCGATCGCGCGGGCGGGTGAGTCAGCTCCCGAGTAGCTCGCTCGCTGCCGCGCGCTGGCGCTCGTCCTCGATGCGCGCGAGGTCGGCGAGCCCGCGTTCGAACTCCGTCGTCTGTTCGGGGGTGTAGCGCGCGCGCTCGAAGCCGTGCGCGCGCCGGAACGCCTTGAGGAAGTGATTCCGATCGCGGTCCAGCGCGTCCTGGGTCTCCACCCAGCGTCGCATCACGCCGCGGATGCGCGCGAGCTCGTCGTCGCCAAGCTCCGCGCTCCACACTCGTTCGAACAGCTCGCGACCGCGCGCGTCGAGGTCGAGCACGACCGCCGCGCGCTCGCCGAGACCGCATTGGCCGAGCTTCGGCGCGGCGCCCTGCGCGAGAAACGTCTCGAGCGCCTGCGTCGCGCGCGAGCGGTAGACGGCTTCGCGCAGGAAGTCCACGGCGGCTTGGAGGCGTGCGGCGACCATCGGTGAGCTCCCCGACGCAGCGCGCCCGCTCCGATCGTGCTCGGTCGCGGGCGCGGCGTGCGGCGCGGCGCGCGGATCAGCAGTACTGGTCGAACGCCTCGGTGAGCGTGCGCGCGATCATCGCGGGGTCCTTCCCCTCGATGTCCTGACGCTGGAGCATCTTCACGAGCTTGCCGTCCTTGAGGATCGCGATCTGCGGCGAGCTCGGGCGGTACGGCTTGAAGTACTCGCGCGCCTTCTCGACCGCCTGCGTGTCCATGCCAGCGAATACGGTGCAGAGGTTGTCGGGCTTCTTCTTGTGCAGGAGCGAGAGCTTGAGGCCGGGCCGCGCGCCGCCGGCCGCGCAACCGCAGACCGAGTTCACGAAGATCAGCGTCGTGCCGGGCTTCTTCACCGCGCTGTCGACTTCCTCGGGAGTGCGGAGTTCCTTCACGCCGAGATGGGTGACTTCCTCGCGCATCGGTTGGACGAGATCGGGGTCGTACATGGGGCAGTCCTTTCGGGGTTCGCGGGGGAGCTGCTCCAGGCGGGTTCTTGGTTCTCACGTGGAACCGGCCGGGAGTTCGGGGGAGGGATTCTATCCGTGCCGCGCGGCGACGGGGAGCTCGCGCGCCCGCGACGGACGGAACCCACGTTCGAGGCGTGTGTTTCCCAGCGTGCCTCCGGCCCCGCGCCGAGCCGTTCTGCTAACTTGCTCGCGCTCGCGCGTGGTGCGCGGGCATGGAATCGTGCCGAACCGACGGCAGGAGGAACCCGTGAAACGAAACGCATGGTGGCTGCGTTCGTCCTTCGCGATGCTCGCGCTGGGGATGATCCCAGCGGCGGCGCTCGCGCAGGCGGAAAAGGCCAAGGACAAGAAGGCGCCCGCCAAGGAGGCGCCCGCGCCGAACGACGCGCACGCGAAGAAGTTCGAGGACATCCAGCAGCGCCTCGAGAAGGCGCGCAAGGACTTCCAGGCGAAGCTCGACGCCGTCAAGGACGACAAGGCCGCGGTCCAGAAGCTCCTCGACGAGGAGATCCCGGACAAGCAGTTCTTCGTCGAGTTCCAGGACCTCGCGAAGGCCGCGAAGGGCACGGAGTCGGCCGCGAAGGCGCTCGTGCAGATCGCGATGATGGGCGGGCAGATCGAGCAGGAGGACGCGGCCAAGGCCGCCGTCCAGACGCTGCTCGACGAGCACGTCGCATCGCCGGAGATCGCCGTGCTCGTGTTCCTCGCTCCGTACGTCCTGGGCGAGGAAGAAGGCCCCAAGGCCGTCGAGAAGATCAAGGCCAAGAACACGACGAAGCCCGTGCTGGCCGCGTTCGTGTTCCAGGAAGCGCAGACGATCGAGCAGGAGAAGGGCGAGGATGCGGAAGAGCTGCGCCCGCTCTACACGCGTCTCGCGGGCGAGTTCAAGGACTTCAAGATGCCGTGGGGCGATCAGACCTACGGGCAGCTCGCGCAAGGCTGGCTCTTCGTCCGCGACAACCTCGTCGTCGGCAAGGTCGCGCCGGACTTCGAGACGGCCGACGAGAACGGCGTGAAGTGGAAGCTCTCCGACTACAAGGGCAAGGTCGTCGTCCTCGACTTCTGGGGCGAGTGGTGAGGCCCGTGCCGTGCGATGATTCCGCACGAACGGGAGCTCGTGGAGCGCCTCAAGAACGAACCTTTCGCCCTGCTCGGCATCAACAGCGACGGTGACGCCGAGACCGTCAAGAAGATCCTCGAGAAGGAGAAGATCGCCTGGCGTCAGGCCATCGACGGATCGACCAGCGGCCCCCTCGCCACCAAGTGGGGCGTCAACGGTTGGCCGACGATCTACGTCCTCGACGCGAAGGGCGTCATCCGCCACAAGGGTCCGCGCGGGAAGGAACTGGAAGAAGCTGTCGTGAAGCTGATCGCGGAGGCCAAGGCCGCGAAGTGATCCGGCCGCGCGTGCGCGCGCGGCGGCGAACCGGAAGGAGCCCGTCGGCAGCGCGCCGGCGGGCTCCTTCGTTCGAGGCCTGGTGCGGGATGACACCCGCAACCCAGGTGCTGGTGACTATCGCGGAGGAGTGGGTCGCGACGGCGGAGGCAATTGCCAGAACTACGAGAGAGGCGTTGCCGAGCCCAAGGCGCACATGAGGGTGCTGCCGCATCCCTGGTGCTGGTGACTATCGCGGAGGAGTGGGTCGCGACGGCGGAGGCAATTGCCAGAACCACGAGAGAGGCGTTGCCGAGCCAAAGGCGCACATGAGGGTGCTGCCGCATCCCTGACCCCGGGCAGACCATGGCCGGAGGACCGGCCATGGTCTGCCCGGGGTTCTAGT
>JACRIO010000323.1 GCA_016220035.1 Planctomycetota bacterium | reverse complement strand
GCTGGAGCGCCGCGGGCCTCGCGCGCGTCGAGGCGTGGTTCGAGCGCGTCGTGCCCGACGCGCTGCACTACCAGGACGGCGAGTTCCGTTTCGGCGGCGAGGTCCTCGGCCGCGTCGACGAGCTGCGCCTCCCCGGCACGTTCCAGAAGCACAACACGCTGCTCGCGCTCGGCATGGCGCGCCTCCTCGGCGCGGCGCCCGAACGGCTCGCGGCCGTCGTTCCGGAGCTGCGCGGCCTGCCGCACCGCATCGAGGACCTCGGCCTCTTCGACGGCCACCGCGTCATCGACAACGGCGTCTCGACGACACCCGACTCGACCACCTCCGACGTGCTCTCGATGCGCCCGGGCTTCACGCTGCTCGTCGGCGGCAAGGCGAAGGAGCTCCCGCTCGACGAGCTCGTGCAGGCCTGCAAGGGCCGCGCGCGCGCCGTGATCGTCTTCGGCGCCGCCGCGGAGAAGTTCGTCCCCGCCTTCGAGGCGGGCGGCATCGAGGTCCACGCCGCGCCCACCGTGCGCGCGGCGGTCGAGCTGGCCTTCGAGCACATGCTGGCCGGCGAGGAGCTGCTCTTCTCGCCCGCGTGCGCGAGCTTCGACGCCTACCTGAACTTCCGGGAGCGCGCGCTCGACTTCCGCGCGGCCCTGCCGGTCGGCGACACGGTCGAGGCGACCTGAACCCCGGAATCCGCCCGGAAACGGCCGCGGGCGGGGTCGTCTCGACGGCCTCGTGAACCCAAGCTATAGCTAGACGTCGGAAGCGCTCGATCCCCACCGCATGCTGTGCCAGAACTGCCAGAAGAACGAGGCCAAGGTCCACGTGACCGACCTCCAAGCGCGCGCCGAGGACGGCGCCGCGACCGCGAGCTTCCAGGAGCAGCATTTCTGCGACGTCTGCGCGCAGTCGATGGAGCTGCCGACGATGGCGGCGCCCAAGAAGAGCACGCAGGAGATCTGGAAGCTGCTCCAGATGGCCGCGAAGGAGACGCGCAACAAGAAGACCGGCCCCGCGTGCCCCGACTGCGGCATGACGCTCGACGAGTTCCGCAAGAAGGGCCGCCTCGGCTGCGCGAAGGACTACGCGGTCTTCAAGCAGCACATCGTCGAGATCCTCGAGCGCGTGCACGGCGCGCGCCGGCACGTCGGGCGCATCCCGGGCGGCGAGGCGCTCGCTCCGGAGCCGTCGACGGCGGACGCGCCGACGTTGGACGGGAAGACGAGCCTCGTCGAGCTCCGGCGCGAGCTCGAGAGCGCGATCCGCGAAGAGGCCTACGAGCGCGCCGCGCACCTGCGCGACGAGATCAAGGCGCTCGAGGGCCCGCAGCAGGGCTGACGGACGATCAGCGGCGCGCGCGGAGGTCGACCACGAGGTAGCGCTCCGTTTCGAGTCGCACCTCGAAGCCCGTCGCGAGCGCGTGCAGGCCCGGCGCCTTCTCGAGCTCGTCGCGCGCGAGCACCGCGAGACCGAAACCGTAGGGCGCGAGCGCCGCGAGCGCGGCATCGGGCGTCGTCGCGGCGAGCAACGCCTCGTACGCCTTCCACCGCGGCGCGACGAAGCCCTGCGGCGCGAAGTTGTAGATGCCGCCGTTGCGCGCGACGAGGTTGGGACGCGGCTCGATCGGCCCGATCGCGCGGTCCCAGGTGTCCGGCGCCGCGAACCCCGGCTCGTCGCGCCGCGTGTGTTCCGCGAGGAAGCGCCCGACCTCCGCGCCGCCATGGTCGACGAGCTCCTCGAAGCGGTGCGAGCGGTAGAGGCAGAGCAGCGCCGAGCGCCCGGCGAACCATGGAGCCGCGAGCGCGCACGCCGCGAGCAGCGGGAGCGCCAGGGCGCCGGTCCGGAACGGCCTTGCACGCGCGCTCCATGCGAGCGCCAGCGCGTAGAGCAGGAACCCGTACCGCCAGGAAAACGGCCGCCAGAACGTCATCGCGAGGCCCGCGCCGAGCATCGCGAGCGCCACCGCGCCGAGAGCGTAGGGCACGAGCGCGGGGGCCTGCCCTTCGCGTTCGTCCGCCCGCCGCAGCGCGGCCGCGACGAGGAAGAGCAGCGCAAGCCCCAGCCACCAAGGAGCGTCCGCGAGCTCCGCGCCGCCCGACAGCGTCAGCAGGTTGCGCCCCATGCCGGCGAGGCGCGCGGTCCAGCCCTCCTCGGCGGTCGCGGCGACGATCGCGCTCGCGTGCTCGCCGCCCGCGAGCCGCGCGAGGTGGAGCACGAGGAACAGCGCGCACGGGAGTGCGCCGACGACCGTCCAGAGTGCCTGTTTTCGTGCTCGGACGGCCCACGCGAGCACCGCGAGCGTGATCCACGGCAGATGGCCGTACCAGCAGAGGCCCGCGCAGCCGAGCGCGAAGCCGCCGCCGAGCGCGAGCCGCGCGTGCGCGTCGGCGCGCGCGCGCAGGAGCGCGCCCAGGCCGAGGAACACGAGCACGAGCGACGCGTTGAACGGATTGGGCAGGTACGCGAAGCCGTCGCGCTGCGCGTAGAAGAAGAACGGCAGCGCGAGCGCGCCCCAGGCGGCCTTCCGGACGTCGACGAACGCGCGGAGCAGCCAGAAGAAGCTCCACAGCTCCAACGCGAGCACGATCGGCGACGCCGCCCACAACACCGTGCGCACGGCGACCCCCGCCGCGACCGGCGCCGCGAGCACGAGGTGGAACGCGAACGGGTAGATCGTCGGCACGCGCAGGATCGGGTCCTCGAGCCACGCGCCCTCGGCGACGCGCTCGATCTTCGCCGAGTGCCACGCGATGTCGGACATGAGCCAGCAGGTCGGCGTCGGTTGCGCGAGCAGGACGCCCACGAGCACGCCCGCGCCCGCGCCCGCGCTCCACGCGCACCACCGCGCGCTCGGCTCCCTGCGCACCAGGGCGAAGAGGACGACGGCGGCGCCCGCCGCGAGGATCAGCCACGGCGCGAGCGCGTGCTCCGGCGCGAGCCCGGGGCCGCCGAACCCCCACGCGACGGGGAGCGCCGTGCACACGAGGCCGGCGAGCCATGCGGGGAGGAGCGGCCGATCGGGGTCCATGCACGAACGCGGAGCGCGGAACTTGAGGCCTTTCGCGAGAAGCGCTCCGGATCGACGGAGATCCGAAGTCCGAACGCCGCTCGGAGCGAGCTTCGCGCGGCCGCGGCGCGCGAACAAGCTCCCACTCGAACCCGGAGCGTCTTTCGGGGGCGTGCGGGAACCGCGAGAAGTTCCTACGCTGACGCGCCCAACGCGCACGGAGCATCAACCCCGAGCCCGTTGAAGGTCGACATTCAGGAGTTAGCTACGATCCCCCTCCCCGACGCCCCGAGGGCGTTGCCCGGGACTCTCACCGCAACGAGCGACCAACCGAGGACACCATGTTCGATCGCTTCACGGACCGCGCCAAGAAGGTCATGAACCTGGCCCGTCAGGAGGCCCAGAGGTTCAACCACGAGTACCTGGGCACCGAGCACATCCTGCTCGGCCTCGTCCAGGAAGGCAGCGGGGTCGCTGCGAACGTGCTCAAGAACATGGGCATCGACCTCTCCAAGATCCGCACGGAGGTCGAGAAGATCGTCAAGACGGGCCCCTCGATGGTGACGATGGGCCAGCTCCCGTTCACGCCGCGCGCGAAGAAGGTGCTCGAGCTCTCCATGGAGGAGGCCTCGAACCTCGGCCACAACTACATCGGGACGGAGCACCTGCTCCTCGGCCTGATCAAGGAGAACGAGGGCATCGCGGCGCAGGTCTTGATCAACCTCGGCGTGAAGCTCGAGGACGTGCGC
>JACRIO010000322.1 GCA_016220035.1 Planctomycetota bacterium | reverse complement strand
GGGGAGCCGCTTCGTCGCCGCCGCGCGCGACGCGGCCTCCTCGCCGTGGCCCGCGCCCAGCCCGCCGAGTAGCCGGCGTCCTTCGCGAGCAGTGCGTCGAGGCGCGCGAGCGCCTTGGTCACGTCGCCCGACCGTGCCTCGAGGTCGACGAGGAGCTCCTCGATCTCCCGCGGCGCTCCGCGCAGCGCCTCCACGGCCTCGAGGTCGTTGCGCGCGCGGTCCCACGACCCGATGCGCGTCAGCACCTTCGCGCGGGCGAGGCGCACCTCGGCGGCGAGGTTGGCGTCGCGCGCGGCCTCGGCGCGTTCGAACGCGAGGTCGAGGTTCGAGATCGCGGCTTCCTCGTCGAGCGCCTTCGCGTCGATCTTCTTCTGGATCGACGCGAAGAACTCCGCCGGCGAGCGCGCCGACTGGCGCGCGACCATGGCGAAGAGCCCGCCGAAGACGGCGACGGCCAGTCCGAACAGGAACCACGTGGTCCAGCGCATGGGGAGCGTGCCTTCTACTCGGCGCGGCGGCGCGGGTCCACGCGCGACTGCGCGTCACGCACCGAGCCCGCGGCGCGCGGATCCACCGGGAAGAGCGGCAGCGGGACTTTTTCGGCCGTCGCGCGCCGCGAGTTGACCGCGGAACGAGGCGGGAATCCCCGAACCCGGGTCGCGCTCCGAGCGGGATCCCACCGCGGGGACGCGCCGGAAACGAAGGCTCAGGCCCGTTTCGAGCGCCGCCGATAGCGCCGGAAGCCCGCCATCCGCGTTCCACCCCGCGGAGGCGGCCGTCGCCGCATGTCTTCCACCACCTCGGCGGCCGGTCCGGAGCGCGCGAGCGCGCCGGAGACGGCTGCGCTCCGTCCCGATCCGAGGAACGCGAGCGTCGCGGGCCCGGTCCCCGACCTCTCGGTCCTCGTCCCGACGTTCCAGCGCGAGGACCTGGTCGAAGCCCTGCTCGCGCGCCTCGCGCGCCAGACGCTCGCGTCCGAGCGCTTCGAGGTGATCGTCGTCGACGACGGCTCCGAACCCGCGATCACGCTCGACCGCGCGCACCCGTTCCACGTCGTGCTCCTGCGCCAGGAGAACTCCGGGCCCGCGGCGGCGCGCAACCTCGGCCTCGCGCGCTGCCGCGCGCCGCTGACGCTGATCCTGAACGACGACGCCGTGCCGGCGGAAGACCTCCTCGAACGGCACCTCGCGATCCACGCGGAGGAGCGCGCCGAGGGCCGCGGCCCCGTCGCGGTGCTCGGCACGTTCCACTTCAGCCCGAGCGCGGTCGCCGCGAGCCCGTTCGTCGAGCTGCTCGACCGCACCGACCTCCTCTTCGACTTCTCGACCTTGAAGCACGGCGAACGCGGGAGCTGGACGCACTTCTGGACGTGCAACGTGAGCCTCTCCACGCAGGCGCTCCGTGACGTCGGCGGCTTCGACGCCGCGACCTTCACGTACGCCGTGGGCGAGGACGTCGAGCTCGGCTGGCGCCTCGAGCGACGCGGATTCCGCGTGCTTTTCCGCGCGGACGCACACGCCTTCCACGACCACGTCTGGACGCCGGGTGAGTACTTCCGACGCGGCGTGAAGCTCGGGTGCGCGCTCGCGCGCATGCACCGGAAGCACGGCGAGCCGCTCGCGCTGCGCCTGAAGCCGGGCGAGCGCGCGGACGCCGCGTGGCTGCGCCGAGTGCAAGCGACGTACGAGGCGCTCCACCCGACGCTCGCGAAGATCGAGGCCGTGCTCGCGAAGGTCGAGATCGAACAGATGGGGCGGACGCTTCCCGACGCGCTGGTGGCCCAGCTCGCGCAGGCCGTCGCGCGCGTGAACACGGTGCCGTTCCACCGCGGCGTGCTCACGGAGCTCACGGGGCACGATCCCGAGCCCGTGATGCAGAGCGGACCGCGGACGGGACGGCTCACGTCGATCGTGATCGTGTCCTACGACGCGCTCGCATCGACGCAGGCGTGCATCGCGGCGCTGCGCCGCCACCGCGAGGCGGAACATCCCATCGAGCTCCTCGTCGTCGACAACGGCTCGAAGGACGGCTCGCGCGCCTGGCTCGCGGCGCAGCCCGACGTGACGCTCATCGCGAACGACGCGAACCACGGCGCGCCCGCCGCGCGCAACCAGGCCATCGTTCGGGCGCGCGGCGAGCACGTCGTGTTCCTCGACAACGACGTGGTCGTCACCGAGCGCTGGTTGTCGGGGCTCCTCTTCCATGCCGACGTCGACGCGCGCGCGGCCTGCGTCGGCCCCGTCACCGATCGCGCGGCGCACGGCCAGGCGATCGAGTACGCGGGCGGCGACGCGGGGCTCGACGCCTTCGCGAAGGGTCGCGCGCTCGCGCACCGGCGTCAGTTCCGCCATGCGTCGCTGCTCTCGTCCTTCTGCCTGCTCGTGAAGCGTTCCGTGCTCGACGCCCTCGGCGGTTTCGACCCCGCGTTCTCGCCCTGGGGCTTCGAGGACGACGACTTCACGCTGCGCGCGGCTCTGGAGGGCCGGCACAACCGCGTCGCGCTCGACGTCTTCGTGCAGCACAAGGCCTACCGCACGGCGGAGAAGGCCGAACGGCACACGCAGCTCCTCGAGCGCAACTGGGAGCGCTTCCGCGCCAAGTGGAAGCTCCCGCCGGACGCGAAGCGCGGCGACTACGCGGCGCTCGCGCCGGTCCTCGAAGGCCGCGCGCCCCACGCACCCGTCCACGTCTCCCCGTCCATGACCCCGCACGAGATCGCGGCCGCGTGATGCGCGCCGCAGCGAGTCGAACCATGCGCAACGTGATCATCCTGGGCTCGGGCCGCAGCGGCACGAGCAGGGCGGCCGGAACGCTCGCCGCGGCGGGCTACTCGATCGGTGGGAGGCCGTGGGCGCCGCGCGCCGCGAACCCCAAGGGTTTCTTCGAGACCGCGGCCGTGAACGGCGTGAACGAGGCGCTGCTCGCCGCGGCGCTGCCGCGCCACCCGCGCTACGAAGCGGGTCAGCGCTGGCTCGCGGAGCTGCCGCTCGACGCCCGCATCGAAAGCACGCCGGAGCTCGCCGCGCGCATGACGCGCCTCGCGGCGGAGACGCCGTGGTGCTTCAAGGATCCGCGCTTCTGCTACACGCTGCCCGCGTGGCGCGAGCACCTCGGCGATCCGCTCTTCCTGTGCGTGTTCCGCGATCCGGCCGTGACGGCGCAGAGCATCGTCAAGGAGTGCAAGGGCGAGGCCTACTTGAAGAGCCTCGGCATGTTCCACGAGCGCGCGCTCCGGGTGTGGACCGCGATGTACCGACACGTCCTCGTGAAGCACGCGCGCGAGGGGGAGTGGCGCTTCGTGCACTACGAGCAGTTGCTCGAGCGCGCGGGTTTGGAGCGGCTCGCCGAGTGGACCGGCGCCTCGATCGACTTCGCGTTCCCCGAAGCGCGGCTCGACCGCTCGAAGAGCGCGCGCGACGTGCCGCGCGAGACCGCGGCCGTCTACGCCGAGCTGTGCGCGCGCGCCGGGCACGCTCCGCGGCGCATCGTGAAGGTCGCCGGGACGGAGGCATGCTCCGCGAGCACCGTCCCGGCCGCGACGCCGCGCCTCTCGGTGATCCTGTGCACGTTCAACCGCCGCGCGATCCTCGCGAAGAGCCTCGCGAGCTTCTTCGCGCAGCGCGCGGCCCCCGGGACCTTCGAGTTGATCGTCGTGAACGACGGCTCGTCGGACGGGACGAAGGAGTACCTGGACGGGCTCGCGTTCCCGGTGCCGGGCAAGGCCCTGCATCGCTCGAACGGCGGTCTCGCCGCGGCGCGCAACACGGGCATCGCGGCGGCGCGCGGCGAGTTCCTCCTCTTCGTGAACGACGACACGCTCGCGTTCCCCGACCTCGTCGAGCAGCACCTCGTAGCGCACGATGCTCAGGGGGCGCAAGCGGCGCTCGGGCGCGACGTCGCGGTGCTCGGCACGTTCGAGCAGCCGCTCGAGGCGTTGGATGGAGCGCTCATGCGCTACCTCGAGGTCTCCGACTTCGTGTTCCGCTACTCGGACATGCAGGACGGCGAGCTCTACGACTTCCAGCGTTTCTGGACCTGCAACGTCAGCGTGAAGGCCGAGCACGTGCGCGCCGTGGGCGCGTTCGACGAGGCGTTCAAGGTCTACGGCGCGGAGGACATCGACCTCGGCTTCCGCCTGTTCGAGCGCGGGATCCCCGTCCTCTACCAGTCCGCCGCACGCGCGCGGCACGACCACGTGCTCGACTTCGACGCGCTGAAGAAGCGCCAACGCGTGTGCGCGGGCGCCTTCGTGCACCTCTTCCACAAGGAGCCGCGCTGCCTCGCGCACGCGGACTGGAGCTGGGCGCACGGGAAGAGCGTCCTGGACCTCGAGCGCGCGGTCGACGCGGCGCGCTCGCGCGTGCCCGCGCTCGAAGCGGCGGCGCGCGCGCTCGCGAAGATCGCCCTCGGCGCGCGCGACGGCGGCGAGGCGCAGGCGTCGCCGTTCGTGAGCGAGACACTGCGCGCACTCGGCCGCGTGCTGCAGGAGCTCAACGGGCTCTGGTGGCAGGCGGGGTTCGCGGACGGGCTCGCGCGCCACGGCTACGACGGTTTCCCGGCGCTGCTCGCGCGGCTGCCCTCGATCGGGCGCGCGGACCATGCGCTCACGGACGCGGAGCTCGAGGAGCGCATCCTCGCGCTGCGCGCGCTCGCGGGGAGCGGCGAGACGGCGCTCGCGACGATCGAGGCGGCGCGCCTCGTCCACTCAGCCGGCTGCGCCGAAGCCGGATCGCAACGCGCAGCGCTCGAAGCCGAGCTCCTGAACGACCTCGCCGTGCTGCGCTTCCAGGTCGAGGACGGCGAAGGCGCGGTGGCACTCCTGGAGGAAGCGCTGCGCCGCGCGCCCGACCACGCGCTCGCGGCCGCGACCCTGACCGACGTCGGCCGCGCGGCCGCGCGCTTCGCTCCGCGCTGGGGCGACGGTCCCGACGCGGCGGCCGCGCCGACGAGCTTGAACCCGTGGGTGCGCGAAGCGCTGCAGCTCGGCGCGAACACGGTCGGCTTCACGGGTCGCGAGGTGCTCGAGGTCGGCGGCGCGATCCCCGCGGAGACGGCGCTCGCGCTGCGCCCCGCGCGTTGGGTCGCGGGCTATCCGTCCGCCGAGGCCATGACGCTCGGCCCGTACGAGCGGCGCGACCTCGACGCGCGCGCGCTCGCGTTCCCCGACGCGTCCTTCGACATGGTCTTCTCCTCGTGCGCATTCGAGCACATCAACGACTTCGACCAGGCGCTCACCGAGATGCGCCGCGTCCTGCGGCCCGGCGGCGCGATCGTGACGCACTTCGCGCCGATCTGGTCGTGCGCCGTCGGCCACCACCTGTGGGAGACGGACGCGGAGGGCCGGCGCGTCATGTTCCTCGACCGCGTCGTGCCCGACTTCGCGCACCTCCTGCTCACGGAGGACGAGCTCCGCGGCTACCTCGCGCTCGTGCTCGGCGCGGACGCGGCGCGGCGCTGCACCGAGTACATCGTGCGCCACCCGTGCATCAACCGCGTGTTCGAGGGCGACTTCCGCCGGATGTTCCGCGCGGCGGGCTTCGACGACGGCGCGATGGAGGCGCAATCGCCGTGGCACGCGCGCCACGTCCCGAGCGCGCGCCTGCTCGCGGAGCTCCTGCGCGCGCACCCGAAGGGCGGCGACTTCGCGACCCCGGGTCTGCGCGGCGTCCTGCGCGTCGCCGGGGCGAGCGCGCGCGCGACCGAGCGCGCGACCGTGGAGGCCGCGTGAGCGCCGCCGTCGATCCCGGCGGGCTCGGCGGGCTCGACACGCTCGGGCCGCGCGCGTTCCTCGTCGTCTACGACCACGTCCCGCGCCCGGGCGAGTCGGGCGCCGACCTGCGGCTCGTCCAGATCGTCGAGCTCCTGCGCGCGGCCGGACACCGCGTCACGCTCCTCGGCCGCAACGCGGACTCGCGGCCCGAGCACGCAGAGGCGCTCGAAGCGCTCGGCGTCACGGTGCTCGCGCCGGATCCCGACCGTACGCCGTTCGTGCGGCCGAAGGGTGCGCCGATCGACCTCGCGGAGCTGTGCGCGCGGGAGCGCTTCGACGCCGCGATCCTCTATCAATACTTCTGGTCGGGCATCGGCGTGGGGGAACAGTACCTGCCGCTCCTGCGCCGCGCCGCGCCGTGGATGCGCGTCGTGCTGCTCTCCGACGACTGTCACGCGCTGCGCGAGGAGCGCAAGGCCGAGAAAAGCGGCTCGCGGAGCGACCGCGAGCGCGCGCGCGGCCTCTTCGAGAAGGAGGCGGACTCCCACGCGCTCGCGGACGCGCTCTGGACGATCACGCGGGAGGACAAGGAGCGCATGCAAGCCGCGTGGCCCGCGCTCCTCCCGCGCGTGATCGCGTTCGCGCAGGCGGAGGTACGCGCGAGCGTGCCGGGTTTCGAGGCGCGTGACGGCCTGTTGTTCCTGGGCTCGGGCGCGAACGACGCGAACGTGCAGGCGGTGCGCTGGTTCGTGCGCGAAGCGCTGCCGCTGGTGCGCGCGGAGCTGCCGGACGTGAAGCTGCGCCTCGTCGGTGAGCCGCCTTCCGGTGGGTGGGGCTTCGACGATCCTTCGATCGAGACCGTGGGCCGCGCCGCGGACCTCGCGCCCGCTTTCGACCGCGCACGCGTGTTCGTGTCGCCGGTGACCTACGGCACGGGGCTCAAGACGAAGAACGTGCAGGCGCTCGGACACGGGCTGCCCGCGGTGCTCACGACGATCAGCGCGGAGGGGCTCGGCCTCGAAGGCGAGCTCGCGGCGTGCGTGCACGACGACCCCGCGGCCTTCGCGCGGCGCGTGATCGCGCTGCACGAGGACGCGCAACTCTGGTCGCGGTGCAGCGCCGAGTCGCTCGCGCACGCGCGCGCGGCGTTCGGCCGCGAGCGCACGGCGCGCGACCTCACGGCGGGGCTCGCCGACCTGCTGTCGCGCTTCCCGAAGACCTGGCCCGAAGGCCACATCGGTCCCTCGTTCCAGATCGACGCGCTCGTCCCGTCGCTCGCCACCGATCGCCGCCTCGGCCACCGGACGATGACGCACGTCGAGCTCGCGCAGGCGCTCGCGAAGCAGGGCCGCCTCGACGACGCCGTGCGCGAGCTGCGCATGGCGTTCTGCGACCTCGTGTTCGTCGACGCGAACGCTCCGGCGTTCGGCGACCTGCACGCGCAGCTCGCGGTGCTCTACGCCTCCGCGGAAGAGCACGAGGAGTGCCTCGCCGCGGCCGAGGCCGCGCTCACGCTGAACCCGCACCTCACGCCCGAGCTCCGGAGCGCCGTCGAGCGCGCTCGCGAGGGCGCGAAGCAGGCGCTCGCGACGCTCGCGAACCCGCGCACGCACGCCGAACGCCTCGCCTCCGCCGCGCGCTGCTACGCGCGCAACGAGCTCGAACGCGCCGCCGAACACCTCCTCGCCGTGCTCGACCAGGACCAGGGCTGCGTGCGCGCGTGGAACGACCTCGGCGCCGTCTTGTGGAAGAGCGGCGCCGCCGAGGACGCGCTCCAGGCCTTCGAGAACGCCCTCCTGCGCGACCCACACGACCCCGACGCGCTCGCGAACCGAGCGAGCGTGCTCGCCGCGCTCCAGGGCGCGGCCGCCTGACGACCTCAGCGGTAGCCGAGCCGCTGCGCTTCCTCGTGCCCCGCGTACTTGAGCATGAGCTCGCGCTCGGCGAGCCGCAGGTCGGCGTCGACCATCATGCCCGCGAGTTCCTCGACGCTCGTCTTCGCCTTCCAACCGAGCAGGCGCTTCGCCTTCGACGGATCGCCCTCGAGGTGATCGACCTCGGCGGGGCGCAGGTAGCGCGGGTCGAGCTCGACGTGCTCCTTCCAATCGAGTTCGAGCCGCTCGAACACGATGGCGAGGAACTCGCGGATCGAGATCGACCGCCCGGTCGCGATCGCGTAGTCGTCCGCGCGCTCCTGCTGGAGCATGAGCCACATCGCCTCGACGTAGTCGCCGGCGAAACCCCAGTCGCGCTTCGCGTCGAGGTTGCCGAGGTGGAGCTTGTCCTGGAGCCCGAGCTTGATGCGCGTCGCCGAGCGCGTGATCTTGCGCGTCACGAAGGTCTCGCCGCGGCGCGGCGACTCGTGATTGAAGAGGATCCCGTTGGCTGCGTACAAACCGTAGCTCTCGCGGTGGTTGACCACCTGATAATGCGCGTAGACCTTCGCGCACGCGTACGGCGAGCGCGGTTGGAAGCGCGTCGTCTCCGATTGGCGCGGCGGCGCGCTGCCGAACATCTCGGAGGAACCGGCCTGGTAGAAGCGCACTTCCCTGCCGCCGTTCTTCCTGTGCCCGCGAATCGCTTCGAGCAGGCGAATGACGCCGACCGCGGTCGCGTCGACGGTGTACTCGGGCTGGTCGAAGCTGACGCGGACGTGGCTCTGCGCGGCGAGGTTGTAGAGCTCGTCGGGCGCCACCTCCTCCACGAGGTTGCGCAACGCACCGGCATCGGACATGTCGCCGTAGTGCAGGAAGAGGTCGGGGTTGGGGCTCTCGCCGATGTGCAGGTGGTCGATGCGGTCGGTGTTGAAGAGCGACGCGCGCCGCACCATCCCGTGCACCTCGTAACCCTTCGCGAGCAGGAACTCGGCAAGGTAGCTGCCGTCCTGTCCGGTGATGCCCGTGATGAGCGCGCGCTTCTTCGTGTTCGACGTCGGGTTCGGCATGGTTTCGCTCCGGAGCGGCCCCGCGGCCGCGCGAGCACCGTAGCGCGGCGCGGGCAGCGGCCTCAAAGCCTTTCTCGCCAAGGATCGCTACGACGTCCGTCGCAGGCGGTCCTTCCCGCGCGTCGCCCTCAACGCGAGCGGGCTCAACGCGGGCGGGCTCAACGCGGGCGGGGCGGTGCGTTTTCGGCGCGCAACTCGGCCGTCCAGCGCGCGAGGCGGTCGAGGGTCTCCTCGAACGGGACGCGCGCGCCCCAGCCGAGCTCGCGTTCGAGCTTCGTGCGCGCGCCGAGCACGGTGTCGGGCGTTGCGGGGGCGAACTCGATCCGCTGGCGCGTCCCCAGACGCTCCACGAGGTCGCGCGCGAGCTCGGAGATGCGCCGCGGGACGCCGCTCGCGACGTTCCAGGTCCCCGCGTGCTCCGTCTCGCAGAGGAGCACGAGCGCGCGCGCGCCGTCGCGCACGTCGTGGTAGTCGCGCGTGGAATCGGCGCCCTTCATGCGCACGGGATCGTCGCCGCGCGCGAGCGCCGCGCAGAGATCGCTGAGCGCGAGCCCCGCGGGCATCCCGGGGCCGATCTGATTGAAGAGCCGCGCGACGCGGAGGTCGAGGTCGCGCCCGAACGTGCGCGCGAGCTCCTCCGCGTCGAGCTTGCTCCGCGCATAGAGCCCGCGCGGTCCGACCGGCGCGTCCTCGCCCAGCGCCAGCTCCGAAGGCGCGTACACCGCGGCGGACGAGCCGAGCACGAAACGCGCGCCGGGCGACGTCGCGCGCAGGTGCTCGAGCGCATGCCGCGTCACCACCACGTTCTCGCGCGCCATGTCCTCCGTGAACGCCGCATTGGGCACCGCGTGCGCCGCGAGGTGGACCAGCGCGTCCCAAGGCCCGCGGAAGTGCGCGTAGCTCGGCGGGTGGAGCAGATCCGCTTCGCGCGCGAGCACGCCGACCGGAAAAGCGCGCGGGCGGCGGCTCCACGCCTCGACCCGGTGTCCGCGCGCGAGGAGTGCTCCGACCACAGCTCCGCCCACGAACCCCGACGCGCCGAGCACGAGGATGGAGAGCGCGCGTTCGGGCGCTCGATCGAGGCGGTCGCCGAGGATCACGCGCGCGATCTACACGAAGTGGTCGATCGGCGGAAGGCCCGAGCGTCAGCCGAACGGGTTCTCGGGCGTGGCGCCCGCATCGCCGCGGTCGAGCGGCAGCGTCAGCGTCCACTCCAGGTGCCGCTCGCCCTTGCGCACGAGCGCGAGCGCGCCGCCCTGGCCTTGCACGATGCCGGTCGCCGCCGCGAGCGCGTTCGCGCCGAGCTCGGGGAAGAGGCGGCGCAGCGCGTACGGTTCGACGATGCGCGCGAAGTCCAGCGCCGCGAGCGGGCCCGCGGGGAACTCGATCGTGAGGCGCGCCGCGTCTTTCTCCGTCTTCAACTGCACGCGCACGATCTCGCCCGCGGCCGACGCGCGGCCCGCGAGGTGGAAGAGCGCGTCGAGCACCTGCGACACGAGCTGGCGATCGCTCTTCACGATCGCTCCGCCGTTCTTGCGCGCGAGGCAGCGCGGGCCTTCCGCGCCGCGCTCCACGAGCGCGCGCGTGTGGAGGTCGACGAGTTCGCCGAGGTCGAAGCGCTGCGCGCCGCGCGCCGGCGGCGACACGAGGTAGCCGAGCGTGCGCGTGAACTGGAGCAGGCGCGCGACGTCGTGCGTCAGCTCCTCGACGGGCGTCGAGAGCGCCTCGATCGCCTCCTCGGAGGCCTGCGCGCCCTCGCGAATCTGCGTCAGGCCGAGTTCGATCCTCTGCGCGAGGTCGGCGAGGTCCGCGACCTGCTCCCGGAACCACGGCGCGTGGGCGCGCGGAGCGTCGGCGGGCTCGGCGGGCGCCCCGGAGGTCGCCCCGGAGGTCGACCCGGAGGTCGACGGGGCGCGGCGCGCGGGGGCTTCCGACGCGGCGGGTGCGAGCGGCGGCGCGAGGCTGGGCTTGGGGAGCTCTCCGCGCGGAGCGGGGCGGAGCTCGTGGTCCGCGAGCGGTTCGTGCTCAGGGTGCGGCTCGGGTTCGTCGAGCGGTTCGAGGTCGTGTTCGTGCGC
>JACRIO010000029.1 GCA_016220035.1 Planctomycetota bacterium | reverse complement strand
GCGTGCAAAGCGCCTCGCGGTCGTTTCGAAGGTGCTCCCGCCCGCGCCCACCTGCGCTTCCCGCTCCGTGAATGAACTCGTACGCTCTGCCGTAGGAGTAGGACCGCGGGAGAGCCCCGCCAACGAAGGAGCGAAACGAGCATGGGAGTCGTCGACTGGTTCAAGCGCGGCGTGGGCGAGATGATCATCGCGCGCCCGGACGATGCGAAGGCGCACGTCGTCTGGAAGCACCCGGATCCCACGATCCCGATGAAGGCGCAGCTCACGGTGATGGCCGACGAGCAGGCGGTCTTCTTCCGCGACGGCAAGGTGGTCGGGACGCTCGGCCCGGGCCGGCACACCCTCGAGAGCTCGAACATCCCCTTCCTGTCGAACCTGGTCGACAGCTTCACGGGCGGGCGGCTGTTCATCACCGAGGTCTTCTTCGTCTCGATGCGCGAGTTCACGGGCGCCAAGTTCGGCGGCCCGATCGGCCACGTCGAGGATCCGAAATCGGGCGTGCCGGTGGAGACGATGGTCCACGGCGAGTTCAGCTTCCGCGTCGTCGATCCGGCGCAGCTCGTGGTCGGGCTCGTCGGCACGGGCGCCGCGCAGAGCTACGAGGTGCGCGCGTGGATGAAGGAGCAGGTGCTCAAGGTCCTGCGCGATCGCACGGCGCAGCTGCTCGTGAAGAACAAATGGCCGCTGCTCGACGTCACGAGCGGCGCGTACACGGAGGAGCTCGAGAAGGAGGTCATCGACGCGCTCGACACGCACGTCGCGTCCTACGGCCTCGACATCGTCCGCCTCGGCAACTTCGTCATCGCGATCGACGAGCAGGACGCGGGCAACCTGAAGCGCCTGTACACGGACGCCGCATACGTCCGCGCGATGGGCAGCGTCGGCGGCTTCCAGCAGTTCGCCGCGGGCAAGGCGATGATGGGCGCTGGGGAAGGCATGGCGAAAGGCGGCGGCGGCGACGGCGGTGCCGGCGGCGCGGGCCTGCTCGGCGGCGCGGGTCTCGGCGTCGGTCTCGGCATGGCGCAGATGCTCGTGCGCGACGCTCAGCGCGGCGGCGACGTCCTCGCGCCCGCGACGGCCGGCGTCGTCTGCACGAAGTGCCAGAAGAGCGTCGCGCCCGGCAAGTTCTGCTCGAGCTGCGGCGGCGAGCTGGCGGCAGCGGCCGCGAAGACCGCGGGCTTCTGCGCGGGCTGCGGCGGCGCCTTGACCGCGGACGCGAAGTTCTGCGGCCAGTGCGGCAAGCCGCGCGGCTGACGCGCCGGCGGGTTCGCGGTATCAGTGGCTCGGCGGGTCCTGCGCCGGGCCGCCTTCCTCTTCGATACCCGCCGTCAGGCGGGCCATCAGCTCGACTCGGAAGCGCTCGAGCTCCTCTGCAGTGCCCGAATCGAGACCCTCAGCACGGGCGAGCGCGGGCACTTTGTAGCCCTCGAGGATCCACGCGAGCGTCAAGGCGGAGAACCCTCGATCCGTTTCCCCAGCATCGCGAACCGCGCGCGCAAAATCCCCGCCCGTGGCGAGCAGTTCACGGAGATCCCTGAGGTCGCGGATCTCGGCGCGCCCCAACAGTGTCAGGAACTTGTTCACCAGGAGCTGATGCCTGCTCTCGACCGAGAGGTCGACGTCCTCGAGTCGTCGGCATTCCGGTGGGTCGATCGGCTGCGTCGGATCGGCGACGAGGTCGAGCACGCACCGTTCCTGGCCGCTTCGCACCTCGAAGCGATGGAACGACTGGGCAGAACGCAGAGTCGTGACCTCGAAGCCGACGCCGCGCAGTCGTTCCTCGACGAGCGCCACGAGATCGCCGAGTTCGCGGTGCCCGCGCCAGAACAAGTCGAGATCGCGCGTCGTGCGATGTTGGGTGTGGAATCCGGCCAGTGCACCGCCCCCCGTGAGCGTGAACTGCGGGGTGAGGGGGCCGAGCACACGCAAGATGCTCACCTGGAGCGGGCTCAACCTACCCTGCGACACGGCGCAGCGACCTCCAGCGCGCGAGCAGCCAAGTCCAGAACTCGCGCTCCCTGCCGAGGTGTCGATCGATGAAGGGCCAGAGTGCGTCGATCTCGGCGAACGTGACGAACTGCAGCGCATCGTCAGGACGCGCCTGTCGTAGCAGTTTGGCCGTGCAATATCCCCGCACCACGGGATCGGGGTCCCGGAGGCGTTCGAGAAACTGCTCGAGCGTCAGGTCGTTGTCCCAGAGGAAGTAGGGACGACCCTGTGCATCGAGCATGCGCTCGAGGGGCATGGGGAACAGCATGTCCACGAGCCTAACCTCGACCCTTCAGGCCTCCAACATGAGTTCAAGAACGCGCGAGCCCGGCGTCCGCTTCGGCTGCCTTGCGCCGGCCGGCCTCGACGTCGACGAAGCAGAGCAGGGCTCCGCCGACGACGAAGAACGCGAGCAGGGAGAGGATCGCGGCCCCGCTCGTCGCCGCGAGGCTGAACACGAGCGGCCCGAGCACGCCCGCGAACTTCTCCAGCGTCGAGAAGAGGCCGAAGAACTCGCCCGCCTTGTGCTTGGGCACGAGCGTCGAGAACAAGGAGCGCGAGAGCGCCTGCGCGCCGCCCTGCACCATGCCGACGCACACGGCCATGGCGAGAAACTCCCCCACCGTGTCCATGCCGTACGCGAGCAGCGTGATGCCGACGTAGGCGACGAGCGCCACCAGGATCGAGCGCTTCGCGCCGATGCGATCCGCGAGCTTGCCGAAGAGCACCGCGAACGGGATCCCGACGAACTGCACGAGCAGGATCGCGCCGATCATGACCTCGCGGTCGATGTGACGCTCGTCGCCGAAGAGCGCCGCCATGCGGATGATCGTGCCGATCCCGTCGTTGAAGATCAGGAACGCGAGCATGAACAGGAACGCGTTCTTGTAGCCGCGCAGCTCGCGAAAGGTCTCGCCGAGGCGCGTGAACGCAACGCGCACGGGGTTCGCGCCGCGCTGTTCGTCGGGCTCGAGCGCAAGCGGCGGCTCCTTCACGCGGCGGAAGAACGGGATCGTGAAGAGCAGCCACCACACGGCGACGACGAGGAAGCCCGCGCGCGTGGGCAGGCTGGCGTCCGCTGAGGAAAGCCCGGGCCCGCTCGGGAAGCCGAAGGTCGCGGGCCACAGGATCGGCGCGAGGCATAGCGCGAGACAGAGCCCGCCGCCGAGGTAGCCGACCGCGTAGGCGGTGGTCGAGAGCCGGTCGACCTCGTCCGCGCGCGCGACGGTGGAGAGCAGCGCGTCGTAGAAGACGAAGCTCGCCGCCGCGCCGATGTTCGCGAGGCCGAAGAGCCACGCGGCGAGCCGCCAGTTTCCCGCTCCGATCCAGAACATCGCCGCGGTGGAGAGCACGCCGAGCACGAGGAAGACGGCGAAGAGCTGCTTCTTGAGCCGCGCGTAGTCCGCCACCGCGCCGAGGAGCGGCGAGAGCAGCGCCGCGACGAGCAGGCTCACGGTCGTCGCCCAGCCGAAGGTCGAACGCTTCGCGTCGTCGTCGAGCCCGGCGGCGGCGACCTCGCGGTAGAAGATCGGGAACACGGCCGTCACGATCACCGTGAACATCGCCGAGTTCGCCCAGTCGTAGAGCGCCCACGCGCGCAACTCGGGCCGGTGGAGCGCGAGCCGCTCGAGGAAGCTCGAGCGTTGTGCGTCCGGGGAATCGGTGGTCGGCGCGGACATGGAGGACGCGCACGCTAGCGGCGTGAGCGGGTCGGGGTCCAACTCGATGTGGAAGCCATTGATCGAATGCGTAAGAAAGGAACGCCGCGAGCACGCGATCGACTGCGGCGTTTCGACGGATCCATGCGTTAGGCTGCGCGCCACCTCGAGGAGGCTCCATGCAGTCCGTCGTCGCGCTCGTCGTCTTCGCGTTCGCCCAGGATCCCGCGCCGCCGTCCGGCAAGGAGGAATTGCGCGCGGCGGCGAAGGTCGCGGCGCTCGAGTTCACGGACGCGGAGCTCGGGATGCTCGAGAAGGACGTGCTGGAACTCGCGGGCGGGTATCGCGCGCTCTTTCCCATCGCGATCGAGAACGGGCTCGATCCGGCCTTCACGTTTTCTCCGCTCCTGCCGGGCATGCGCGTCGAGGCGGCGGCGCTCGCGCTGGCGCCCATCGCGCTCCCAGACGTGAATCGGCCCGCCGACCTCGACGAGCTCGCGTTCGCGGACGTGCCCACGCTCGCAGCACTCGTCAAGGCGCGGCGCGTGTCGTGCGTCGAGCTCGCGCGGAGCACGATCGCGCGCGTGCGGCGGCTCGACGCGAAGCTCCACGCCGTCGTGAACTTCACGGAGGAGCGCGCGCTCGCGCGGGCGGCAGCGCTCGATCGCGAGCTCGCGGACGGGCACTGGCGCGGGCTCCTGCACGGCATTCCTTGGGGCGCCAAGGACCTGTTCGCGGTCGCGGGCACGCCGACCACGTGGGGCTCGCGGATCTACGCGGAGCAGCGCATCGAGCGCGACGCGACGGTCGTGCAGCGCCTCGACGCCGCGGGCGCCGTGCTCGTCTGCAAAACGTCGCTCGGCGAGTTCGCGTACGGCGATCTGTGGCAGGGCGGGCGCACGCGCACGCCGTGGAACGTCGAGAAGGGTTCCAGCGGTTCCTCGGCGGGCTCCGCGAGCCTCGTCGCCGCGGGTGGACTGCCGTTCGCGCTCGGCACGGAGACGCTCGGCTCGATCGTGTCGCCGTGCACCGCGTGCGGCGCCACCGGCATCCGTCCCTCCTTCGGCCGTGTGCCGCGCACGGGAGCGATGAACCTGTCGTGGACGATGGACAAGGTCGGACCGATCGCACGGAGTGTATTGGACGCCTCGATCGTGCTCGCCGTGATCGCGGGGCCCGATGGGAGCGATCCCGCGGTGCGCTTCCAGCCGTTTCACGCGCGCGACGCTCGACCCGTGGACGTGAAGGGCTGGCGCGTGGGCTACCTCGCGAGCGCGTTCGAGCACGCGAAGGAAGACGCGCACGTGCTCGACGAGTTGCGCGGCCTCGGCGTCGAGCTCGTCCCCCTCGAGCTCCCCGACGACGTGCCGGTCGGCGAGCTGCTCGTGATCCTCACTGCCGAGGCCGCGACGGCCTTCGACGAGCTCACGCGCGACGGGCGCGACGACCAGATGGTGTGGCAGGGGCCAGAAGCGTGGCCCAACACCTTTCGCGCCGCGCGCTTCCTCCCCGCGGTCGAGTACCTGCGCGCGCAGCGCCTGCGCACGCGTGTCATGCGCGAGCTCGACACGCGCCTCGCCGACCTCCGCGCGTTCGTCCACCCGAGCTTCGGCGGTCCAAGCCTCGTGATGGAGAACCTCACCGGCCTCCCCGCGATCGTGCTGCCTTCCAGCGCCCCCGCGAAGGACGGCGCACCACGCAGCATCACGTTCACCGGCCGCGTCGACCGCGAGGAGGAGCTCGTGCGCCTCGCCGACCTCTGGCAGCGCGCGACGGGTTTCCACCGCGCGCACCCCAAGCTCTGACGGAGTGACGCGGCCGGCTGCGCAGCTCGCGACCGGAGCGAATTCGACATGGGATGTCGAAGCCGCCCCGCATGGAGCTGACCCATGGAGTCGCTCCCGGCCCGCAACGACGCCCTGGACGCGCCCGAGTCCCGTTGTTCTCCTTCGCGGCGTGCACCGGCGCGCGTCCCTCCGGCGCGGGCTCTCGCTCTCCGCCTTCGCGAGTCGATCCATGTTCCACGTCCGCCTTCCACACCTCCTCGTTGCGAGTCCCCTCCTCGTGAGCTCCTGTTCTTCCTCCGCCGACGCCGTCGCGCGCTCCGCTCCGGGCGCGCGAGCCGCGATCGTCTATCCGCACGCGCGCACGGCCGACGTCGTCGACGACTACCACGGCGTGAAGGTCGCCGATCCCTATCGCTGGCTCGAGGACCCCGATTCCGCCGAGACGCGCGCGTGGGTCGACGCGCAGAACGCGCTCACCCGCGCCTGGATCGACGCGGTTCCCGAACGCGAGGCGATCGAGGCGCGCTTGAAGGAGCTGTGGGACTACGAACGCTTCGGCGTGCCGGCGCGCGAAGGCGGGCTCGTCGTGTTCACCAGGAACGACGGGTTGCAGAACCAGCCCGTGTACTGGGTCGCCGCGGACCTCGACGCGCCGCCGCGCGTGCTGCTCGATCCCAACTCGCTATCGAAGGACGGCACCGCTTCGATCGGCTCGACGCGCGCGAGCCCGGACGGGAAGTCCTTCGCGTACGAAGTGTCCGAGGGCGGCAGCGACTGGACCACGATCCGCGTGCGCGACGTCGCGAGCGGGAAGGACCGCGACGACCGCGTCGAGTGGGTCAAGTTCTCGAACATCGCGTGGCGCCCCGATGCGAGCGGCTTCTACTACTCGACCTTCCCCGAGCACGACACGACGGGGAACGTGAAGCTCGTGAAGCAGGAGCTGCGCTTCCATCGGCTCGGCACGCCGCAGAGCACGGATGAGCTCGTCTTCGCGCGCCCCGACGAGCCCGAGTGGGGTTTTTCGGGCTACGTGACCGACGACGGCGCGCTGCTCGTGATCACCGTCACGCAGGGCACCGATCCGCGCACGCAGGTCTTCGCGCAGGACCTCGCGCGGCCCGGCGCGCGCGTGGTCGAGCTCGCCGCCGGCTTCGACGCCGAATTCGAAGTGATCGAGAAGGTGGGGACTGAGCTCTTCCTGAAGACCGACCTCGACGCACCGACCAAGCGCGTCATCGCGATCGACCTCGCCCGGCCCGACCGCGCGCACTGGCGCGCGGTGTTCTCCGCCGACCCGGAGCGCACGCTCGAGCGCGCCGTCATCGCGGGCGGGCGACTCGTCGCGCTCCACATGGAGGATGCGCGCTCCGTGCTCTCGGTCGCGCCGTTGGAAGGCGGTGCCTCCGCGCGCGTCCCGCTCGACGGGTTCGGCGCCGCGAGCGGCCTCTCGGGCAGCCCGCACGACGCCGACGCCTTTTTCGCGTGGTCCTCGTTCGCGCGCGCGGCCGAAGTGCTGCGCCTCGACGTCGCGACGCGCGCGCTCTCCGTCTGGCGCCGGCCGAAGACCGCCTTCGATCCCGCCGACTACGTCACCGAGCAGCTCTTCGCGACGAGCAAGGACGAAACCCGCGTCCCGCTGTTCGTGACGCGCAGGAAGGACGTGACGCCGAGCTCCGCGACGCCGTGCTTGCTCTACGGCTACGGGGGCTTCGACGTGTCGATTCAACCCGCGTTCAGCCCGGCCGTGCTCGCGTGGATGGACCAGGGCGCCCTCTACGCGTCCGCGGTGCTGCGGGGCGGCGGGGAGTACGGCCGCGACTGGCACGCGGCCGGCACGCAGGCGCGGAAACAGAACGTCTTCGACGACTTCATCGCGTGCGCCGAGTACCTGATCGCGAAGGGCTGGACGTCGTCGCCGAAGCTCGCGATCCACGGCGCTTCCAACGGCGGCCTCCTCGTCGGCGCGTGCATGACGCAGCGGCCCGAGCTCTTCGGGGCCGCGCTGCCGGCCGTCGGCGTGCTCGACATGCTGCGCTACGACCAGTTCACGATCGGCTGGGCGTGGGAGAGCGACTACGGCATCGCGAAGAAGAGCCGCGCCGCGTTCGACTGGCTCTTCGCGTACTCGCCGCTGCACGCCGTGCGCGCCGGAGTGCGCTACCCGCCGACGTTCGTCACCACCGCCGACCACGACGACCGCGTCGTGCCCGCGCACAGCTACAAGTTCACCGCCGCGCTGCAGGCGGCGCAGGCCGGGCCGGATCCGATCCTCATCCGCATCGACGTGAAGGCCGGCCACGGCGCGGGCAAATCGACGTCGATGAAGATCGAGGAGGTCGCCGACCAGTGGGCCTTCCTCCGTCGCGCGCTGGAGCTTTAGCGCGCGCCGAGCACGTCGAACCGCCGCCGTCCCGGCGAGTCGAGCAGCCAGTACTCGAGCAGGAGTTCACCGCGTCCGTCGCCGTCGACGTCGCACGCGCGCGTCTCCAGGAGCCGCGCCTTCGCGGGATCGCGCAGCGCGAAGCGCGCTTCGGCCGCGCGGCCGCCGGTGACGCGCGCCACGCGCTGCGCCGCGTAGTCGCCGAGGAACGCGAGCACGCGCTCGAGGTCCCACGTCTTCTCGCGGTCGTCGAACAAGAGCTCCTTCAGGAGCGCCTCGTCCTCGCGGCCGACGCCCACCGCGCCCGCGCCGCCGCGCCAGGCCTCGATCGCGGTCTTGTCCTCCGTCAACAGCGCGACGTCCTGCCGCCCGTCCCCGTCGAGGTCCGCGAGGGCCGGCGCGCGGAATTTCTTCCCCGCGGCCTCGAAGCGCTCGACGATCGCGTTCGGGTCTCTTGCGATGTCGAGGATGGCGGGCAGGCGCACCTCGATCGTGCTCTTCCACTCCGGCGTCGTCGCGAAGCTCCGACCGTCCTTGTTGCGGTAGCCCGCGCACTCGACCTCGACGCTCCACTCCCGCAGGAGCCCCTGCAGGATCGCGCCGATGGACGGAACCTGGAGCTTGAAGAGCAGGAGGTCCGCGCGCTCGTCGTCGTCGAGACGCACGAGCGCGAGGGCGGTGACGTCGTCCGCGGCCTTCAGGATCGCCGACGGTTTCTCGAACTGCGGTCCGTCCTTCGTGCCCGGGAAGACCCACACCTTGCGGCGGTGCGCGATGACGTGGTCGGGGATGCCGTCGAGGTCGAGGTCGCGCGTCTCGAGCCGCGTCGCGTCGCCGCCGGCGAGCGTGCGTCCCGGCGCGACGACGGCCTCGGGGGTCGTGTCCTTGAAGATGGACAGGTCGAGCACGACGTCCGGCGCCGCCGGGATCGATCCCCCCGCGCGCACGAGGTGGTACGCGCGCCGGTCGCCCTCGGCCACGACGAGGTCCGCGCGCCCGTCGCCGTTCACGTCCGTGAGGAAGAGGTCCGGGATCGCGAGGCTCGCGGAGAGCACGTCGGAGAGTTCGTCGGCGGAACTCGCGCGCGCGTGCCGCACCTCGACGTGCACGGACGCGGCCTTCGTGAAGTGCGCGGCGCTCGTGGCGCCGTTCGACGGACCCGCGCGCATCCAGAGCTCGAGCTCCGCGCCGTTCGGGAGCACGAGATCGTCGCGCCCGTCCCCGTCGACGTCCTGCGCGATCGGCGCGAAGGCCGGCGCGCCGACGCGCACGCGCTGGCGATAGCGCGGCAGGAGCTCGATCGGTTCGCCGCCGAAACCACCGCCTTCGAGCGGCCGCCACGCGTGCACGCCGCTCGCGTCGGCGACGACGAGCGCGGGCCGCGCGTCGCCGTCGAGCAAGCGCGCGGTCGCGACGAGCGCGTGCGACGGGTCCGGCAGCACGAGCGTCCCGCGCGGCTCCGGCGCGAACACGTGCGTCGCGGGATCGACGCTCCACGTGCGCACCGCGCCATCTTCCGCGAGGACCAGGAGCTCGTCGCCCGGCCGCCCGTCGAGCTCGACGCAGCGCGCCCCGCACACCGCGAGCTCCGTCTCGAAGCCGCCGCGCACGGAGAGCGCGAGGCCGGGCGCCTCCTGCCCGCGGAGCGACGCCGCGGACGCGCAGAGCACGCTCACGATCAACGGAAGCTCGCGCACGTGACCCCCTCGCCCGTCCACGCGAGCACGTCCCACGCGCCGGCCTTCAAGCGTCCGGGCAGCACGATCTGCGCCTCCGCGTCGATCGGGAGCTCCCACAACGGCCGCTCGACGCGCGCGAGGGTCCCGTCCTTCTGCTTTTTCACGACGTAGACGCGCAGGCGGTCCTTCGCGTCGCGCGTGAAGAGCTCCGCGACGCCGTCCCCCGTGACGTCGCCCGCGAACGCGAGCAGGTGATCGCCGCCCGCGGCCGGCAGCGCCACCTTCTGCACGAAGGCCGGCCGCCGCTCGAAACCCGCCGGGCCGCCGCGGAACACGTAGAGCTCGACCTCGACCTCCTCGCTCGCGGCGGAGCGCATCTGGTCGAGCAGATCGGGCTTCAGGGAGAGTGCCACGAGGTCGAGCCGCCCGTCGCCGTCGACGTCGCGCACCTCGACGAGCCGCCCGAGCCCCGCGAGCACGAGCAGGCCCGAGGGCGTGCCGGCCGGACCGAACAGCGGCGCGCCGGCTGCGTCCCACGCTTCCGCCGATCCGCGCGCCTGCAGGAACACCTGCACCTGCGTGCGCATGTCCTTCGCGCGCCGATCCCCCGCCGCGACGATCGCGTCGACGCGCCCGTCGCCGTCGAGGTCGCGCGACCACACGTCGAAGGAGAGGTCGAGCGCGCGCGAACGATCGCGCACGACCGGGCTCGCGAGCACGAGCGCGGGACCCGGCGCGAATGCGCCGCGCGGCTCCTGGCGGACCACGACGAGCGCGTCGTCGCGCAGGAAGAGGGCGTCGAGGTCGCCGTCGCCGTCCCAGTCGTGGAATTGCGGCGCGGGCACGCCGTCCTCGACCGCGAGCATAGTCCCGGCGTCCTTGCGCGCGCCGCCGAGCTGGAACCCGTCGTCGCCGAAGGACACGGAGACACTGCGACGCCCGCCGGGTTGGCGCACCTCGCCCTTGCCGTTCGTCGCGGCAGAGGGCTCGCCCACGACGAGGTCGAAGGCCCTCGCGAACGTGGCGCGCCCCTCCGTGTCGCGGCGCTGGAACAGCACGCGCGCGAGGCCCGGCCCCGGGACGACGAGGTCGTCGAGCCCGTCGCCGTCGATGTCGCGGACGCCGTCCTGGAAGACGAAAGCCTGGGAGTCGGGCCACTGCCAGAGGCAGTCGATGGCCGCGAGCTTCGCGAAGCGCTCCGCCTCCGGAGCCGTCGCGCGCACGGAGAACGCGGCGCTCGCGCCGAAGAGCACGAACTCGTCGCCAAGGTCCGAGTGCACGTCCGCGACGGCCCACGCGACGACGTCGCGCGGCAGGTCGACGACGCGGTCGGGGTTCGTGGAGAAGGACGGCGCGTCCTTCCTCCGCACGCGGCCCTCGAGCCGACGCGCGCCCGAAGGCCCCGAGAGCGCGAGCACGAGGTCGGCGACGTCGTCGCCGTCGAGATCGTGCAGCGCGACCTCGCGGATGCGCCAGCCCTCGGGCGCGGCGACGCGGCAGAGGCGCGCGACCGCATCGCTGGGGGGAAT
>JACRIO010000319.1 GCA_016220035.1 Planctomycetota bacterium | reverse complement strand
GTCGACGCGACGCGCGCGGCCGAGCTCACGCGCGGGAGCACGCTCCCGCCGCGCGCCCAGGTCTTCACGCTGGACGCGCCGCTCACGCTGCCGAACGAGGAAGGCTGGTGGACCCTGCGCGCCGAGCTCCTGCGCACGACCACCGGCGAAGTCCTCGGCCACCGCGACCTCGCGCACGTCCACACGCCGGCGCCCGCGTTCGAGCGTTGGAGCGTCCTCTTCGCGCTAGCGCTCACGCTCGCGCTGCTCGTCCTCGGTCGGCCTGGAACGCGCGGCGACGCGCTCCTCATGCTCGCCATCGTCGGGGCGACTGGGTCCGCCGCGCTCTCACTCGAAGCCTAGGCCCACGAGGCGGATGCGCTGGAGGCTGGGGAAGCACTGTCGTTCGGCACCCACGGGCCAGTTCGCGCCCGCCGGACTGTCACTCCTGGGGCCCCGAAACCACCGGCGGTTCGGCTGCCCTCCCAGCGCTCCACGACAGGCCCCGACTCGCCTTCTGCTGATGACGTGTGCGCAGTTCGCCTCAGATGGGGAGGCATTCAGCACGACAAATAGGAACACCTGCTTGCTGTCGTGACGTTGTGGGCGCAGAATGCCCCTCCCGGATGGGTACTCAGCACACAAACCATGAGCCGACCAAGACCCTCGGTCCCCAGGCCGCGCGGCTGATCACCCAGCTCCACCAGCGCGGGCGAACGGTCTTCACGCACGCGGAGGTCGAGGCGATCACCGCCTTGAAGGCGAAGTCCGCGCGCAACCTGATGACGGGCCTCGTGAACCGCGGGCTCGCGACACGGCTCGAGCCCGGCCTCTTCATCCTCGTCCCCTTCGAGCTCGGACTCGAACGCGAGTACCTCGGCAACCCCTACGTCGTCGCGCGCGAGCTCGTCGACACGCCCGACTACTACGTGTCGCATGCCTCGGCGATGGAGCTGCACCGGATGGTCACGCAGCCGCAGCTCGCCGTGTTCGTGACGTCGCCGAAGGCGGTCCGTCCGCGCACCGTGCTCGGCACCGAGTTCCGTTTCGTGCGCTGCAAGCGCCAAGACCTGTTCGGCATCGTCGACCACTGGGTGACGAAGACCGAGCGTGTGCGCGTGAGCGACCTCGAGCGCACGGTCATCGACGGTCTGAAGCAACCGGAGCACTGCGGCGGGTTCACCGAGGTCGCGAAGGGTTACTGGATTCGGCGCGATGCGATCGCGACGAGCGCGCTCGTCGATCATGCGCTGCGCCTCGGCGTGGGTGCGGTCGTTCGTCGGCTCGGCTTCCTGCTCGAGACCTTCGAGGCGATCTCGGGGGACGAGATCGAACGCCTCCGCACCGTGCTCACGGCGACGTACGCGCTGCTCGACCCGCTCCTGCCCGCCGAGGGGCCGTATCAGGCCCGCTGGCGTCTGCGTGTGAACGTCGAGCCCGAAGAGCTCCGCACGCTCGTGAAGACCTGAAGGATGATCCCGCAGCGCAATCTCTCCTTGCTCTCGAACCGTCTCGCCCGCGCGGGCGGTCGGCGCGTCGGCGAGGCCGTGCTCGAGCGCGACTACTGTCTCGCCTGGTTCCTCGTCGGGCTCTCCCGCTCGGCGTTGCGCGAGAGCCTGGTGTTCAAGGGCGGCACCGCGCTCAAGCGCTGCTACTTCGGCGACTATCGCTTCTCGGAGGATCTGGAGTTCACGCTGGCGGAGCCGCGCGAGCTCGACGCGATCCTCGCCGAGCTCGAAGGGGTCTATGCGGAAGTCCAGCGGGCGTCAGGCATCGTCATCCGCTTCGCGCGCGCCGATCGAACGGGTCATCAGAACAGTCACACCTTCTACCTCGCGTACGAAGGCCCGCTTCCGGCCGCGTCTCCGAAGGAGGTGAAGGTCGACGTGACGATTCGCGAAGCGATCGTGCGCCCGGTGGAAGAACGACCCGTGCTGCGCGGGTACGACGAGTACGAGGACCTGCCCGACGGCGAGCGGGTGCGCGTGTACGCGCTGGAGGAGATCGCCGTCGAGAAGCTCGTCGCCCTGACCGACAGGGCGCGCAACGAACCGCGCGACCTCTACGATCTGTGGCACCTCACGCACGAAGGGCTCATCGACCTCGCCGTGCTCCTCCCCGAGGTCGAAGCCAAGCTCGCGTTCCGCGGCCGCACGCGCGCGACGATGACGGCCGAGTTCGCGAGCAAGGAGCGACGCTACGAGAGGCTCTGGTCCGCTCGCCTCGGACTTCAGGTGGCGACCTTGCCGCCGTTCGGAGAAGTGTCTCGCGCGGTGCGGCGAGCCCTGCGCGAGGCGGGCCTGATCGAGCGATGAGGCGCCGGGGGAAAGGCTCCGACGTGGTCCTCGTCGTGCCACACCGGTGCGAGTCGAGCCCATCGCCTTCTGGCAATGCGTCGGATCTCGCGCGGATTCGGCGGTCTGTAGGCGGCGGAGTCGGGCGCGCGAGCTCGCCGGCTCAGCGATGCGGGACGGACGGCGCGTGCTCGAGCACGCTCTCGACGAGCGCCGCGCGCCGCTCGCGGAACCAGTAGGCGCCGAGCGCGAGCGCGAGGGCGGCGTAGACGAGGTCGAAGACGTCGACGGCGTCGCGCCACGCGAGTGCGAGGGTCATCGCGGCGAGGAGCGCCCATGCCGAACGGTCGCGCTTCATCTGCAGCGTCGTCACGACGGCCGTCGCGAGGGCCCCGATGCACACGAGCGTGCTCGCGAGCGCGAGGGCGCGGCCGGGGGTGCTCGCGGGCCAGGTGGCGCCTTCCTCGGCGGACAGCGCGGGAGTCGCTTGCGTTCCGCGCCACAGCGCGAAGGTCGCGCACAGGACGAGGTGCGATGCGTGCACGCGGTCACCGCGCGCAAGGAGCGTGCGTTGTTCGGCGCGCGAAGCGTCCGGGGTCGGCATGCGCGTCCTTGTACCCGGCGCTCAGCGCGGGGCCCAGGCCTCGCCGACCAGCGCCTTCGCTGCCCACGGCGGGAGGCGGGGGAGCTCGCTCTCCCAGCCGTCCAGGGTCGCGAGCTCGGTGCTGGCTTCCTCGACCTTGCCCGACTGCGCGAGGGCGGCGAGGTACTCGACGCGCAACCGCCGCGGGGCCGGATCGGCGCCCGCCGCGCGCAGCATCTGGCGGTAGCTCCGCAGCGCGTCGCTCCACGCGCCGTGCGAGGCGTGCTCGCGCGCGTAGCCGCGTTGCGCGCGCACCTCGAGCGCGCGCGCGAGCGCATCGTCGCCGGCCGCGCGGCGGTCCTTCGCGAGCTGGAAGCTCTTGTCCGATCCCGCGGCGGCGATCTCGGGCGCGAGGCGCGTCCAGAGTGCTTGCGCGCTCGCGTCCTTGCCCTCGGTCTCCAGGCGCGTCGCGAGCGCGAACAGGCGGTCGGCGTCGAGCCGACGCGCGTGCTCGAGCTCGTCCGTGAGCGCGAGGCCCTCGCTCGCGCGCTCCTCGTCGAACGCGAGCGTCATCAGGTTCCACAGGACGCCCGGATGGCGCGGATCGACCGAGCGCGCGGTCTCCCATTGGCGACGCGCCTCCGACTCGATGCCGGAGCGCACGTACGCGATGCCCGACTGCATCAACGCCTCGACGCGCTGCGGACGGCGCGCGAGCACGGCGTTCCACGCGGCGCGCACGCGTTCGGGCTCGGCGCCGCGGAGCTCGAGCCAGCGCGCTTCGAGCGAGAGCGCGAGCGGCGCGTGGGGGACTTCGTCGAGCGCGCGCTCGATCACGTCGCCCGTGCCTTCCGTCGTGAGCTCCTCGCCGCGTTCGATCGGCGCGAGGATCCGCGCTTGCCGCACGACTGCCAGCGCGGACGGCGCGGCGACGGCGCTCGCGGCGAGCAGGAACCACGGGACGAGGCGGCGCACGAGCACGGGCTTCTCCGAGGGCACGGGGCCGAGAAGCACGCCGAACACGCCGAAAGCGAGCGCCGAGGAGACAGGGTCGAAGAGGAGCGCGCCGTGCACGAGTCCGTTCGCGAGGAGGGCCAAGGCCGCGGCGGCGAGGGCAGCCTTCGTGACGTCGTCGGAGCGGAGCGCGCGCACGGCGGAGCGCAGGACGAGCGCGAAGAGGACGAACGCACCCGCCGCGAAGACGAGCCCGCCCTCCGCGAGCAGCGTCAGGTAGTCGCAGTGCGCGTGCTCGACCTCCGTCTCCTGCGCGATGCGGCGCCGGTGCGAGCTGAGCTCGATCTCCTCGGGGTCGCGGTAGGCGGGGAAGCGCGCGGCGAACTGGCCGAGGCCCACGCCGAGGAAAGGGTGGTCGGCGACGAGCGCGAGCGTGCTCCACCACACGCGTTGGCGCACCGCGATGCCGCCGGTGTCGCCCGCTCGCGCGGGCGTGGCGGTGTCGCCCGCCCGCGCGGGTGCCGTGATCGCGGACGACTTCGACGCAGGTTCCTCTCCCTTCGAGCTGCTCGCGAGGCGCGGAACGACCGCGACCAGCACCGCGAGCACGCCGAGCGCGAGCGCGCCGAGCCTGGGCGCGCGCTCCTTGCAGAGGAGCGCGAGCGCCGCGCACCCGACCACCGCCGCGAGCGCACCCGCGATCACCGGCACGCGGCCGACGTAGGCGAACTGGAGCACGATCGCCGCGGCGTGGACGAGACTCCACGGCCCGAAACCCTCGAACAAGAGCCCCGCGGACACGACCGCGCCCGCGAGCGCCGCCTGGGACACGCTCCCCGTGTTCCCGAGCGCGCCCGCGTGCGCATTCGCGCCGTCGAAGTGCGCGACGAGCGTGAACGCGATCGAGAGCAGTGCGAGCCCGCGCGCGAGGAGGCGCCGACCCGCGGTCGAGAGGCTCGCGCCGCACACGAGCATCGACGTCGCCGCGAGCACGAGGAAGGTCGCGCGCTCGCGCTCGAACGCGTCGCCGAGCCCGGGGACGGCGTCGAACGGCTCCACGAGCACGAAACCCGACGCGAGGAGCGGCAGGAGCAGGAACCAGCCGCGTCCCGCGCGCGCGTGGCCGCGCAGGAGGAGCACGAGGAGCGCGGGAAACGTCGCGAGCAACGCGACCGCGGCGCCGGTCGCGGCGCTCGTCCAGTCGTGCCGCAGGAACGACCCCGGCCCGGGCCACGCGAGCACCGCGGCGGGGAGCAGCATGCAGAGCGCCTGGAGGCGCTCGCCGCGCTGGTGCTCGGCTTCGGGCACGTGCGCGGAGCGGGGGGACGGGCTCGTCATCGTGTCGGAGCGCGTCGACGCCCCGCGCGCACTCTACTTCCCGCG
This sequence comes from Planctomycetota bacterium, assembly GCA_016220035.1. Classification (GTDB taxonomy): domain Bacteria; phylum Planctomycetota; class UBA1135; order UBA1135; genus JADJNY01. The sequence goes on along the minus strand of JACRIO010000319.1, from coordinate 11,482 downwards.
CGAGGGCGAACTGAAGGGCTTCAGCGCGACCGAACGCGTTCAGCGGATCGGCGCAGGGGCTTTCGACGTCCTCGCGCCGCGCGCGCTCGATGCCTCCGCGCCGTGCGCGGCGCGCGCTCAGCGCCCCCGAACGGCGTGCGCGCTCAATGTCCCCGCGCCGTGCGCGCTCAATGTCCAACGATCGCGTCGACGAAGGCCTCGGGCTCGAAGGCCTCGAGCAACTCGAGCTGCTCGCCCGTCCCGATGTAGCGCACCGGCAGCCCGAGCTGCTCGTGGATGCCGAACACGGCACCGCCGCGCGCCGTGCCGTCGAGCTTGGCCACGATCAGGCCCGTCACCTGCACGGCCGCGAGGAAGAGCTTCGCCTGCTGGATCGCGTTCTGGCCGTTCGTGCCGTCGAGCACGAGCCACGTCTCGTGCGGCGCGCCGGGGAGCCGCCGCTCGATGACGCGCCGCACCTTCTGGAGCTCGTCCATCAGGTTCTTCTGCGTGTGCAGGCGGCCCGCGGTGTCGACGAGCACGACGTCGATCCCGCGCGCGACCGCGGAGTCGACCGCGTCGAACGCGACCGCCGCGGGATCCGCACCGGGCTTCTGCCGCACGATCGGCACGTCGTTGCGCTGCGCCCAGATCTCGAGCTGATCGGCCGCCGCCGCGCGAAACGTGTCGCCGGCGCCGAGGAGCACGCTCTTCCCCATCTTCTTGAAGCGATGGGCGAGCTTCGCGATCGACGTCGTCTTCCCCGAGCCGTTCACGCCGACGACGAGGATCACCGTGGGCTTCACGTCGAAGCGCGGCTCGCCGGGCGTGGCGCCGAGGCGGTCCAGCAGGATCTTGCGCAGTGCGGCGCGCACGTCGTCCTCGCCCTTGACGTCGCCGCGCTTGTGCAGGCGCGCGAGCTCGGTCGTCACGTGCTCGGCGACGGGCCCGAGGTCGGACGTGTAGAGCAGCTCCTCGAGCTCCGCGAGCAGCGCCGCGTCGATCGGGCGCCCACCCTTGAAGATGCCCGTGATCTTGTCCGAGAGCGCCGTGCGCGTCTTGGAAAGGCGCTCCTTGAGGCGGTCGAAGAGGCCCACGGTCAGTCCTCGCTCGGGACTTCGATCTCGCCCTGGGGTTCGGGCGTCGAGGGCGTCGTGGTCGGGGCCGCGACCTGTTCCGGCACCGCGGGCGCGGCGTCGCCGGGCTTCGCGCGGTTCATGATCTTGTCGAGGATGCCGTTGATGAAGGCGCCCGAGTTCGAGGTCGAGTAGCGCTTGCCGAGCTCGATCGCCTCGTTGATCGCGACCTTGGGCGGGATGTCCTGGCAGTGCATCAACTCGTAGGTCGCGAGGCGCAGCACGTTGCGGTCGACCACCGCCATGCGTGAGATGTTCCAGTTCTGCGCGACGCCTTGGATCGACTTGTCGATCTCGTCCCAGTGCTCGAACGTGCCCTCGATCAGGCGCAGCGCGAACTTCTGCGTCTCGTCGTCGCGCTCCTCGCCGCGGACCCAGCTCTTCGCCTCGGCGAAGAGATCGTCGCCGCGCAGGTCGAGCTGGTAGAGGAACTGGAGCGCGAGCTCGCGCGATCGTGTGCGTTTCTTCAAGGCGTCAATCCCAATCGTCCATCGCGTCGAGGGCGGCGAGCGTCTCGAGCGCGGCGCGCGCGACCTCGCGGCCTTTGTCCTGTTCGCCGCCCTTCGCGTGCGGCAGCGCGCGGGCGCGCGCCTGCTCGATGGTCTTGCAGGTGAGCACGCCGAGGTGGATCGGCGTCTCGTGCTGCAGCGAAGCGAGCATCAAGCCCGTCACGGCGCCGTGCGCGACCCAGTGGTCGTGCTGCGTCTCGCCCTGGATCACGACGCCGAAGGCGAGCACCGCGTCGACCTCCGCGGCGGCGCGCGCGGCGAGGATCGGGAGCTCGAAGGAGCCCGGCGCCCACACCACGTGGAGATTCTCGGCCTCGACGCCGGCGGCGAGAAGCTCGTCCCGCGCCGACGCGACCATCGCCCCGGTCAGCTCCTCGTGCCAGCGCGCGGCTACGATCGCGATGCGCACGCCCTCGCTCGCGCGGAGCGGGTAGGGCCGGGGGCGGCTCGTCTCGTTCTGGACCATCGCGGTGGGGTCGCTCTCAAGGATCGGTGCGCCAGCTCGTGGCGGGGGCGGCGCGGAAAGGGCCGGAAAGTCTAGCGGCGCGCGCCTGCGCGTCCAGCGCCGTCCCCGCAGCCGTCGAGCTCCGCGCGAGCGGCTTCAAGATCCGCGCGGCGTGTGCGAAGCTCGCGCGCATGTCGCGCCTCGCCGTGCTCCTCGTCGCCGTGCTCGCCGCCGCGCAGGGCGTGCCCGCGCCGCCGCCCAAGGACACGCTCGCAGAAGAGCTCGCGCTCGCGCCGCCCTACGGTGTCGTCGGCGGCGACCTGCGCGCTCCGCCGGCGCCGAAACCGGCCGAGGTCGCGCTCGGGCGCGCGCTCTTCTTCGATCCGATCCTCTCCGACGACCGAACGTTGTCGTGCGCGAGCTGCCACGAGCCCGAGCACGGCTTCGCCGATCCCTCCGCGCTCTCGCCGGGCGTGCACGGACGCAGCACGCAGCGCAACGCGCCGTCGCTCTTCAACCGCGCGCTGGGGGCGAGCTTCTTCTGGGACGGCCGCGTCGCGACGCTCGAGGAGCAAGTGGTGCAGCCGATCCAGAACCCCGACGAGATGGGCCTGCCGCTCGACCGCGCGGTGGAGCGCCTCGCGGCGGAGCAGGTGTACGCGCGGCGCTTCGAGGAGGTGTTCGGAGCGCCGCCGACGAAGGCGTCGCTCGCGCGCGCGCTCGCCGCGTTCGTCGGAGTGCTGTGGCTCGGCGATTCACCCGTCGATCGCTTCCAGGCGGGCGATGCGGCGGCGCTCACGGAGGAGGAGCGCACGGGCCTGTGGATCTACGAGTCGAAGGGCGGCTGCTGGCGCTGCCACTCGGGCCCGAACTTCACCGACGAGGACTTCCACGACACGGGCGTCGGCGTGAAGGACGGAGTGCTCGAGCCCGGCCGCGAGGCGGTGACGAAGGACCCGAAGGACCGCGGGAAGTTCAAGACGCCGACGTTGCGCGGCGTCGCGCTCAGCGCGCCGTACATGCACGACGGCAGCCTCGCGACGTTGAAGGACGTGGTCGAGTTCTACCGACGCGGCGGGAACCCGAACGCGAACCTGGACGAGGACGTGGAGAAGCTCGCGCTGACGGAGCTCGAGGCCGAGCGGCTCGTGAAGTTCCTCGAGGCGTTGTCGCGGATCGCGGCGGGGCCGCGCGGTCGCTGACCTGACCCGACGTCCGCGATACGGAGTCAGGTGACCTTTTACACGATTCGCGGCCGCGCGTTTCCGCGCGGCCGCGAATCGTGAAAAAAGTCACCTGACTCCGTATCCGTCGGCTTCCGCGCTCGCGCGCTTCACCCCGCGCGGCCGCAAGCTCCACTTCGTCTGCTGCGCGAGCGCGTGCGCGAGGTCGTCGAGCACCGTGTAGGCGAGCGGCACGACCCACAGCGTGAAGATCGTCGAGATCGCGAGGCCGCCGCCGACGCACGTCGCGAGCGCGCGGAAGTCGATGCTCTCGCCGGGCGGCTCGGTGGTCGCCATCGGCCAGAGGCCCATCACGCTCGTCAGCGCGGTCATCAGGATCGGGCGCACGCGGTTCCTGCAACCTTCGAGCACGGCGGCGGTGCGCTCCCAACCCTGGCGGCGCAGTTCGTGCACGCGGTCGATGAGCACGATGCCGTTGTTCACCACGACGCCGACGAGGATGATGATTCCGATCCAGCCGATCGAGTCCATCGCCGTGCCCGTCAGGTAGAGGCTCCAGTACGAGCCGACGACCGCGAACGGGATCGTGAAGAGCACGGAGAGCGGCAGGAGCAACGACTCGAACAGGATCCCCATCAAGAGGAACACGAGGAAGAGGGAGAGCAGCCCCGCGAACTTGAGCTCCGCCATCTCCGATTCTTGGCGCGACACGACCGAGTCCTCGCGCGCGAACGAGTAGCCGCGCGGCAGGTCGAGCGCCTCGAGGGCCGCGTAACCGCGCTCCGTCAGCTCCTTCTGCTGCGCCGAGTTCTCGACGCGCGCCTGGAGGGCGAAGGTCGCCTGTCCGTTCTCGCGCCAGATCGTGCGCGCGCCCTGGCCGAATTCGAAGCGCGCGACGGAGGTCAGGGGGACGGAGCTCGTGCCGTTCCAGATCTCGAGCTCGCGCAGCGTGTCGAGCCCCGCCGCCTCGGTGCCGTCGTACTCGATGATCAGCGGCACTTCGCGCCCCGGCTCGTGGTAGCGGGGGAGCGAGAAGCCGCGCAGCGCCCACGCGACGTTTTCGAGCGCGGCGCGCGGCGTGATCGAGAGCTTCTGCGCGACGTCCGAGTCGAAGGAGAGCTGCACCTGCGGCGGCGCGTTCTCGAGCGGCGAAGCGACGCTCGTGAGTCCGGGCACGCGCTCCAGGGTGCGCACCGCCTCCGCGCCGAGGCGCGCGAGGACTTCGGAGTCCGGCCCGCGGATCGCGAAGGTCGCGACGTTCTTGTTGCGCGTGTCCGCGCCCGGCTGCACGTCGTCGAGGAAGCGCAGGTGGTGCCCCGAGAGCTTGGGCAGGTTCGCGTGCAGGTCCGCGAGCACCTTCTCCATGTGCTCCTTCGTCTGCGGCGCGCTCCAGAAGAGGCGCAGCGATCCTCCGGTGCGCGAAAAACGCACGCCGCAGCGCGAAAGGTGGTACTCGGCGCGCTTCGCGTCGAGGAAGCGCTCGTAGTGCGCCATCTCGTCGCTCGCCTGCGCGAGCGAGAAGTTGTCCTCGAGGTCGACGTAGACGCGCATCTGCGTCTTGCTGTCGTCCTCGCCGAACGCCGCGACCTCGGTCTTCGCGATCGGCCAGATCACGGAGAGGAAGCACAAGAACGCCGCGCCCGACGCCGCGAGGCGGCGCTTCAGGCTCCACTCGACGAGCGCGTGGTTCGTGTCCGCGACGATCTCGATGAGCGAGCGCGGCGCGCGCGGGACGGAGCGCTCGGCCGCGGCGGCCGCGCTCGGTCCGATGGGAGCGGCGGCGGTGCGGCGGCGGAGGCGCGGCAGGACGAGGAGCAGCACGACGCCCGCCGCGACGACGGAGGCCGCGAGCAGGCCGAGGTAGAGCGCCTCGATCGGGGCGATCGACAGCCCGAGCACGTTCCCGGGGTCGACGGGGGCCACGCGTTCCATCCACGGACGCGCGCTCCAGGCCCGCCAACCCGCAAGCAGTATCACCGCGGCGAGGAGCGGCCAACGCAAGGGCACGACGACGAGCAGCACGCCGCGCGCGAGGCCCCACGCGCCCGTGCGCGCGGCGCGCAGCGACCAGCGCAACGCCGCCACGCCGCGCTCGGTGATGCGGCCGGGCAGCGCGCCCACGCCGGAGATGCGCGTTCCGATGCGTTCCAACCACGCTGGCCGCTCGCCGATCGCCCATTCGGTGGCGACGGGCATGAAGACGAGCGCCACGACGAGGCTGATGAGCAGCGCGATGCAGAGCGGCAGCCCGAGCTCGCCGAACATGAGGCGGAGGATCGGGTTCTCCGTCATGAAGATCATCGGGAGGAACACGACCACCGTGGTCAAGGTCGAGAGCAGCACCGCGAGGCCGACCTCGCCCGTCCCCTGCACGACCGCGTCGCGCGCGCCGAGGCCGGAGTGCTTCAGGCGCGTGATGTTCTCGATGACGACGATCGCGTTGTCGACGAGCATGCCCATCGCGAGCGTGATGCCCGTCATCGTGAGCACGTTGAACGACCGTCCCGTGAAGTAGCACCACGCGATCGCGAGGATCACCGAGATCGGGATCGACAGCGCGACGAGCAACGTCTGGCGGAAGCGCCACAGGAAGAGGAACAGCACGACCACCGCGAGCAGGCCGCCCTCCCACGCGCTGTCCGTGAGCTGCTTCAGCGAGTTCTCGATGAACTCGCCCTGGTCGAAGATGGGGAGGAAGTGGAACTGCCCAGCGAGCTGCGGGTGCTTCTCGAGCTCCACGAGCTCCTTCTCGAGCCGCGAACACGTCTCGACGATGTTGGCCTGCGCGTCCTTGCGCACCTCTACGAAGTACGCGTACTCGCCGTCGATGCGGAAGAGCGACTCGCGCACGCTCTTCACCATCTCGACGTGGCCGATGTCGCCGATGCGCAGGCCGTTCCCGATCGGGTACTCCTCGATCTCCTTCGGCGAGCGGAAGCGCATGTCCGCCCGCAGGAGCAGGCGCCGTCCGCCGTCCTGCACCTCGCCCATGGAGAGCGAGAAGTTGTCCGAGCGCAGCCGGCGGATGAGCGCGCCGAGGTCGAGGTTCGCGCCGCGCACGCGGTCCTCGTCGAGCAGGATGCGCATCGAGTCCTCGAGCAGGCCCCACACGTCGACCTTGCCGACGCCGTCGACGGACTCGAGGTGCCGCTGGATGACGTTTTCGACGAGGAAGTCCGTGCGCGGCGAGTCGCCCGGATGCTTCAGCGCGAAGAACATGATCGGGAGGTCGCTCTCGCTCCACGAGAAGATGCCGACGTCCTGCACGGTGTCGGGGAGCTTCGGCCGCGCGCGCTCGATGCGGTCGCGCACCTCGGCCTTGGCGAAGTTCATGTCGAGCTTCGCGTCGAACTCGACGAAGATGCCGACGTCCTCCGCGCGCGACTGGCTGTGGATGCCCTTCACCGAGGGCAGCGTGCGCAGCTCCTCTTCGAGGACGCGCGCCACGCGCTCCTCGTTCTCCTGCGCGGAGGCGCCGGGGTTCGCCGCGAAGATCTCGAGCCCGGGGTCGACGATGCCGTCGGGCATCATCTGGATCGGGATGCGCGACCAAGCGATCAGTCCGATGACGACGAGCGTCGTGAACAGTGTCGCGAGCAGGATCGGACGACGCACGAGCGCCGCGACGAACGGGTGACGGTGCGGACCGGCGATCACGCGCTCGTGTCCGTCCACGATCGGCGCGGAGGCCTCCACGTCGTGCGGATCGGCGCTCATGCTCGTGCTCCATCGGCGGCGGCGCGTTCGCGCGCGTCGCGGCGGCGGTAGACGAGGCTGTACACGCACGGGATCACGATCAGCGTGAGCAGCGTCGAGCTCGTGAGCCCCGCGCACACGGTGACGGCCATCGGCACCCGCAGCTCGGCGCCCTGACCCGAGCCCAACGCACCGATGCCCGGAACCCACTCGAGCCAACCTGTCATGGGGAGGAGGCCGAGCACGGTCGTCGCCGTCGTCATGTAGATGGGGCGCAAGCGCGTCGACGCGGCTTCGAGCAGCGCCTCCTGCACGGGGAGCCCGCGCGCGCGCGTCTGGTTCACGCGGTCGACGAGCACGATCGCGTTGTTCACGACGATGCCCGCGAGCAGGATCAGGCCGATGAACACGACCACCGAGAGCGGAATCCCGAGCGCGTCGTTCACGAACACGACGCCGACGGCGGCCAGCGGGACCGTGACGAGGATGATCAAGGGCTGCACGAGCGACTCGAACTGCGCCGCCATCACCGCGTAGACGAGGAAGAGCGCGAGCAGGAGCGCGAAGCGCATGGAGGACTGCGCCTCGTCCATCTCGCGTTTCTGCCCGCCGAGCTGCACCGCGACGTCGTCGGGCGGGCGCACGGTCGCGAGCTCGCGCTCGACGGCGTCGGCCGTGCCGCCGAGGTCCGCGCCCGCCGTCGCGGCCGTGACGAGGATCGCGCGCGTGTTGCCGATGCGGCGGATCTCGGCCGGCCCCTCGACGACCTCGGCGGTCGCGACCGAAGCGAGCGGCACCGGCGTCGCGGCCGCGGGGTTCACGACGAGGTCGAGCACGCGCTGGAACGAGGAGAGCTCGATCTCGTCGCCGAGGACGCGCACGTCGATGCGCTGGTCGCCCTGGTTGAAACGCGTGCTCACGTTACCGAGCACTTGATCGCGCACGAGGTTCGAGACCGCGTTGAGGTCGAGGCCGTACTCGAGCGTCTTGTCGCGGTCGAACGTGATGCGCACCTCGGGATGACCGGGGCGGATCGTCGTGCGCACGTCGGCGAGGCCCGGCACGCGCGCGACGCGGGCCTCCACCTCGCGCGCGACCGTCTTGAGCTGCTCGAGGTCGTAGCCGAGCACCTCGATCACGATCGGCGCCTCGATCTCGAACGGCGTCGCGCGCGTCACCTCGATCGAGCGCACGGCCGGATGACCGGCGACGATGTCGCGCGCGACGGCGAGCAGGTGTTCCTCGTGCTCGAACGTGATCTGCTCGGTGTGCATGCGCACGGTGAGGCGCGCGGTGTGCTTGCCCTCGATGTCGCGCGACAGCGTGTCGGGCTCGACGCCGACGACGAGCGCCGTCGACTGCACCTCCGGGAGCTGGCCGATGCGGTGCTCGAGCTCCGTGAGCACCGCGTCCGTGTTCTCGAGCGGCGTGCCGACCGGCAGTCCCACGTGCAGCGTGAACTCGCCTTGATGGACGTCGGGCAGGAGGTCGAGGCCGAGGCGCGAAACGCGCGTCAGGCTGAACGCGAAGCACCCGGCCGCGACGAAGACGACCATCCACGGGTTGCGCAGCGCGCCGGCGAGGAGCTTCGGATAGCCGCGCTCGATGCCGCCCCACACCTTGTCGTGGACCCAGTGCAGCGGCCACAGCACGACGCGGAGCACGCGGCCGAGGATGAACAGGTTGGCGGCGTGGAAACGTGCGATTCCGCCGCCCGTGCGCAGCGTCGCACGACCGGCGAGCACGAGCGCGTCGTGCGTCTTCCGGTCCTCGCCGAACGTCAGGCCCTCGCGCAGCTTCGGCGGGGGCTCGACCGGCGCCTCCGAGCGCTTTCCGGCGAAGATCCGGCGCGACGCGAGCATCGGGATGAACAGCACCGCGACCGCGAGCGACACGAGCAGCGAGACGACGACGGTGAGCGCCTGGTCGCCGAAGATGCGCCCCGCGATGCCGTGCACGAACACGATCGGCGCGAAGACCGCCACGCTGGTCAGCGTGGAGCCCGTGATCGCGCCCATGACCTCCTTCGTGCCGCGGATCGCCGCGGCCGCGAGGTCGTCGCCCTCCTCGCGGCAGCGCGTGATCGACTCGAGCACGACGATCGAGTTGTCGACCACCATGCCGACGCCGAGCGCCAGGCCGCCGAGCGACATGATGTTGAGCGACGCGCCCCACAGGTACATCGGCGCGAAGGTCACGATCACCGACATCGGGATCGAGATCGCGATGATCGAGGTAGACGGCAGGTTGCGCAGCGCGAACCAGATCACCACCACGGAGAGGAACGCGCCGAGCAGGCCCGCGCTCTTCACGTCGTCGACGGCGGAGCGGATGAAGGTCGACTGATCCGAGAGGACGGAGAGTTTCGCTTCATCGCGCAGGCGCCAGGCGAGGAAATCGCTCTGCTCGTGCTCGCCGACCATCGCGCCGCCGCCGCGCGCGCCCTGTTCCTCCTGCTCCTTCGCCCACTGCTTCTGCGCCGCCGTGCCGAACACGCGCTCCTGCACGCGGTCGGCGAGCTCGACGATGTTCGCGCCGGCCTCGCGGTAGAGCGCGATCTCGACCGCCTCGCGGCCGTCGACGCGCGTGACCACTTGGCGCTCGGCGTGCGTGCGCTCGATCGTCGCGACGTCCTTGACGCGGATCACGGCGTCGCCGCGGCGCACGATCGACAGCTCGCCGATCTCGGCGACGTCGCGGAACTCGTTCAGCGTGCGCACGAGGTACTCGGTCGAGCCCTCGCGGATCAGGCCGCCCGACGCGTTCACGTTCTCCTGCGCGAGACGCTGCGCGAGCAGCGCGGGGTCGAGGTTCTGCGCCGCCATCTTGAAGGGATCGACGCGGACGCGGATCTCCTCCTCGAGGCCGCCGCGCACTTGGACGGCGGCGAGGCCGGGGATCGATTCGAGCTCGCGCTCGATGCGCTCCTCGGCGACCCAGCGCAGGTGGACGAGCTCCTTCTCGCGCGCCTTCGCGCTCTTCTCCTCGAGCGTGCCCTTCTTCGCGGGCAGCGTGACGCCGATGCGCAGGATCGGGTCGAGGTTGGGGTCGTAGCGCAGGATGAGCGGGCGCTCGGCGCCCTGCGGCAGGAACACCGTGTCGAGCTTGTCGCGCACGTCCTGCACGGCGTAGGTCATCGGCGTGCCCCACTCGAAGTCGAGCACGACGTCGCTCGTTTCCGCGCGCGAAACCGAAGTCGCGCGCACGAGGTGGGGGAGCGTCGAGAGCGTCTCCTGGATGCGCTCGGACACGCGCTCCTCGACGTCCTCCGGCGCGGCGCCCTTCCAGGTCGTGCGCACGGTCAGCGTCGGGTAGCTGATGTCCGGCAGGAGGTCGACGGGCAGCTTCGTCAGCGACACGAAGCCGAACACGCCGATCGCGAGCATGATCATGAACACCGCGACGGGCCTTCCCGTGACGAAGGCGAGCAGCGGCGACGTCGCCTTCGGCGCGGGGGCCGGCGCGGGGGAGCTCGCGGGACTTTCCACGGCTCAGCCCTGCTTCGGCGCGGACGTGGCCGGCGCGGCTTCGGGCGGCGGAGCCGTCGCGCCTTCCTTCTTCTCGCTCGCGCCCTCCGCCTTCTCCGCCTTGGGCGAAGCGTCCGGCGCGACCGCGGTCTCCGAGGGCTTCGGCGAAGCAGCCTTCTCGACCGGCGCCTCGAACTCGACCTCGCCGCCTTCCTCGAGCTCGCGGTTGCCGACGACGATCACCTGCTCGCCCGCGGCGAGCGTGCCGTGCTTCGTGACGACCTCGACGAGCAGGTCTTCACCGTAGCCCTCCTCGACCTCGACGCGGCGCGCCTTGCCGTCGCGCACGACGAAGAGGATGTCGTTCTCGCCCTCGCGCCGCAGCGCGCGCTTGGGCACGGCGAGCGCGTTCGGATGGCGGTCGGTCACGACCTCGACGCGCACGAGCATGCCGGGGAGGAGCTTCTTCTCCGGCGCCTCCGTCGCGGACGATTCGAGGCGCACGGTGACGCGGAACGAGCCCGAGCTCGCCTCGATCGACGGACTGACGCGCTGGATCGCGCCCTTGAACGTGACGCCGGGGAGCGCCTCGGCCACCGCGCGGATCTCGAGCCCCGCCGCGCGGCCGTCGCTCTTCGCCGCCTGGGCGCGCGCGAAGAGTTCGAGCTCCTTCTGCGGACGGTGCAGCACCGCGCGCAGGTTGAGCGCGTCCGTGAGCACGAATGCGGGCGCGCCCGCGCCGACGGCGTCGCCCACCTTCACGTTGCGCTCGGCGATGACGCCGCCGAACGGCGCCGTGATGCGCATGTAGGAGAGCTCGAGCTCGCGCGTGCGCACGACGATGCGCGCCTTCTCGAGCGCGGTGTCGCTGGCCTTCGACTCGGCCTGGCTGCGCTCGAGCGCGAGCCTCGCCGACTCGAGCTCGGAGAGCTTCGTGTCGCGCGCGAGACGCAGGCCGTCGAGCGCCGCCTGCGAGATCAAGTTGGCCTTCTCGTTGCGCTCGTAGTCGCGCAGCGCCTGCTCCGACGCGAGGCGCGCGCCCTCGCCGCGCGCCGTCGCCTCGCGC
>JACRIO010000317.1 GCA_016220035.1 Planctomycetota bacterium | reverse complement strand
GGGGTGCCGCGGGGCAGATCCTGCGGCAAGGACGGGGGTGCGCCGTCCTCGCACGCGAGCATCAGCCCCGAAGCACCCCGTTCGGCGGCGGCGCGAGCGAAGCGACCGCCGTCGAAGTTCGGGCCCGAGAGCGCGAAGAAGAACTCCCCGGGCGCCAGCGTGCGCGTGTCCGTGCTGACGCCGACGACCTCGCGGTGCGCTTCGCCGTGCAGGAGGCGCGCGCCGGTCGCGGCGAGCAGGTCGGAGATCGGATAGCGGATCATCGCAGGCACTCCGCGGCGACCTTGCGGTCGTCGAAGTCGTACACGTGGGAACCGATGGTCTGGGTGGTTTCGTGGCCCTTGCCCGCGATGAGCACGGCGTCGCCGGGCTCCGCGAGCGCGAGGGCGCGCGCGATCGCGTCGCGCCGGTCGGGAAGGGTGATGCGCTCGGCGCGCGCGGGCTGCATGCCGAGTTCGATCTCGGCGAGGATCCGCGCGGGATCCTCGCTGCGCGGGTTGTCGCTCGTGACGATCGCGACGTCGGCGAGCTCGTTGACGACGCGGCCCATCGGCGCGCGCTTGCCCGTGTCGCGGTCTCCGCCGCAGCCGAACACGACGATCAGGCGGCCTGAGCGCGCGGCCTCGGCGTGCGCGCCGGCCGCGGGCGCACCCAGCGTCACGAACTCGCGCGCGGGTTCGCGTTCGAGGCTCGCGCGCACGACGCGGCAGACGTTCTCGAGCGCCGCCTCGCTGTGCGCGTAGTCGACGAGCACCGCGATGCCGCGGTCGTTGGGCACGGGCTCGAGCCTTCCGGGCGCCGAGCGGACGGTGGCGAGCCCCTCCAATGCCTTGGAGGGACTCGCACCCGACAGCAACACGGATGCGAAGGCGGCCAATGCGTTCTCGACGTTGTACCGACCGGCCAGGGGCAACCAGGCTCGGGTCCTCGAGATCCCCATCCCATGGAGGAAGAGCTGGGTGCCCCTGAGACCGGTCTGTACGTGAGAAGCGCAAAGATCGCCGCGCGATCTCGTGCTGTACGTGAAGACGCGCGCTCCGCTCTCGCGAGCGACGCGCGCCATGCGCTCCGACACCGGGTCGTCCGCATTGACGACCGCGGCGCCGCCGCGCTTGATCTGACGGAAGAGCCGTTCCTTCGCCGCGGAGTACGCGTCGAGGTCGGCGTGGTAATCGAGGTGGTCGCGCGTGAGGTTCGTGAACACCGCAACGTCGAACTCGAGGCCCGCGGTGCGGTCCTGGTCGAGCGCGTGCGAGCTCGTCTCCATCGCGACCGCGTCGCCGCCCATCTCGACGTGGCGCATCAGGAGCTCCTGCAGCGCGCACGCGTCGGGCGTCGTGTGGGTCGCGGGGAGCACGCGTCCGTCCGCGAGGCGATTCCCCGCCGTGCCGAGCACCGCCGGCTTGCGCCCGGCGTGCTGGAGCATCTGGCCGGCGAGGTGCGCCGTGGTCGTCTTGCCGTTCGTGCCCGTGATGCCGACCGTGAAGAGCTCGCGTCCAGGGTGCCCGAAGAGGCGCGCCGCGACCCGACCGACGACGGCGCGTGCCTCGGGATGAACCCACTGCACGCTCGCGGCCGGGAGCTCGAGCGGACGCGGCGCGAGGATCGCGGCGGCGCCGCGGCGGAGCGCGTCGCGCGCGAACTCCGCTCCGTCCGTGCGCGTCCCGGGGAGGGCGCAGAAAAGATCGCCGGCGGCCACCCGACGGCTGTCCAGGCGGACGCCGGCGATCTCCGGTCCGCTGCCCGTCACTGCGGGCAGCAAGGACCCCCCCAACTGCTGTACGAAGTCACCGAGGCGCACCGCTCACCTCCATCCACGGCCGGTCGGAGAGCTGGGCGGCGGGCGCCTGGAAGGCCTGGAAACCCTCGGGCCCGATCGCCTCGGGAAGGACGCCGCCGTGCGTGTGTCCGAGCGCTTCCTTCAGGATCGCGGCCGCGGCGGGACCGGCGACGTCGGCGCCGAACTTCTTGCCCTTGCGCGGCTCGTCGACGACGACGAGGACGAGCAGCTCGCGCGGATCACCGGGGAGACGGCCCCAGGCGCACATCGACGAGGTGTAGCAGGGGCCCTTGTGGGCCTTCAGCCCTTGGAGCTTCTCGCGGCAGCCCTTCGAGCCCGTGCAGCCGGCGTGCTCCATGTGGTGCTGGGCTTCGACGTGCAGGCACACTTCGCCCGGCACCTTCTGCGCGGTGCCCGTCTTCGTGCCCATCACGAGGTCTGTGCAATTCACCTTCGAGCCGGTCCCCTGTTGCGCGCCGAGCTTCATCATTTCGCGCACCTGTTCGCAAGCCTCAGCACGGAACACTCGGCGCGGAAGCGCACTTGCGATCTCCCACGACTGCCCCTTCTGTTCCACGCGATCGACGAGGCGCAGCGGGAGGTACTCACCGCCGCGCACGAGCGTCGCGAGCGACGCGGCGTGCTGCCACAGCGTCACGAGCATCTCGTGACCGAAGCACACCGACGCGTGGGACCACGCGGGCTTCCACGGGAGCGGCGGGAGCATCCCGCAGCGCTCCCCGCCGAGGCCGGAGTTCGGGTAGCTCGCGTAGCCGAGCTCCCGGAAGTACTGGTGCAGCCGTTCGTCGTCGACCCGCAGGCCGATCTGGACGAGCACGCCGTTCAGCGAGAAAGCGAGGCCCTCGGACGCCGTCACCCAGGGCGACTCCTTCTTCTGCCCCTCCGCCTCGTGGATCTCGCGCGGGCCGATCTTGAAGTGTCCGCCGAAGGGCCGGAACGGCTCGTCCGGCCTCACGACGCCCTGGTCGAGCGCCGCGGTCATCACGACGGCCTTCATGGTCGAGCCCGGCGTGAACGTGTGCATCGTCGGCAGGAACCCCGACATCTCGTAGTTGTCGAGCGCATCCACGGCGAGCACGCGGCCCGTGGCGACCTCGAGGACGATCGCCTGGGCGAGCACCGGGTCGTTGTCGGCGAGGGTGCGTTCGAGCTCGAGCCGCACGACGCGCTGGAGATCGAGGTCGAGCGACGTCACGACGCGCGGCGTCTCGCTCGCGGGCGTCAACGCCTGGAACACGCGCGTCGCGGTCTGGCGCGGGACCTGGTTGGCGAGGAACAGGTACTCCTCCGAGCGACGCTCGAGGCGTTCCTCCCACTCCCGATCGCGCAGGCGGGCCTGCGCGCAGAGCTCGAGCCCCCACATCGGGCTCGGCTGGTAGACCTTCGCGCGGGTCAGGTCGGCGAGATCCGAGAGCTGCTGTTCCGTGCAGAGCTCGTCGTCGGGCAGGAGCAGTTCCTTCCGAGCGACGGCGCGCGCCTTCTCGGGCTCGAGCGTCCCCCAGCGGCCGAGCACCTCGGCGGGCGGGTCCTCGATCGCGCCGCCCTGCACCGGGTACATGCGCTTCTTGTTGCGCACGAGCTCCATCTGGTGCTTCTGCACGTGCTCGTCCTTCAGGAGGTCGAACACGGCGATCGCCGCCTGCGGCGAGACCTCTTTGACGACGCTCTTGAACTGCGTGGGGAGGAGCGCGTCCCAGATCCGCTTGCGCTCGTGCGTGAGCTTCTCCTCCGTGTCGGTGAGCTCCGCCGCGGCACCGCCGTGCACCGCCGCGATCAGCCCGTCGGCGATCTTGCGCGTCCAGTCGATCGTGCTCTTCGCCCTGTGCGCGTCGCGCGCGCCCTCGGAGAGCGCCGTCACCGGGTCCCACACGAGCTCGAATTCGTCGGGCGAGGGCGTCGGCAGGACCCAGAGGCCCTCGACGGCGACAGACGGCGCCTCGGGGTCGTTCGTTCCGCGCGCGAGCCAGCTCACCACGCGCTGCGCGGCCTCGCGATCGAGGCGCAGCGGCGCCTTGCGCGCATGCACGAGGCCGTCGCGCGCGCGATCGGGGAGCAGTTTCTTGATCAGGTCCTGCGCGGTGTAGGGCGGACCGAGGCGCTCGGCGAGGAGCTGCGCCAGCCGGCCGGGCGTGTGCGCCTGCCACATCGCGTTGGGCGACATGACGAGCTCGAGCCGGTCCACGGAGATCGCGAGCGGCGTCCCGTCGGAGTCGACGAGGTCGAACGTGACCTCGGGCATCGGGAGCTGGGTCAGGTTGCGCGGCTGTTCGCCGTCGTCCGCGAGGGCCGTCTTCACGGCGCGCGCGGCGACGAGCACGAGCACGCTGCCCACCAGCACGAAGGCCGCGGCGGGGCGCAGACCCGAAGCGGAGCGCGTCGGGATCGCGGTCACAGGTCGGCCCTCCCCGGCGGGCGCGGAGCGGGCTTCGCGGTGGTCGGCGTCTTCGGAGCGCGCGGCGTGAACGGGAGCGGCGCCCAGTCCTGCTCGAGGAGCTGCTCCAGGCGATCGCCGTTGATCGCTTCGAGCATGCTGCACTCTTCCTTGAGCGCATCGAGCTCGATGCCCTTGTTGCGGTTCTCGTTCTGGATCAGCGCCGTGCCCAAGGCGAGCACGAACGCGACCCCCGAGAGACCGCAGCACAAGAGCGCGCGGATCATGGACGACCGCCCTGCGACAGCGGGCGCGTCGCGCGCTCGGGGCCGATCGGGAGGAGGCGCTCGGCCGCGCGCAGCCGCGCCGAACGAGAGCGCGGGTTCGCGCGCACCTCGTCGCGGCCGGGCACGACCGGCTTCTTCGTCAGGAGCTTCCACAGGCCGCGCGCGGCGCCCTCGGAGAGGCGCTGCTTGACCTCGGCGTCTTCCAACGAATGGAAGGAGATGACGACGAGCCGCCCCCCCTCCGCGAGCCGTTTTCCGGCCGCGGAGAGCCCCTCGAGCAGCTCGTCGCCCTCCTCGTTCACGGCCCGCCGCAGCGCCTGGAAGACGCGCGTGGCGGGATGGATCTTCTGGTGTCCGCCGCGGCCGATGGCGCGCGCGATGAGATCGGCGAGCGGCAGCGTCCGCAGGAACGGCGCCTGGCGCCGCGCGTCGACGATCGCGCGCGCGACGACGCGCGCACGGGTCTCCTCGCCCTCGTAGTAGAAGAGGTCCGCGAGGTCGGACTCGTCCCAGCGGTTGACGATGTCCGCCGCGTTCCGATCCCGGCTCCGGTCCATGCGCATGTCGAGCGGGCCGTCGGCCTGGAACGAGAATCCGCGCGTGGCCTCGTCGAGCTGGAGCGACGAGACGCCGACGTCGAAGAGGAAGCCGGCGACGGGTTCGATCGCTTCGCGCTGGACGAGCTCGTCGAGCTCCGACATCCGGCCGCGCGCGAAGCGCACGCGCTCGCCGAAGCGCGCGAGGCGCTCCTTCGCGACAGTGAGCGCCTGTTCGTCCTGGTCGACGCCGAGCACGCGCGCGTTCGGGAGCGCGTCGAGGAGCTCCGCGGTGTGGCCGCCGAGCCCGAGCGTGCCGTCGACGATCCATCCCTCCTGGAGCTCGCGCGGGAGCGCCGCGAAGAACGCGACCACCTCGCGCGCCAGCACGGGCACGTGACGCGGTCCACCCGCATCGTCCCCCTTGCCGCGCATCGATCGCGTCTGCATGCTCCCCTCCGTCCAGACCATCTCCTCCCCTCCTCCTTCGCTTCGCGGCAGCTAGGCGCCGGGTCCAGGGGAAGAGTTCGCCGCGGGCGTCTGGCCCGGGGCACGGTTCAACTTCTCGAGGACGCCGCTGTGCTTCTTGCGGTAGGCCTGCCAGGCCTCGACCGACCAGAGCTCCGCGCGGTCCTCCACGCCGACGATGACCACGTCCTTCTCGATCCCCGCCTGCTCGCGCAGTTCCTCCGGGATCAAAATGCGCCCCGAGCTGTCGAGCTCGACCGGCGTCGATTGGCCGAAGAACAGGCGCTTCGCCGCACGGTGCTCGACGTCGGTGAAGACGGTCGTCGAGAGCTCGTCCGCCGCCTGCTGGAAGCCGGCCACCGGGAAGAGGCACAGGCAGCGGTCCTGGCCGGGGCTCAGGTACCCCTGGACGGCGCCCGTGGCGGTGCGGGTCAGGAAGTCCTGGATGCGCTTGGGCACGAAGACGCGGTTCTTCGCGTCGAGGGTGTGCTCGGAGGTGCCGCAGAACATCAGCGACCCCCTCCCGCGCGCTGGGAGTGCCCTGCGACCGTCGAAACGGTCGTCGCGCAGCGCCACTTTGCCCCACCCAGGTGCATGAAGCCCATCCTCCCGTGCCACTTCATGCCACGCAAGGGTTCTGCGCGCGCCCGCGTTCCCTAGTAGCGGAGGTGGCCTGGGACAGGGTCGTAGGGGTGCGGAGCCGAGCGCCTGCGCACTCCCATGGATTGCGGCGCTCCTATCGGGATGCCCCTAGGAATGGTGGCGGCCGCACTCGCTCCCCGATCCGTGACGAGCACCGACCGGCGCCTCCGCGGCTACCTTCCCACTTTCGAGAATCAGGGAGAATCCCGACTCGACTGGCGCTCGCCGCCCTCGGGTCGCGCTTGACGCCGACGCTCGGCGCCGCTCGACCGGGTTGGACGGCGCCGGGGAGGGTGCGCGGTCCGCCCCGTACCTCGCCGCGATGGACGCGGAGTCCCCCGTGGGTCGCGGGCACGACGCAGGAGGTCGCAATCCTCGTGGCGCGCCCGGGTCGGGTCAGGCGCTGTGCGTCGCGAGGTCGGCGCTCGGGCCGCCCGCGTCGGGACTCGCGCTCAGGCTCGGAGCAGGCTCGCTCTCCGGCGCCGTGGGGAGCAGCCATGCGGCCGGCTCGGCGCCGTCGAACAGCCCCGCGAGCTTCTGCCGGAGCTCGTCCATCCGCTCGGCGGTGAAGTCGAACACGAACACCGTGAAGGCTTCCTTCCGGCGCGGGCGGCGGCACACCATCGCCTCGCCGTCCGGCCCCCGTGTCACGCGGTCGAGCTTCAAACGGCGCTTGCGCATGAGCAGCAGCGCCACGAGGTAGCGCAGCTCGCGCACCGGGCGCTCGCCGCGGCCCTCGAGCTGGAGGAAGAGCTGCTCCAGCGTCACGAGGTCGAGCACGAGCCCCGCCTTGCCCTTCGCGCGGCGCGTGAACCAGTAGAAGAGGTCGCGATCGTGCGCCCGCGCTTCCCAGCAGGTCACGCAGAGGTCCTCGCGACGCACCTCGTCGCCCGCGACGGACAGCACGGACGCGTGCCGCGCGGTCTCCGGGAACTCGGCCGAACAGGTCGTGCAGCGGCCGTCCTTGCGGCGGAACTTCCACTCGATGCTCATGCGGGGCGAGAGTGTACGCGAGCCCGCATCCCACGGGTCAACGGGGTTCCAGCGGTTTCACGGGCGGGGGTGGGTGGTCGTCGTACCAGCGCAGCCACTGTTCGGGCGTCATCGAGGGCTGGACGCCGGTGAGCGAGCGCAGCGCACCCTGCACGGCGGAAAGCGCCTTGACGTCGCCCCGCTGCGCCGCCGGCTGGAGCGCGCGGGCGAGCGCGGGTACCGCGCGTCGCTCCCCGAGCGCCGCGAGCCCGGCGCAGGCGCTCCGCACGACCTCCCCGTCGGCGTCGCCGAGCGCGCGCACGAGCACGCCGAGCGCGAAACCCTTGTGGTCGTGCCGCGCACCGCGCGCGCCGAGCGCCCGCGCCGCCTCCGCGCGCGCGATCCACTCGGGGTCGTCCTTCACGCGCCGCGCGAGCGCCTCCTGGATCGCGATCTCCGCCGGCCCCGCGTGCGGGAGGCGCGCGAGTAGCACGGCCGCGCGCCGGCGCGTCTCCGGGACGCGGTCGTCGAGGAGGCGCGCCACGGGCTCCGCCGCGCGCGCGCCGATGCGCGCGAGCACGTCGGCCGCGAGGAACGCGACGACGCCGTCGCGCACGCCGACGAGTTCGACGAGCAGCGGCGTCGAGACCGGCGCGAACTCGACGAGCTCGCTCGCCGCGCGCTCGAACGGGCCGGACTTCTGGCCCGCGGTCGCGAGCATCGAGCGGTCGTACGAGCGCACGAGCGTGCGCACGAGGTTGTCGACGAGGAACGCGGCGAGCTCGGGGTCGTCGCGCACGTGCTCGCGTTCGAGCTCCCACCGTCCGCCGCCCCGCTGCCAGTCCTCCCACACCGCGCGGTGGCGCGGCGGGAGGTCCTCGAGCTTCACGACCCCGCTCGCCGAGGTTGCCCCGCGCGGCGCGCCGCACGCTCCCGCCCCGAGCACCGCCGCGAGGAGCGCGGCGCGGACTCCCGGCCTCACGCTTGGACCTCGCGGTCGAGCGGGGACGCGGGCGGATGCTCCCTGGACTGCGGCGCGGCGCGGAAGCGCGCGTAAAGGCGCTCGAGGCGCTCCGCGACGGAATCGACCGAGACCAAGGGCGGTCGATCGCGCGTCAGCCGGTTGTAGAGCGAGGGATCGGCGAGCAGCGCCTCGACGCACCGCGCCAGCGCGCGCGCGTCGCCGCGCGGGAACAAGAGGCCGTTGATCCCGTCCTGGACGAGCTCCGACACGCCGCCGAGCTCGCTCGCGACGACCGGGACCCCGTTCCGGAATGCGTCCTGCACCGAAAGCGGGTGGTTCTCGAACGCGAGGCTCGGCGCGACCATCACATCGATGCCCGCGTAGATCGGATCGACCGCGCGCGGATCGAAGCGGCCGTGGAACACGACGGGGAGGCCCGCGGCGCGCCGCTCGAGCTCCTTCGCGTAGTCCGAGCCCGCGTCGCCTCCGCCGTGGACCGCGAGCTCGACCGGCGCGCGCGCGAGGAGGCGCAACGCGTCGATCAGCACGTGGCAGCCCTTCGCGGGATCGAGCTTGCCCACGAAGCCGAGGCGCAGCCTCCCGCCCTTGCGCGCGCGCGGCTTGTGCAGCGGACCCACCGTGCCCGGCGAGAGGATCTCCACCAGCACGCCGGAGAGGAAGCCCGCCTGCGTGAAGGTGCGCGCGAGGAAGCGCGAGGGCGCGATCACCGCGTGCGCCTGCGCGAGCGCGCGCTGGAAGTGCGCGCGGCGCTCCTTCTGCGCGGCGGCGAGCCGGAGCGTGCGCTCCGCGCCTTCCGCCGGCGGATCGAGCGGATGGCGCGCGAGACAGTCGGTGCATTCCGCGCCCGCGCGGGGACAGAGCTCGCCGTCCGCGCGGAGCAGTGTCCCGCGGTCGCAGAGCGCGTGGTAGTCGTGCAGCGTCACGACCACGGCGCACCCGTGCTCGCGCGCGCTCGCGATGCAGCGTGGGCCCCAGCCCGCGAGGTGCTGGAAGTGCACGACGTCGGGACGTTCGCGCTCGAGCACGCTCGCGAAGTCCTGGTCCGCGCGCGGATCGATCCAGCGCTCGTGCACGTCGGCGATGTCGGCGTGGCGCACGCGCTCGATCGTGCGCACGCCGTCGAAGCCGCCGTCGACGATGGCCCCCGCCGCGCGGGCGTGGTCGAGCGTCGTGAAGAGGCACGCGACGTCGTGCTTCCGCTTCTGGAGCGCGTGCGCGAGCTGATGCGCGTGCACTTCGGTCCCGCCGACGTGCTCGGGGAGGGCGGCGTGCAGGACTTGGAGGATCTTCACCGAGCGCCGCGGCCTCGCCGCGGGCGCGGGATTGTCCGCCTCCCCGACGCAAGCGGCAAGTCAGCCCGCTTCGAGGCCCAGTTCGGAGCGCGGCGTGCTCGCGAGCGAACGGTCCCACTGCTCGAGGCGGAACGCGTCCATGCGCTCGGCGTACCACTCGTCTTTCGGAGCCTCCACGGCGGGCGCCCCGATCGCGCGCGCGCGCTCGTACGCGGCGAGGTGGGCGTCGATGCTCGCGTCCGACGCCGCGGCGTCCGTGCCGGGCGCGACGACCTCGATCGAAAGCCGCGCGCCGATCGGTCCGAGGAAGCGCGCGGCCGCATCCGCGAGCTCCCGGCTCGGCGCGAGCACGCCGCGCGCGAGCACGAGCTCGCGCTCCAGGGCCGCCTGACGCTCGGCGAGCGCCATGTACTGCGCCTCGCGCGGCACCCACGGCGTGCGCGGCGCGGCGCGGCCGGCGCATGCGACGCACGGGTGCACGCCGACCCCGGCGTCGCACGGCGCGCGCGTGTCGGTCCGCACGCGACCCGCGCCGAGCGCGCCGAGCGCGCCCGAGGCCGAAGGCGTGATCGGACAGTGCGTCCACGCATCGACGAGCGTCACGACGCTCGGTACGCGCGCGCGCGCCGCCGCGTGCACGAGCTCGCGCGTGAGCCGACGCCAGTGGAGCACGTGGACGACCTCCGGACGTTCCTCCGCGAGCACGGCGCGAAAGAGGCGCAGGGCGCTCGGCGACGAGCTCTTCTGCCAGTGGCCGGGGAACCGATCGGCGCGTTCGATGCGCGCGACGCGCACGGCGCCGTCGACGACGTCGACCTTGCGCGTCTCGGCGGGCGTCGCGTCCGCGCCCGCGACGACGAGCACGGTGTGCCCGCGCCCGGCGAGCCCGCGCGCGAGCGCCTGGACCCGGCGCTCCTCCGCGCCGTCCGATTCGGGCGGGAAACCCGCCGCGGCGAGGACGAGCTTCACGATCGGTTCGCGCGGCGCGCGACGAGCCCGCGGTAGCGTTCCAGGATCGCGTCGACGTGCTCGCGCACGCTCGTGAGCGCCGGCGCGCGCGCGTAGAGGCGCGCGAGCTCGTCCGGCTTCCCGAGGAGGTGGACGAGCTTCGCCGCGAGGTCCGCGCCGTCGCCCTGGCGGAAATGGAAGCCCGTGACTCCGTCCTGGACGAGCTCCGCCATCCCGCCCTGGTCGCTGACGAGCAGCGGCGTGCGCGCGGCGAGCGCCTCGGGGATCCCGAGCGGCGAGTTCTCGTACCAGCGGCTCGGCACGACGAGCAGGTCGGTCTCGCCGAGGAGCTTCGCCACCGCGGGACGGTCGAGCCGTCCGACGAGGCGCGCACCCGCGGCGCGCGCGAGCTCCGCGAGACGCTTCTGGTACGCGGGTTCGTGCCGGGCCGGACCCGCGACCACGAGCTCGGCGTGCGCGCGGAGCTCCGGCGGGAGCTTCGCCCAGGCCTCGAGCAGGAGGTGCGGTCCCTTCATCGGCGTGCGCGTCCCGACGAAGGCGACGCGCAGGCGCTCCGCCGCCTTCGCACGACCCGGCGCGCGCGCGCGGGCGCCGAACGCGCCGAGGGCGACGCCGAGCGGAAGGTGCTCGATGCGCTCCGGCGGCAACTTCGAGTCGGCGAGCATGCGCTCCCGCAGGAAGCGGCTCGTGGCGAGGAACAGGTCGACGCTCGCGAGGGAGCGCGCGCGGAGCTCCTCCGCGCGAACGCGTGCTGCCTCCGCGAAGACCGCCGCACGCGCCTCCGCCGCGGCGTCGACCGGACGCGCGTCCGCGGCGCCGCGCGCCCCCGTGGCGAGGCCACGCGCGCCGCGCGCGATCGGCGCGAGGTTGACGCCCGTCGTCTTGCGCACGCCCGCGATCACGCGTCCCACCCGGCGGGCGAGTTGCGTCTGCGCGAACGCGAACGTCGACAGGCACGTCCCGCACCGCGCGAAGTCGATCGTCGCGCACACGGCGCCGTCCGCGTGGACGCGCTGCCCGAAGCGCGGACAGTGGAGCCAGTAGTCGTGCAGCGTCAACACGACCGGCGCGCGCGCGTGCGCCCGCTCGACGCAGCCCGCGGAGAGGTAGAGCAGGTGTTGGAAGTGCACGAGCTCCGGCTGGAAACGGTCGAGCACGCTCTGGAACGCGGGCTCGAGCGCGGGATGGTCCCAGGTCGAGCGGAAGTCGCGGTAATAGAGGTTGTTGACGAGGTCGTGGACCGGGAGGCCGCGCCAGGAGCGTTCGACCACCTCGTGCTCCCGCCGGCCGACGTCCTTGTGCGTCGTGAACACCTCGACGGCGTGCCCGCGCGCGAGCAGCCGCTCGCCGAGTTCCGCGGTGTACGTCTCGGTCCCAGCCGTCGCGTCGGGCGGGAAGTTGTGGCTGACGAGGAGGATCCGCACGCGGGGCCGGAGCCTAGCGCGCGGTGCGGGCCCGGCAAGAAGAAGCTCCCGCGTGCTTGCGTCGCGCGTGCGGCGGCGGGTATCCCTCTGCGCCTCCCGGGTGAACCATGCGACGCAACCTGAAGCGACTGCTCTTCGCGCTCCTCTTCCTGTTCGGGTTGATCCAGTTCTATCCGGTCGCGCGCGAGAACCCGCCGCTCGCGAAAGGGCTCGACGCGCCGCCCGCGGTCGCGGCCATCCTCCGACGCGCGTGCTACGACTGCCACTCGAACGAGACGGAGTGGCCCTGGTACGCGTACGTCGCGCCGATGTCCTGGCTCGTCGCGCGCGACGTCGAGCACGGCCGCTCGGAGCTCAATTTCTCGATCTGGGGCGAGTACGGCGCGACGAAGCGCTCGTCGAAGGCCAGCAGCGCGATCGAGGAGGTCGAAGAGGGCCGCATGCCGCTCGCGCCCTACCAGTGGATGCACGCGCGGGCGCGCCTCACGCCCGAGGACCTCGCGACGCTGAAGGCGTGGGCCGACGACGCCTAGCTGGAAGCCAACGCGCGCCCGACGAACCACCACGCGCGCAGGAGGACATCTAGCATCCCGCTCGCAGCGCGCTTCAGGGGTGAGCGCGCGATCGCGGGGGTGAGCACGAGCGGCCCGCCCGCGAGGAGCGCGCGATCGCCGGTGGTGCGCACGCTGCGTTCCGCCGCGAGCTCGTCCCGCAACGTGCTCCAGAGCGCGCGTGCCGCGCGTTTTCCGCGCCACCACTCCCCCGCCGCGCCGTTCGCGACCGCGAACGCGAGCGCGACCACCTCGTACAGCGCGAGCCCGGGCAGCGCGACGAGGAGCGTGCGCGCGGTCAGGTTGCGCGCGAGGAACATCCAGCGGTTGCGCGCGTGCAGGAAGACGCGCGAACGCGGGTAGTCGGGCCCCTCGCGGAAGCTGATGCCGCGCGTACCGCCGCGGTGGAGCACGAGCGCATCCTCGACGGACCGTATGCGGAGGCCGCGCGCGCGCAGGCGGTAGGAGAGATCGAGGTCCTCGAACAAGATGAAGTAGCGCTCGTCCCAGCCGCCCGCCGCGAGCAGCGCGTCGCGATCGCAGAGGAGCGCCACGGCGATCGCGCAATCGATGTCGACCACGCCGCGTCCCTCCGCCTCGGCGAGCGGGACGTAGAAATTGCGCAGTGCGATCAGGCCCGCGTAGTGGAAGCCGCCGCCGTCGTAGTGCACGCGCGCCGGCTCGTCGAAGAAGACGCTGCGCGGCTGCACGAGCGCCACGCCCGTCAGGAGCGCGGGAAGGAGCTGCTGGAGCAGGTCGGGCGGCACGACCGCGTCGTTGTCGAGCGCGAGCACGAGCCGGTGCTTCGCCGCGCGCAAGCCCGCGTTGCGCGCCGCGCACGGCCCGGCGTTCGTCGCGAGGCGCAGGATGCGCGCGTTCGGGAGGAGCGCGGGCACGAGCTCCGCGCTGCCGTCGGTGGAGGCGTTGTCGACGACGAGGATCTCCCCCACGGGGCCGCGGAGCGCGCGCAGGGCGCCGAGCGAGTGCGGCAGATGCTCCGCGCCGTTGAAATTGACGACGACGACGCTGACAGGCTCGTTCACGCGCAGCTCACTTCAGCGGGAGCTCGAAGTCGGGCGCGCGGCACGGGGCTCGACGTCGGAGGCAGTACGGAACGTTCGCGAGCACGGAGAAGGCCGCCTTCGTCACGGTCCACCACGCGCCCGGCGTCTCGCGCAGGCTCTTCCCGATGCCGATCGTGCCGGTCGCGTCCGTCACCTCGCCCGCGGCCTCCTTCGCGGATCCGCGCAGGAGGACGCGCGCGAAGACGAGCCACGGCATGCGCGCGAGGTCGGCGAGCGGCGCGTACTTGAGCATCGAGATCCAGGCGTTGCGCGCGTGGTAGTACAGGCTGCGCTTGCCCATCTTGATGCCGAACGGCGTCTTGTGGAACACGCCGCAGCCGGGGTACTGGAGCACGCGGTAGCCCCGGTTGAGCAGGCGGCAGGTGAGGTCGCGCTCGTTGCCGTAGATGAAGAGGCGCTCGTCGTAGTACTCCGCCTCGGCGAGCGCGTGCGCGCGAGCGAGCGACGCGCAGCCGCGGAAAGTCGACATGTAGCGCTCGGTGTTGTGCCGGGGCGACGCGCGATACCCCTCCGGCATCCCGGGTTCGGTGACCTGCGTCGAGACGATCGCGGTCGTCTTGGGTTCCCGCTGCATGCGCGCGGTCGCCTTCGCGAGCCAGTCCGGCGGCATGACGATGTCGTCGTCGAGGATCGCGGTGAGCTCGGTCCGGCTCGCCTTGAACCCGAGGTTGAACGTCGCGCACGCGCCGAAGCGATCGTGCGGCATGGCGATCACGCGCACCTCGGGGAAGCGCGCGCGCAGGAACTCCGCCGTGCCGTCCCGGCTCGCGTTGTCGACCACGACGATCTCCGCGAAGGGCAGCGTCTGCGCGCGCAGCGCGTCTAGGTTCGCGGCGACGTCGTCCTTCTTGTTCCACGTCGACACGACGGCGGTCGTCCGCGGCACAGGCCCGAGCTCGCGCTCGAGCTCCGCTTTCGACCACGCGACCGCGGCGGAGGCGTCGAGGTCGGCGTAGGACTCCGCGCCGAAGCGCGCGCCGCCCATCGGCGCCTCGATCGAGTAGAGGAGCAGGCGCCGTCCCGCGCCGTCGTCCGCCGCCGCGCACGCCGCGCGGCCGGCGGCGCGTCGGTCGGGATCGGGTTCGAGCGGCGTGGGCGCGAGCACGAGCCGCGCATCGCCGCGTGCGATCTCGGCGCGCACGAGCTGCACGAGATCGAAACGCGCGCCCACGTCGCCCCGCGGGAGGCGTGCGCATGCGCTGGCGCGGTCACCCGGGACCGCTTCGCCCGTGAGCACGAGCACGCGCACGTCCGCGCCGCGGTCCGCGAGCGCCTCGACGAGCGCTCCCGATCCGCGCGCCAGGTCCTCGCCACGCGCGACGACGACGAGCACGCGCTCGGGCAGGGAGCGGGGATCGAGCGCGGTCGGGGTCGTGGAGCTCACGGCGCGGCGACCTCGGCCTTCACTGCGCGTTCGGCGCCTTCCGCAGCACCTCGCCGCCCGTCGACAAGAGGGCTTCGATGAAGTGCAGGATCACGCGCGCCATCTCGGCGTCGTCCGGGTCGGGCTCCCACTGCGCGTAGGTGAGGTCCATCGGCCGCACGAGGTCCTCGTTGCGCTCGCGTTTCACGCGCACCTCGGCCTTGTACCGGCCCGGCTCCTTCTCGCGCGTGTACTGCACGATCGCCTGCTCGCGCACGCCCTTGCCCTTGAACGGCGCGAGCGAGATGCGCCAGCCGGACGTCGCTGAGAGCTTCGCGGGATCGAGCCCCGCGCCGACGGGGAAGGTCTTCTTGCGCAGCGCGAGTTCGGTCACCTCGAAGAGCAGCCGCTCGTTGCCCGCGTCCACCTGGGCCGACACCCACTGCGCCGGCGGCGCGGGCGCCTTGCAGCCGCCGAGGAAGGCCGCGCAGAGGGCGATCGTGAGCGGGAGCAGCGTGCGGGCGTTCATGCGTTCTCCTCGACTTCGCGTTCGGGGTCCATGCGGTCGCGCAGCACGAGGCGCACGGGCACTTCCTTGAACGGGAGCGCCTCGCGCAGCTGGTTGCCGAGGTAGCGCAGGAAGTCCTTGCCGAAGTGCTTCTTGTCGTTGACGAAGATCACGACCGTGGGCGGCGCGATGCCGGTCTGGGTCGCGTAGAAGATGCGCGCGGAGTGCCCGCCGGCGGTCGGAGGCCGGGCCTCGAGCGCGCGCTCGAGCACGCGGTTCAGCTCGCCGGTCGTGACGCGCACCTGCGACTGCTCGAACAGATCGAGCGCGAGCGCCAGGAGGTCGTCGACGCCGTGCTTCTCCTTCGCGGAGAGGAAGGCGATCGGCGCGTAGGCGAGCTGCGGCAGCGTCGCCTCGATGTACTCGCGGAAATCCTCGGGGTTGAACCCCTCGGCGAGGTCCCATTTGTTCGCGCCGAGCACGACCGCCTTGTGGTGGTCGATCACGTAGCGCGCGAGGTCCTTGTCGACGCCGGAGAGCTTCTTCGAGACGTCGAACAGGAGCACGACGACGTCCGCGCGCCGGATCGACTTGTGCGAGCGCGCGTCGGAATAGAAGTCGATCGCGTCCTGCTGGCTCTTCTTCTTGCGCACGCCGGCCGTGTCGATGGCGACGAAGGTCTGGCCGTCGCGCTCGAAGATCACGTCGACCGCGTCGCGCGTCGTGCCGGGCACTTCGGAGACGATCATGCGCTCCTCGCGGGCGAGCGCGTTGATCAGGGTCGACTTGCCGGCGTTGCGCTGGCCGATCACGGCGAGCTTCATCACGGGCGTCGCGGGCGGGCCTTCGTAACCCGATTCGTCGAGTTCCCCCGTCGGCGGCGGGAGCAGCGTGAGGACGCGCTCGTAGAGCTCCTCCAAGCCGCCGCCGTTCTGCGCGCTGATGGGGTACGGTCCGTCGAAGCCGCC
This sequence comes from Planctomycetota bacterium, assembly GCA_016220035.1. GTDB lineage: Bacteria > Planctomycetota > UBA1135 > UBA1135 > JADJNY01. The sequence continues at coordinate 9,251 of JACRIO010000317.1, read as the reverse complement.
GAGCGCGCGGAACGCGTCGATGTCCCACTCGAGCTTCAGGCCTTCCACTTTGTTCACGACCATCAGGACCGGGAGCTGCATCCCGCGCAGGCGCTTCGCGACCTCCTGGTCGAGCGGCGTGATCCCGTCGCGCACGTCGACGAGCCACAGCACGACGTCGGCGGAGAGGAGCGCGAGGCGGATCTGCTCCTCGACCTGCGGCCCGAGGTCGTCGCGGTCGACGATGCCGATGCCGCCGGTGTCGACCACCTCGACCCAGCGCACGCCGCCCTCGCACGCGAGGCGGGCGGGGATCGCGACGCGATCGCGCGTGACGCCGGCGGTGGGTTCGACGATGGACACGCGGCTCCCGCACATGCGGTTCGCGAGCGTCGACTTGCCCACGTTGGGGCGCCCGACGATGGCGACGCGCGGCAGGCGTTTCTGGAGAGCGGAGTCCATGGTCGGCATGAAAAGGTGGAACAGGGTACGTGAGCGGACGCGGACGGACAACCGAGCGCGCGCCCGCTAGGCTGCGGCCCGATGCGGATCGAACCCCCGAGTACCCCCGAACGGGCGGCGGAGCCCCGCACGCGGGAAGCCCCCGTCGGCACGCGTGGGGAGCCCCGCCGGAGCGGGTGGCGCTTCGTCCCACCGCTCTACTTCCAGCAGGGTGCGCAGTACTTCCTGGTCCAGACGGCGACGACCACCTTCCTGACGAAGATGGGCGCGGCGCTCGAATCGATCGGGCACGTGTCGACGCTCGTGACGCTCCCCTTCCAATTGAAGGCGCTGTGGAGCCCGCTCGTCGAGCTCCACTCCACGCGGCGCGCGTGGACGATCGCAGGGCAGGCGGGCGTGCTCCTCGGCGCGCTCCTCCTCGCCTGGGCGCCGACGAGCGCGCACTGGTTCCCCGCTACGCTCGCCGCCGCGTTCCTGATCGCGCTCGCGGCGGCGACGCACGACGTCGCGGCGGACGGGTTCTACATGCTGGCCCTCTCCGAGCAGGAGCAGGCCGCCTTCGTCGGCGTGCGCAATGCGTGCTTCCGCGTGGGGCGCATCTTCGTCACGGGCGCCGTCGTGTGGTGGGCCGGCGTCCTCGAGGAACGGCGCGGCGCCGTGCCCGCGGCGTGGCGCGACGCGTTTCTGCTCGGCGCGTGCGTCTATGCGCTCGGCCTCGTCGTTTGCACGCTCCTCCTGCCCCGGCCCGCCGCGGACGCGCCGCGCGCCCGAGAGCGCGGCGTCGAGCGCGGCTTCCTCGCCTCGTTCCGCGACTACGGACTGCAGCCGCGCATCGCGGCCGTGCTCCTCTTCGTCTTCCTGTACCGCGCCGGCGAGTCGATGCTCGCGCCCATGCTCTCGCCGTTCCTCTTGAAGCCCGTCCTTGAGGGCGGGCTCGGGCTCACGACGCAGGAGCAGGGTCTCGCGTACGGGACGTTCGGCGTCCTCGCGCTCGTCCTCGGCGGGCTCGCGGGCGGCTTCGCGCTCGCGCGTTTCGGCTTCGAGCGCTGCCTGTGGCCGATGGCGATCACGATGCACGCGCCGAACCTGCTCTTCTGGTGGGCCGCTCACGCCCATCCGTCGAAACCGTTCGTGTTCGCGATCGTCGCGCTCGAGCAACTCGCCTACGGGTTCGGGTTCGCTGCATACATGGTGTTCCTCCTGCGCATCTCGCGCCGTTCGAACTGGCCGACCACGCACTACGCCATCTCGACCGGGCTCATGGGCGTCGCCGCGATGCTCGCGGGGTACTGGAGCGGAGACCTCGCGGAGGCGGTCGGTTTCGAGGGCTTCTTCGCGATCGTCTGCCTCGCCGCGCTGCCCGGGCTCCTCGTCCTGCCGTTCCTGCCGCGCACGCGCGCGGAAGCCGAACGGCCCGCGGCGTGAACGTCTCCGGCGACCTGGGACTGGCACGCGCCGCGAGCGCGGGAAAGAATGCCGGGATGAGCACGCCCCCGCGCGGCGAGCGGCGATCCGCCTCCAGCATGCGCCCCCCCCGAGCCGATCGACGACCGCGCGACTCCCTGGCGCGCGCCTGACGCATGCTGTTCAGCTCTCCGCTGTTCGTCTTCCTGTTCCTGCCGATCGTGCTCGGCGTCTACTTCGTCGTGCGGCCGTCGCTGCGCAACGCGTGGCTGCTCGCGGCGAGCCTCTTCTTCTACGCGTGGGGCGAGAACGTGCTCCTCGCGTTGATGCTGCTGTCGATCGTGCTGAACTGGCTGTTCGGCCTGTGGCTAGACCGCGCGCGGCAGCGAGGGAGCGCGACGCACGTGGTCGTGTGGGCCACGATCGTCAACATCGGCCTGCTCGTGCTGTTCAAGTACGCCGACTGGATCTGGGACAGCTTCGGCCTCCTGCTCGTCGGCGTCGGCGCGCGCGAGGTCCCGCTGCCGACGCTCGGGAGCTTCCTCCCCGTTGACTCGATGTTGCGGGCGGTGTTCCTCACGGACAAGGGCGGCATCCGCCTGCCGATCGGCATCTCCTTCTTCACGTTCCAGGCGTTCTCCTACGTCCTCGACGTGCACCGGAACGACGCACCGGTGCAGAAGAAGCTCTCCGACTTCGCGCTGTACGTCACGCTGTTCCCGCAGCTGATCGCGGGCCCGATCGTCCGCTACAAGGACGTCGCGGGGCAGATCGTCCAGCGCGTCGTCACGCGCGCGGGCTTCGCGTACGGGATCCGCCGCTTCGTGGTCGGGCTCGCGAAGAAGATGCTCGTCGCGAACCTCTGCGCGAAGAGCTGCGACCCGATCTTCGCGATCCCCGCCGAGGAGCTCACGACGCCGCTCGCGTGGCTCGGGATCGTCTGCTACTCGCTGCAGATCTACTTCGACTTCTCGGGGTACTCGGACATGGCCATCGGCCTTGGGAAGATGTTCGGGTTCACGTTCCTCGAGAACTTCGACTTCCCGTACATCGCGCGCTCGATCACCGAGTTCTGGCGGCGCTGGCACATCTCGCTGTCGACGTGGTTCCGCGACTACCTCTACATCCCGCTCGGGGGCAGCCGTGTCGCGCCGCTGCGGACGTACGTGAACCTGCTCACCGTGTTCGTGTTCTGCGGACTCTGGCACGGCGCGAGCTTCAGCTTCCTTTTCTGGGGCCTCTGGCACGGCGCGTTCCTCGTCCTCGAGCGCGCGTTCCTCGGCAAGGCGCTCGAACGCTCGCCGCGCGCCCTCCGCCACGCCTACACGCTGCTCGCCGTCGTGATCGGCTGGGTCTTCTTCCGTGCCGACACGCTCGGGCACGCGCGCGCCTACCTGAAGGCGCTGTTCGCGATCACGACGGGCGACGCGCACCTGCAGCCGTTCGGGATGTACTCCGATGCGCTGCTCGCGACGGCCGTCGCGGCGGGGATCGTCGGCGCGATCCCTTGGGTGCGCGCGGTGCTCGCGTGGCGCGCGCGCCTCGAGACCGCGGGCCGCGCGCGCGCGGTGCTCGGATTCGAGCTGGCCGGGCTCCTCGGCGTCTGCGCGCTCTTCTACCTGAGCGCCCTCGAGCTCGCCGGCCGCTCCTACAACCCCTTCATCTACTTCCGGTTCTAGGCGCGTGATGAGCGACGGATCGAACCCATCGTTCGCCCGCTTGCGCGCCCGCATGGACGTAGGACTGACCGTCTTGTTCCTCGGAGCCCTCGTGGCGCCGACCGTCGACGAATACCTGCGCTCGCCCGAGGCGCGCGGCCCGCAGAAGACCGAACTGCGCGAGCCCGCGCGGCGCCCCGTGTTCTTCGCCGACCCGCGCACGATCAAGCACTTCGCCGGTGAGTACGAGGACTGGTACCTCGATTCGTTCGGTCTGCGCGACAAGCTCCTGCGCTGGGGCAGCATCGAGCGCCTGTTCCTCTTCGGCGTGTCCCCCACCGACTCGATCGTGATGGGCAAGGACGATTGGATGTTCTACACGGGCAATGCTTCGGCCCGCATCTTCCGCGGCCGCCTGCCGCTCTCGCAGGGCGAGCTCGCCGCGTGGCAGGTGATGCTCGAGAACCACACCGAGGTCTGCTCGACGCTCGGGGCCGAGCACCTGATCGTGATCGGGCCGAACAAGGAGACGATCTACCCCGAGTTCGCGCCGCCGCAGTGGACCAAAGCCGGCCCGACGCGGCTCGAGCAGCTCGCCGACTGGCTGAAGGCGCACGCCGCGAAGACGAACCTCCTCGACCTCCGGCCCGCGCTCGTCGCGGAAAAGGCGCACGACGCCCCCGGCGACCACGTCTACTTCGAGCTCGGCACGCACTGGAACGGACGGGGCGTCTACACGGCGTACCGTTCGATCCTCGCGGCGCTCGCGCATCGGTACCCGAGCCTCGCGCCGCTCGAGCGCGAGCAATTCCGCCGCATGATCGGCGCGGACCACGGCGACACGTGGGCGCGGGCGATGTACGTCGACGACCTCGTCCCGCAGCAGAACCACCTGTTCGTCGCGCGCTCGGTGAGCTTCACCGAGCACGAGGAGAACGGGGTGCGCCTGTGGATCGCCGAGGGACCGGACCCGTCGCTTCCGCGCGCGGTCATGTTCCACGACTCGTTCGGCCAATCGATCATGTTCCAGCTCGCGCCGCACTTCTCGCGCCTCGCCTGCTACTGGACCAGCGACGTCTCCGACACGGTGATCGAGCGCGAGAAGCCCGACGTCGTGCTCGAGGTCTTCGTCGAGCGCTACCTCGCCAACCTCATCCCCCAGGACCACATGATCGGCCGCGGGGACCTCTCGCGCATGGTGTTCGACCGTTCGCGCACCGTGCTCTACACGCTCACGCCGAACAACGCCGCTGGGCTCGCGGCGCACGGCGCGGCCCGCGTCGAGCCGATGGCCGCGGACGGACTCGCGCGCGTCACGCTTTCCGACGCCTCGGGCTGGATCGAGGTGCCGCGCTTCTCGCTCGCGGGGAACGGCGATCTCCTCGTGCGCCTCGACCTGGAGACCGCGGAGCCGGGCGAGATCGTGGTGCTGCCGATGTGGAAAGGCGAGCACGCCCCGCGGCGCAAGCAGTTCGCGACGAACCGCTTCGGCGCGGGCGCGAGCACGGTCTACGTCCGCATCCCCCGCACGGAGCGCCTCGACGGCCTCGCGCTGCGCTTCGCGGTCGACCAGGGCGCGTTCGTCCTGCGCGGCCTCGAAGTGCGCGGCATGCCCGGGCAGTGAGGCCGGAGGATCAGGGCACGCCGAGCACGCGGTGCAGCTGCGGCAGCACGCGCACGCGGAGCTCGCGGTCGCGCGCCATCTCCGCGACGGCGTCGACGAGTTCGATCGCGGGTGCTTCGACACCGCCCATCGCCGTCGCCGGCTGCACGATCACGAGCAGATCGGGCGCGTGGAGCTCGACCTCGTCGAGGATCGCCGCGTAGCGCTCGGGATCGCGCCCGCCCGACACGACGAGCTTCCCGCACGCATCGCGCCCCGCGACGAGGCGCAGACACTGCGCGCGCACGCGCGCCCACTCCGCGGCGTCGACCGGGACACGTTCGCGCGTGACGAGCGCGTGGTCGAGCTCCACCGGCGCATCGAGGTCGAAGTCGGGCTTCAGGTCGAGGCTCACGTGGTCGCACGCGAGCAGGACGCGCGCGAGGGCCTCTGGGTGCGCGCCAGCCGTCTCGAGGTGCAGCCGCCGCGCGCCGAGCATCGGCTTCAGCGCGACGAGGAACGCGGGCCAGAGGAGCGGCTCGCCGCCGGTGAGGCTCACGGTGCGCGCGCCGCCGGGCTCGGCCTCCGCGATCCAGCACGCGGCCTGGAACGGCGTCGCCCAGGCGTCCTCGCGGCGCGCGCGTTCGCGAAGGGCGATGCGCGCCGTCGCCGCCGCGGGCAGCGTCCACGAACCGGGCGTGTCGCACCACCGGCAGCGCAGGGGACAGCCGCGCAGGCGCAGGAACACTTGCGGCTCGCCGACGAAGGCGCCCTCGCCCTGGATCGACGCGAACACCTCCAACACCGGAGCACGGGGGCTCGACTCGGGCGTGGAGGTGCTCATGCGACCTCGTTCGCCGCGCGGACGCGCGGCGAGCGGTCACTTCTTCGCGGCGGGCTTCGCGGCCGCGGCGGGGGCGGCGGCCTTCGCGCCAGCGGCGGGGGCGGCGGCGCCACCGGCACCGGCGGCCGGGGCCTTCTCGGCCTTCGCGGCCTTCTTCGCGCCGGCGACCTTGAAGCGCGTGCGGACCTTCGGAAGCCCGTAGACGGAGCCCGTCTCTTCCTTGAAGCGTCCGTCCTTCTTGAGGACGGCGAGGCGCTCGATGCGCGTGAACACGCTGCGCTCCCCGGACAGGGTGCTCGTGCTGCGCAGGCTGGAGTGGATCGACATGGCTCTTCTCTTCGGTCTCTCGGACGGTGGGTGGTGAGGTCTCAGCGCCGTTTCAGGACGTCGTCGATGCGCACGACGTACGCATCCTGGAAGGGCGGTTTCTTCGGCTGCGGGGGCGGCCCGCGCAGTCCGTGCACGAACTCGACCAAGGTTTCGAGGTCCTTGGTCTTGGGCTTGGCGCCCACGCACACGAGCAGGGCTAGCCCGTCGCCGGTGCGGATCGGCTGCACCGCAGGATAGCCTTCCTTGCGCAACCAGGCCACCGTGGCGCGGGCGAGCTTCAGCCCGTTCTCGTCGTTCTTGTACTGGGCGACGCGCACGGTGTAGCCGTTCTGCGGATCGTGGAAGGCGCGGTCGTCCGTCGTGCCGAGCTGGGCCGCGACCTGGTTCGAGCGCGCGGCGTCCTCGGGGGTCGGCGCGGCGCCGGCCAGGGGCGCGGGGGCCGATTCCGGGGTGCGCGTGAAGCTGCCCGGGGCGGTCGGGTCCCCCGCCAGAACCCCCGGAGCCGCCCTCCCGCTCCCATCGCCGCGCAGGTACCACGCCGCGACGAGCACGACCGCTCCGCCGAGGAGCACGAGCTGGATCACGCGGTCGCCGAGCATGCGCGCGAGGAACGGCCGCCGCGGGGCCTCCCCGAACCCCAGCTTGACCCGGGCCCCTTCCTTCCCCCCCGCGAAGGGCCCGCCGGCATGCGCGGGCGGCGCGACCTTGAGCTTCTCGGCGGCGCGGCCCTCGGGCGCGGAGGCGCGGAACGCTTCGAGCAGGTTCTTGGAACGGGAGACCATGGCGCGGCGGGTCCTGGACCCGAAAAGGGCGGAGCAGCCTACGCGTGCCCGCCGGATCGGTCAATCCGGCCTGCCGGACCGCGCGGCCGCGACGGAAGGCCCCTCGTGCTTCCGTCGTGCGTGGCGCGACACTACACCTCTCCCGATGCGAAGTCCCGCACCCGCCGCGCTTCCGTGCCGCGCGCTCCCCGCGCTGCTCCTCGTGGGTGCGTGCGGGGTCGGCGCGTGCGACGGCGGAAGCGGTCGATCGCCCGCGACCGCGTCGACCGCGGCGGGCGTCGCCGACGTGTTCGACGAAGCGCGCGCGCGCGGACTCGACTACGTGAACCGCTCGGGCGGGCCTGAGAAGCGCACGATCCTCGAGGCGAACGGCGCGGGCGTCGCGCTCGTCGACCTCGGAACCGACGGCGACCTCGACATCGTGTTCGCGCAGGGGCTCGAATCGCTGGAGCGCGCAGTCGCGGGTCCCGGCGCGGACCTCGCCGTGTTCGTGAACGACGGGCGCGGGCACTTCGCGCGCGCGGCCGGTCCCGGTCTCTCCGGCTGGTGGACCGGGCTCGCGACCGGCGACGTCGACGGCGACGGGGACGTGGACCTCGTCGCGGCGGGTTTCGGCGGGCTCGCCGTGCTCCTGCAGGACGCGCGCGGCGTGCTCGTGCCGCGGAAAGAGGCGCTCCCGCTGCCCTCCGATCCCGGCGCGCGGCTCGAGCCGGGTTCCACGCGCGAGCGCGGACATGCGCCGTTCTGGGCGACGAGCGTCGCGCTGTTCGACGCGGACCGCGACGGCGCGCTCGACCTCTACGTGTGCCAGTACGTCGACCTCGATCCGCTCGCGCCGCCGCTGCGCGCGCTCGGCGAGGGCGCGCTCGCCGTGCCGTGCCGTTGGAAGGAGCAGCCGGTCTATTGCGGACCCGCCGGCCTCCCCGCGCAACCCGACCGACTGCTCGTGGGCCGCGGCGACGGGACGTTCCAGGACGAGAGCGCGACGCGCCTCGTCGACCAGCACGCGGGTTACGCGCTCGCCGTCCTGCCGTTCGACGCGGACCAGGACGGCGACACGGACCTCTTCGTGGCGAACGACTCCACGCCGAACCTGCTCTGGATCAACGACGGGCACGGCGTGTTCCGCGACCACGCGTACGAGGCCGGCGTCGCGTACTCGGCCGACGGCCGTGCGCAGGCGGGCATGGGCGCCGCATCGGGCGACGTGAACCGCGACGGCCTGCCCGACTTCGCGGTCGCGAACTTCTCCGACGAACCCACGGAGCTCTTCCTCGGCCGCGCGCGCGGCTTCGGGCGCGCGACGTACACGAGCGGGCTCGCGCGCGTGACGCGCCGTCTGCTCTCGTGGAGCGTGCACCTCACCGACCTCGACGGCGACGGCTGGCTCGAGCTCGTGCAGACGAACGGGCACGTCTACCCAGAGGCCGACGCGCCGAACACGGGGACGCGCTACGGCCAGCCGGTGACCGCTTGGAGCCTGGGGCCGGAGCTCGCGGCGCGCCCGATCGCCGCGGTGCTCCCCGAGTCGCTCTTCGCGCCCGAGCTCGGCAGCCGCGGCGCGGCGCTCGGCGACGTCGACGGCGACGGACGGCCGGACCTCGTCGTCGCGCGCATCGACGGTCCGTGCGCGCTCGGGATGAACCGCCTCGGCCGCGGGAACCACCGCCTCTCCGTGCGCTGCCTGGGTCCGCGCGCGCGGAAGGCCGCCGCGCCGCGCACTCCGGCCGACGGCACGGGCGCGCGCGTCGCGGTGGACGTGCAGGAAGGCGGAACGGAGCACGCGCTCCTGCGCGAGGCGCAGACGGCGCAGGGCTACCAGTCGGCGTCGTCGCCGTGGCTCGACTTCGGGCTCGGCGCGAGCACGGGCTACGCCTCGATCCGCATCGCCTGGCCGTCCGGGCGCGTCGAAGAGCTCCCCGCGGGCCCCGCGGATCGCCGCCTCGTCGTGCGCGAGGGCGAGGGCGTCGTCGAGAGCACGGAGTTCGCTCGATGATGGGCGCGCAGCTCCTCGGCGTCCTCGCGCCGCTCCTCGGCGGAGCCGCCCCACTCGGCGGAGCCGCCCCCGGCGCGCAGCTTCCGCCGTCCGCGGACGCGCCGACGACGGCCGCGCCGACGGCGCGCGACCGCGAGCTCGCCGGATGGCGCGAGCAGCTCGAGCTCGACCTCGGCGGCGAGCTCCTGCGCGT
>JACRIO010000315.1 GCA_016220035.1 Planctomycetota bacterium | reverse complement strand
TCCGATCGGCCTCGACGAGCGCAACGGACGCGGATTCGCGCCGCTGGCCGTCGACGCGCTGGCGGCGCTCGCGTGGATGGGCGGCGGGAGCGTGCCCGACCGGGGCCCCCACGGCGCGTGGGTCGCGGCGGCGGTCGATCGACTGCTCGGACTCTGCGAACTCGACCGCGAGGCCGCGGCCCCCGGGTACATCGAACGCAGCGGCGACGGACTCTCGCGCACGCACGGCCACGGCTTCGCGACGCTCGCGCTCGCCGAGGCGTGGACGATGTCGCCGCGCACGGCGCGCGGCGCGCGCATCGCGCGCGTGCTCCCGCTCGCCGTCGAGTGCGTCGAGCGCAGTCAGGGGCTCGAGGGCGGTTGGTGGTACGCGCCGCGGAAGTCGCTGGAACACGAGGGCTCGATCACGATCACGCTCGCCCAGGCGCTGCGCGGCGCGCGCGACGCGGGGGTGCGCGTCGATCCCGCCACGATCGCGCGCGCCGTCGAGTACGTGAAGCGCTCGCAGAAGCCGGACGGCTCGTTCCGGTACGCGCTCGGCGATCCCGCGTCGAGCATCGCGCTCACGGCCGCCGCGGTCTCGACCTTGAACGCCGCGGGCACCTACGGCGGGAAGGAGGTCGAGGAGGGTTGGGCGTGGCTCTTCCGCGCGCTCGAGGCCCGACGCGATCCCGCCGCGGCGAACGCGCCGAACCCGCTCGAACCGTCGAGCTGGAAGCAGGACGCGCGCCGGCTCTACTGCCGGTTCTACGAGCGCCTCTACGTGGCGCAGTGCCTGTGGCAGCACGCCGACCGCGGCGTGTTCGACGCATGGGAGGTGGACGAGACGCGCGGCGTGCTCGTGACCCAGTCGGACGACGGCGCGTGGCACGACCCGCAGTTCGGCGATGCGTACGCGACGGCGATGAATTGCCTCTACCTCGAGGTCCCGCTCGGGATCCTGCCCATCTTCCAGCGGTGAACGCGCGCCGAGGAGCACGCCGTCGAGACGCAGCGCTCAGAAGCCGACGCCGATGGACACGCCGTAGAAGCGCTCCTCGAGCGGATCGATGCTGCTGCCCTTGAAGTAGTCGAGGAACAACCCGCCGCGCAGACCGCCGCCGAACTCGACGTCGAGCCCCGCGCCGAGGTAGTAGCCGCCGCCGTCTTGGTCGTAGGGCTCGGCCTCGAAGTCGGGGTCCCAACTGAAGCGGTAGAACCAACCCGTGCGGCCGTAGACGGAGATCGGCGAGCGCTCGGGTTGCAGCGTCAGCCGTCCACCCGCGCACAGGCGGAAGACCTCGAGCTGCGCCTCGCGGAAACCTTCGACGGCGTGCTCGGAGTAACCCGCGCCGAGCTCGGCCGACGGCCGCAGGATCCCGCCCCACAGGTCGTGCGCGTACCAGAGCGACCACCCGGAGAACGCGTCCTCCACCGGATCCGCCGCGTCGCGCTGGCGGTCGACGAACGCGAAGCCGAGCTGGACGGTCTCTCGCGCGCGCGTGCTCTCCGCTTCGTCGAGCGGCGCGAGCTCGATCCGCGCGGGGAGCTTCACGTTCAAGTCGGAACAGGCGGTCGCGAGACCGAGCCCGAGGATCGCCCCCGAGAGGATGCGCATGGCCCTGCTCCTACCGCTCCAGGATGGAGGCGTCCAGCCCGCGCCGGCCGGGTCCGCGACGACCGTGGTAGCCTGTCTCCAGGATGCGATTCCGGCCGTCCCCCTCCCTGCCGCTCGCGCTGCTCCTCGGAACTTCCTTCCTTCCGCGGCTCGCGGCGCAATGCCCCAACTTCGGGCCGATGTCGGCCGACCTGCGCGTGTCGCAGATGTCGAGCTACGACCAGATCTGGTGCGACGTCGCGCGCGGTCCGTCCGGGCAGTACGCGTTCGCGTGGAGCGCGGGCCAGGACGTCTTCGCGCGCTTCACCGACGCCGGGCTCGCGCCGACGACGAGCGACCTCTGGATCAACCCGCTCCTCAACCTCGACGTCCAGGACGAGCCCGCGATCGGGTGGTCCACCGGCGGCCGCGTGCTCGTCGCCTGGAGCGAGCGCCACGGCTACGACGGCGAACAGATGGGGATCTTCGCGCGGCTCCTGAACGCGAACGGCACCTTCGCGACGAACGAATTCCAGATCAATGTCGCCGGCGCGGCGTCGCAGTGGCGGCCCTTGATCGCGCCGCGTCTCGGCGGCGGCTTCCTCGTCGCGTGGTCGGGCGACTGGGACGGCGACGCGTTCTTCCGCATCTTCAGCGACGCCGGCGCTCCGCTCTCGGGCGACGTGCGCATCGCGTTCTGGGACAACGACGCGCAGGTCGATCCGGTCGTCGCCCAGGCGAGCGACGGGACGATCCTCGCCGCGTTCGTCGACTTCTCGGGCACGGGCGGCGTCGGCAACGGTCTGAACTTGTGGGGCCGGCGCTTCGACGCGGCGGGCAATGCCCTCGACGCGACCGAGTTCGCGCTCCTTCCCTACGCCGACGGCGACCAGCGCGAGCCGCGCATGGTCGTCGACGGCCTCGATCGCTTCGTGCTCGTCTACCAGGACGCGGCGGGCGACGGCAGCGGCCAAGCGGTGATGTGCCGGCGCTACACGAGCGCGGCCGCGCCGCTCGGGCTCCCGTTTCGTGTCAACACGACGACGGCGAGCGACCAGGTCGAGCCGCGCGTCGCGGCCACGGCAGACGGGAGCTTCGCCGTGACGTGGACCGACTGGTCGCAAGGAACGCCGCGCATCGTGCTGCGCCGCTTCGACGCGAACGCGGCGGCGCTCTCGGGCGAGATCGTGGTGAACGAGAACGTCGCGTTCGCGACGCGCAGCCATCTCGCGCTCGCGCCGGACGGGAGCGCGCTCTGCGTCGCCTACGATGCGCAGGGCGACCTGACCGACGTCTTCGCGCGCCGCTACCGCGCCGCGAACGCGCCGGTGGAGTACGGGCGCGGCAAGACGAACTCGCAGGGTTGCCTCCCGAGCGTCGGCTACTCCGGCACGCCGACGCCGACGGGCACGGCGCCGTTCTGGATCACCGCGAGCCAGGTGCTCAACAACAAGTCGGGCTTCCTGATCTACGGCTTCGCCTCGGGCTTCACGCCCTTCCAGGGCGGCTCGCTGCTCGTGGCGCAACCGTTCCGCCGCGTCGGAGCGCAGAACTCGGGCGGCAACCCGCCGCCCAACGACTGCAGCGGCGCGTTCGCGTACGACTTCAACGCGCGCGTCCGTTCGGGTCTCGATCCGGCGCTCGTGGTGGGCGCCACGGTCAGCGCGCAGTGGTACTCGCGCGACCTGCAGGACCCGGCCGGGTTCGGCACGAGCCTCTCGAACGCGCTGCGTTTCACGCTCTGCCCGTGACGCTCAGCGGATGCGCGCGCGCTCCGCTGCGTCGCTCCAGCCGCGTTCGAGGGCGGCCCGCTGCTCTTCCGGCCGACGAGCGAGGAACTCCCGCGCGCGATCGGGCCGCAGCGGAAACGCACGGTAGAGGCGCCAACCCGCGCCGAGGAGCCACCGTTCGCGCCAGGGCTCCTCGACCGCGCGCTCGAGCTGTTTCTCGATCCGGTCGGGGCGGAATCGAGGCCCGAGGCCGGCGCGGCCGATGGCCTCGGCCAGCGCGGGGCGGTCGCGTTCGGGGGCGGCGGCGAGCGCGCGAAAGGCTGCGTCGGGGTCGTGACCGAAGTTCGGGTGCACGAAGAAGCGCAGGCCGGTGATCGCCTGGTCGGCGCGCGGGCCCAGCGCGCGGTGCAGCGTTTCGAGTGCTCGAGGCAACGACGCGTCGGCATGCTCGAACGCGGATTGCGCCAGGTCGGGGTCGAGTCGGGCCGGGTCGTCGTCGACGCGCGCGATGCGGGCGAGCTTCTCCTCCACGCTGCCTTCGAGACGCGGGAGGAGCTTGTCCAGGTACTCCGACCAGTCGTAGCCCTGCGTCGTCGCGAGCAGACGCAGGTTCGCGACGGGCGCGCCCGGTCGGCCGTCGAGCGCGAGGCGCGCGGCATCGACGATCCCGACGAGGACGATCACGCCGAGCCCGGCGCGCGCGAGCAGGCGTGGGCTCCCTCCGCTCTCTTCGAGCACCGCCGCCGCCCCCGCGACGAGGAGCACGACTCCGATCCAGGCCGGCGTCGCGCGCAGGAAGAAGAACCAGGCCGCGTCGGGGTGGAGCGCGAACCCGCTCGAAGCGTAGGCGGCGAGGAACAGCGCGAGGAACGCGCCGACGTACACGAACTCGCGGGCGTGCGAGCGTGCGGGCGCCGCGCCCCGCGCGCACGCCCACGCGCCCGTGAGCACGACCGCTGCGCAGGCCGCGACGAGCACGATCCGACTCGCGTCCGGAGCGAACACCCGCTCCGCCAGGATTCCGAGCGCGCGCACGGGATCGGCCGCTCCGCCGGTCGGGTTCGCGCCGCGGATGCGCACCGCGTCGAGGCCGGCGTTGCGCACCATCCAGATCCAGGGCGCGGCGCCGACGAGCGCTCCGGCCACGAGGCAGGCGCCCGCGCGGCCGAGGAGCTCACGACCGCGTTGGAACACGACGCGTCCGAGCGCGGCGACGATCGCGGGCAGCACGATGAGCGACGCGTACGCGCCGAGCCCGGCGCACACGCCGAGCGCGAAGTGCACCCGTGCGCGTGGATCGCGCCCCTCCCCGATGCGCGCGCCGAGCGCGAGCAGCGCGAGCACGAAGAACGCCGCCTCGAAGTGCGTGCCGAGCGACAGGAGCGAGAAGCGCAGGAAGGCCTCCGGCGCGAACACGAACGCGAGCCCCGCGAAGGCCGCGGCGCGCACGCCGAAGAGCTCGCGCGCCGCCGCGAGCAGCGCGACGAGGACCAGCGTGGTCGACGCGAGCGCCACGAGCTTGTTCGCGAGCACGCTCGGGCCGACGAGCGCAAAGACGGCGACTCTCGCGAGCGTGGCCATCGTCCCACCGCCTTCGTGCAGGACGTACGGCGTGTTCCAGAGCTCGATCCCCGTGCCCGCGCCGTGCGCGCGCAGGTCGGACAAGATCAACCGCGCCGCGGCACCCTTCGCGAACTCCTCCCCGTAGCCGTGCACGTCCGCGCCCGCCGCGAGGAGCGCGACGCGCGTCGCGAGGAGCAGCGCGACGAAGGAGAGCACGGTCTTGGGACGCACGCGCGCCAGTCTGCGCGCCGCTCCCATCGGGCTCAACGCGCAGGGTGCCTTGCCGCCGCGCTTCCGTCGGTGAGAATGGACCCGGAGCCCCGCGCGTGACCCTCGAAGCCGACCCACACGCCCGCGACGACGTCGCGGCACCTTCGCGAGCGCAGTACAGCGCGGGGTCGACCGACTGGCGTGCCCGCTGGCGGCGCTCCGCCGCGGGACGGCGGCTCGCGCAGTGGAAGCAGTGGTGTTCGGCGCCGCGCGCGCTCCTCCACCGTCGCAGGACCGCGGAGGAATGGCTCGCGCGGACACCGGAAAGCGTGCGCATGAACGCGGACGGCTGGGCGCGCTTCGAGGCGGGGACGCTGCCCGGCGCCGAGGATGCCATCGAGCTCGCACGCCGCGTGCGCGCCGAGCGCGCGCCTCTGCTCGAACGCATTCGAGCGGGGCGCTCGGGCGGGCGGCGCATCACCCTCGACCTGTTCGGCGACGATCTGCTCGCGCGCCACCCCGAGCTCGTCGACCAGGTGCTCGCCGATGCGTGGCTCCGGCCCGTGGTCGAGTACCTCGGCACGATCCCGTTCCTCGCGCGCGTGACACTCGCGCACTCGGGACACCTGCCCGAGCTCGAAGCACCCGCCTTCCACCAGCGCTTCCACCTCGACAACGACGACACGCGGCACGTCAAGCTCTACGTTCACACGCACGAGGTGACCGAGGAGCACGGCCCGGTGTGCTTCCTGCCCGCCGCCGCGACCGAGCGCGTCCTCGCGGCGCTCGCGCGCGAGGGCTTTTCGCGCGCGGCGGACACCACGTACGACGACGTCGACGTCTTCCGCCATGCGTCGCCCGACGAGCTCGTCACCATCACGGGCCCGGCCGGCGCCGGTGTGTACGCCGACCTCTCGCGCTGCCTCCACTACGGGAGCCGGGTGCGCGCCGGCCGCGAGCGCGCCGTGCTCGTCGTCGAGTTCCTGCGCTTCCACCGTCTGCACGAGAACGCCTCGAACCAGCTCGACCCGCCGCGCGCGGACCACGACCTCGTCCGCCGCCACGCGCTGACGCCGCCCGTGCGCCGACCGCGCGGGTACTTCCTCGACGACGTGTCGAAGGAGCTCCCACCGCGATGAGGCACGCGCGATTCGACGGGGAGCCCGGCGCGTGAGCGCCTTCGACGCCCTGCGC
>JACRIO010000327.1 GCA_016220035.1 Planctomycetota bacterium | reverse complement strand
GCCCACGTGCAACAGGTACGCATGCGGCGCGCCCGCACCGCGCGCGAACGCGCTCCAACGACCACCGCGGCCGGGGAGCAACCTGTCGAGCAGCTCCAACCCGAGCGCCGCGCCTTCGTTGGCGAAGCCGCGGTCCTCCCGCGCGATCGTCCGCTCGAGCTCGAGGCCGAGCGCGTCCGCCGCGCGCACCTCGAGCGCGAGCCGCTGCCCCGCGACCACGACCGCTCCGATGCCCTCGAGCCGCGCTCGGAT
This sequence comes from Planctomycetota bacterium, assembly GCA_016220035.1. Lineage (GTDB taxonomy): Bacteria > Planctomycetota > UBA1135 > UBA1135 > JADJNY01. Next base: position 4,162 of record JACRIO010000327.1, on the reverse strand, counting down.
CGCCGGATCGTCGACCGCGAACCCGCGCCGCGCGCACGTCACCTCCCGCGGCGGCAACCCGAACGTCCGCACGAGCGCCGCCCGCACCCACCACGCGCGTCTCGACTCCATCGCCGCCACGCGCGCGAGTCTACGCGGCTCGAAAACGGTGTCCGTCCACTTTTCCACCCCCGCCGTCGCCGGTTCGCGGTCATCGCTGCCCTGGTCGTTCGTCAAGACGGTCGTCGGCCGCCGAGGAGCGCGCGCGCTTGCTCCTGCAGCTTCGACGAAGGGCGAAAAAGTGGACGGGCACCGTATTCAACCGCTTCGTTCGAGTTGTAGCGTCTGCGCGTGAAGTGCGTGCTCGTCACGGGCCCGGTGGATCGCGCGGCGGAGTACGCGGACGCGGCGCGGCGCGCTGGGTGGGACGCGATCGAGTTCCCGCTCTTGCGCGTTCGCGCGCGGGAGCTCGCGTGTTCCGCCGTGGAGCTCGCGGCGTGCGAACTCGACTGCGTGACCAGCTCGAACGCGCTCCCCGCGCTCGCGCGCGCGCGGGAGCTCGCTCCCGGAGCACGTCCTTTCGTCGTCGTCGGCGCCGCGACGCGCGATCGCGCACGCGAGCTCGGCTTCGCGCCCGTCGCCGTCGCCGCGGACGCGCACGACCTCGCGAACCGCGTGCTCGCGCTCGCGCCGCGACCCAAACGCGTGTTCTGGCCGCGCGGCGACCAGAGCGACGAGTTCGCGCGCGCGCTCCGCGCGAACGGCGTCCAGGTGCTCGATCCGATCGTCTACGCGACCGAGCGCGTCGCGCACCAGGCTCCCCCACCGCCCGCGGACGTCGTGTTCTTCGCGAGCCCGTCCGCCGTGCGCGCGTGGTGCGAGCTCTCGGGAGCGACCCGACACTCTGCGCGTGTCGCGATAGCGATCGGTGGCACGACGCACGACGCGCTGCGCGGCGCGACAGGGGCCGCGTTCAGCGCTATCCTCTCGCTCCCCGAACCTGGGAGCCGCGCCTTCGAACGCGAGCTCGCGCACCTCACGACGCCTCCATGAATTACTCGCCTCCGCCCGGCATGGGACCGGCCTTCGGCCCCGGCCATTCGCACGGTCCCGGTGAAGAACCGCCCCCGCTGCCGCCCGAGTACCTCGTGAAGCGTCCGCGCCGCCTGCGCGCTCATCCGCAGTTGCGGCGGCTCGTGCGCGAGACGCACGTGACGCGCGACGACCTCGTGCTCCCGCTCTTCGTCGTCGAGGGCACGAACGTCCGCCAGGAAGTGAAGTCGATGCCCGGCGTGTTCCGCGAGTCGGTCGACAAGATCGGAGAGACGGTGAAGAAGGTGGAGCAGCTCGGTCTCCCCGGCGTGATCCTCTTCGGCGTGCCCGCGGAGAAGGATCCCGAAGGCCGCAGCGCGTGGTCGCCGGAGGGCATCGTGCAGCGCGCGCTCGAACGCGTGGAGAAGGACGCGCCGAGCCTGCTCCGCATCGCCGACCTCTGCTTCTGCGAGTACACGGATCACGGCCACTGCGGCGTGCTCACGGACACGGGCGACGTCGACAACGACGCGACGCTCGAGAACCTCGAGCTGCAGGCGCTCGCGCTCGCCGACGCCGGCGCGCAGGTCGTGGCGCCCTCCGGGATGATGGATGGGATGGTCGGCTCGATCCGCAACGCGCTCGACGAGGCGGGCTACTTCGACGTGTCGATCCTGTCCTACGCGGTGAAGTACGCGAGCGGCTTCTACGGCCCCTTCCGCGACGCCGCCGATTCCGCGCCGCAGTTCGGCGACCGCTCGACGTACCAGATGGACCCCGCGAACGCGCTCGAGGCGTTGCGCGAGCTCGAGCTCGACCTCGAGCAGGGCGCCGACATGGTCATGGTGAAGCCCGCGATGCCGTACCTCGACATCCTGCGCGCCGTGAAGGAGCGCTCGAAGGTGCCCGTGTGCGCGTACCAGGTGTCCGGCGAGTACGCGATGATCAAAGCCGCGGGCGCGAAGGGCTGGATCGACGAACAGCGCGTGATGCTGGAGTCGCTCGTGTCGATCAAGCGCGCGGGCGCCGATTTCATCCTGACGTACTTCGCGCGCGAGGTGGCGAAGCTCGTGCCCTGAGTCCGCGTCGAGGATCGTATCGCGCCGCCGGCCGACGCTTGGTTAGCCTCGCGAGCGCAAGGACTGCGCGATGCTCGACCTCTGGCGCCGCCTCCCCGCGTTCGTGCGCGCCGTGCTGGCGTGTCTCGCCGTGCTCGTCCTCGGCGGGCAACCGTGGCAGGTCCTGCTCGCGCTGAACTTTCAATTCGCGCCGAGCGTTCCCTGGTGCGTGCCGCTCGGCCTCGTCTGGCTCGCGATCGTGTGGAGCTGGCTGCGCGGCAGGGGACCGCCGGCCTCCACGCGCGCGGCGCGGCGCGCGAGCCTCCGCGCGGAGCGCGTGTCCGCGACGACGTGGGTCGCGACGCTCGCGATCGGCGTCGTCGGCTGGTGCGGGCTCCTCCTGCTCGAGATCGCGCTCTTCCGCGCGCTCGGCGTGCCGAAAAGCGCGCCGTTCCCGCCTGAGCTCTCGATCACGAGCGCGCTCGCGTTCGCGCTGCTCGCCGCGCTCGGCGCCGGCGTGATCGAGGAGAGCGCGTTCCGCGGCGTGCTGCAGCGTCCGCTCGAGTCGCGGCACGGACCCTTCGCGGCGATCACGGTCTCGAGCGCCTGCTTCTTGCTCGCGCACGCGGGGCAGTACGGCGGCCGCCTCGATCTGCTGCTCTTCAACGCGTGGTACTACCTGGGCGCGGGCGCGTTGTTCGGGTTCCTCGCGTGGAGCGCGGGCTCGATCCTGCCCGGGATCGTGCTCCACGCGCTCGCCGATCTCGCGGGCATCGCGCTCGCGGCGTGGAGCGCGGCGGCGAGCGGCGATCCGCTCGCGAGCGTCAGCGCGTGGCTCGTGCCCGCGGGTCTCGCCTGCATCGCCGGCGCGGCCGTGCTCGGACGTCGGCGCGTACGGAGCGCGCGCTCCGTCGCATGACGTTCAGGCCTTGCGCCCCGTGCGCAGTTTGCTCCGCACTTCACGGAGCACGCGGGGCGCGAGGCGCGCTTCGTGCACGGCGAGGAAACGTTCGACGGCCCCTCGGTCGCGGGGAACGAGCGCGCGCAGCGCCCACGACAGCGCGCTCACGACCACCGGCTCGGCGTCGCCGGCGAGGAGCGAGCACACGACCAGCGTGCGCCGCGCGTCGCCGCGGCCGCCGCGGTTCGCCACGTTGAGCGGCACCGTGGCGACGAGCGCGAGCCGGCGCTTCCAGCGGTCCTTCGAGCGCGCCCAACGCGCGACGTGCGCGTCCGGGAGCACGCCTTCGCGCCACGCCGGGCCCGCGACGAAGTACGCGAAGCAGTCGACGTCGCCCCACGTGGCGAGCCGATCGCCGAGAGCGTCGACGTCGCGCACGCGGAGCTCCTGGATGCGCTCGCGACGCGCCTCGAAGAGCTCGTACGCGAGATGGCGCGCTCCGCGGCCGACGAGTTCGAGCGCGACGCGCCGGAACTCCGCTCTCTGCGCGTGATCGAGCTCGAGCGCCGTCTTCCGGGCGAGCGACCGCAAAGCCGGCGTCGTCGCCGCGCGTTCCGCGGCGCGAACGAGCGCCTCCAGGGTCGGTTCCGTCGGCATGGGCTCCGGGCGCCGCCGCATGCAGGGAGCATGGACCGGCGCCTGGAACGAGCGTAACGCATCCCGCGAGCCGCGTGGTGCGGAGTCGGGCTCCCGATCAGGAACGCGCCGACGCGCTGCACGGACGAATCGAAACGGAGCTACCCTCCATGCCGAACGCAGCTGCGGCCACGCGCGTAGGGAGCTCGTCCGCCTCTGCGCTTTCAATCGAGCAGGACCCAGCCGGAGAAGGAGACCGCCATGTCGACCCCGAGCACGAACGCCGCGTTGCTGCCCCGCCACCTCCTCTGCGGTCTCGATCTCGAGGGCCGCGCGCACCACGCCGTCGCCGCGAGCGTCTGGCTCGCGGAGCGGCTCGGCGCGGAGGTCGAGTTCGTGCACGCGTTCCCGCCGCGGCCGCTCCTGTGGGGCAAACGCGAGAACATGCCCGAGTGGGTCGCCGGCACCGAGACGGTCGGCCGCGCGCTGCGAGAAGCGCTGCGCGAGGCGTTGCGCCAGGCGCCGACGGAGCTCGGTCTCGCGACGAGCGCCGAGG
>JACRIO010000324.1 GCA_016220035.1 Planctomycetota bacterium | reverse complement strand
GGCCGATCTCGAGAAGGCGCGCTCGGCGCGCCGCGGGTTCGTCCGCATCTCGCAGCTCGAACTCGAGCGCATGTTCTTCCTCGACGCCCGCGCGGAGCAGGACGATGCCCTGGCCGCGGCGCGTGCGCTGCTCGTCCAGGGCGGCATGGAGGCCGAGGAGATCGAGCGCATCTTCGAGTACCTCGCCGAGGCGCCCTTCGATCGAGAGCGCGCCGTGCACGGCGCGGACGACGTGCTGGCGGAAGTGCTCGACCGGCTCGCGTTCGAGACGGCGATCGACCTGGACCACGCGCGCAGGCTCCTGACCCTGGCGTGGAGCCAGCTCGCCCATCGCGGCCCCGGGAACGGCGCCACGTTGCACCCGACGCCTCCTCCGCGGCGCGAGCGCCGCGAGTCCAAGGACGACGTGCGCGAGGCACTCACGGAGTTCGAGCGCGCCCGCGAACAGGGCCGACCGCTCGATCAGGCGTTCGCGGAACTCCAAGCGGAGCTCGGACTCGAGCTCGATCCGTCGGAGGACGAGGCCGCGCCCGCGCCCGATTTCCCCGGAGTCGTGGGGGCCGTGATCGAGGAGTTCCTGTGGGAAGTGCAGACCCAGGAGGATCAACGTGCCGCGGAGCTCGAGAGCGTGCGGCTGTTCGGGAGCTACGCGGCCCACGTCGGTGTCTTCGACAACCTGAGCACGCGGGACTTGCTCGCGTATGCGTGCCATTGGCTGCCCGAGAGCGGAGCGCTGGGCGACGCGGACGCCGCGCGCGCGCATCTGTCCGCCCTGAACGCGTTCCTGCGCTGGACCGACGAGGAGCATGGCCTCGCGCTCCATGCCGGATTCAAGCCGACGCTTCGCGGACTCGAGAATTCACTGCCCCGGATCGTCGAAGCCAATCGGCGCCGCACGCGGGCGAGCGATCCTGCGAGCGGCGAACTCTTCGAGTGCGTCGGCGTACTCGCGCCCGAACGCTTGCGACTCTCGGACAGGGCCGGCGACGAGTTCGAGGCGGAGGTCGACCCCGAACTCGCGCGCTGGCTCCGCGCCGGCGACCGGATGCGCGCACGACTGCACGAGGATGGGCGGCTCGCGGTGTACTGCTGCTATCCGCCCGAGGCACGCGGGCTGAGCACACGCTGAGGGCGCGCGGTCACGGGCGGGGCATCGCCGGGATCTGGAGCTCGCACAGGAGGGCGTCGAAATTCCGCACGCTCGTCGGCGGGACGAGGTAGAGCTCACGCACGGGCCCGGCCTCGACCCAGCCCATCTTCGCCATGTAGGCGTACAGCCCGGGATAAGCGCGCGGCGCCTCGGGATAGGGACCGGCGACGACGGCGTAGACGACGTGCGCGCGCGGAAGGACGTCGCTCGCGAGACCCGTGGACGGCTCGGGCGGCTTCGCGACGGGAATGCACGCGCGCGACCGCAGCTCCGCGACGGCGACCTTGCCCGGATCGTCGTAGAAGAGCCCGAACGGCGGACCGCTGGCAGCGAGGCCCGCGGCGGTCAGGCGCTCGTGCAGCTCGGGAAGCGCGCGTCCCGTCTGCGTGTAGGTGCCGCGCAGCTCCACGAACACGTAGAGCTGCTCGAGGCGCTCTTTGTAGTTCGCGTGCACCGTCTCGAACGGCGCGTGCGATACGGGCAAGTCGGGGGTGTAGCTCCATGCGGCCGCGGAGTCCGCGCGCTGGTCGCGCGTCGATCGACAGCCGAGCGGGAGGAGCGCGAGGAGCAGGGCGAGGTGCGTTCGGCGGGCCATGTCGGCAGCTTGTCTTCCGCGCGGAACCGATGCCAGCGGTCGGTCCGCCGTCGACCGGTGGGAAGGACGCACACCGAGGGCTGCACACCGGGGACATGTTGACGTCTGATAATATACGTTCTGTTGTGTTGATAGCCGCCTGCGTGGTCGGCGGGCCACCTCCCGACCCTCGCACGGGATGGCGAATCCGGCCGCATGCCGGCGGGCACCCTCCGCTCCGAACGCACTCGTAGCGGCCTTCGGCCCCCTTGGATCGCCGCGTTCCATTGCTATCGTGCGCGGATCCACCTCCACCTCGGAAGACTCACGGGCCGCGCCCAAGACGGGCGCCCGCGCGAGCCCCGGACGGGATCCAACGCATGACCAAGCTGCTGTCGAGACTGACCGGTTCGTCGCTCGGCAAGAAGTTCGTGATGGGACTCACCGGGCTCATGCTCGTCGGGTTCCTGTTCGTCCACCTGGGCGGGAACGGACTCCTCTACGCCGACCGGGACGGTCGCGCCTTCGATCACTACGAGCAAGCGATGTCCGCGAACCCGGCGATCCTGCTCGCCGAGATCGGCCTCGCCGCGCTCTTCGCCGCGCACATCGTCTTCGCGCTGCGCGTCACGATGGCGAACCACGTCGCCAAGGGCGAAGGTTACCGGAGGGCGACGCCGGCTCGCACACGGACGCTCGGCTCGAGCACGATGATCTACACCGGCCTCGTGTTGCTCGGGTTCCTGATCGTGCACATCCTGGACTTCCGCGTCGGGAAGCTCTTGCGTGACGACGGCTACAGCATGACCGCGATGGTGGCCGAGCGGCTCGCGTCGCCGGTTGGAGCAGTCGTGTATCTACTGGGAGTGTCCGCGCTCCTCCTGCACTTGTCGCACGGAGCGCGCAGTCTGTTTCAATCGCTCGGGATCGGGCACCCGAATCTGGATCCCTGGCTGGTGCGCCTCGGCTGGACGATCACGCTCGTGCTCGGCCTCGGTTTTCTCTCCTTCCCGATCTACTTCCTCGTCCAGGGGGCCGCGCGATGACCACGATCACGAAGCTGGACCCGAAGGTCCCGTCCGGTCCGCTCGCCGAGCGCTGGACACGCCACAAGTTCGACCTCAAGTTGGTAAACCCGGCCAATCGCCGCAAATTCCACGTGCTCGTCGTCGGGTCCGGGCTCGCGGGTGCGTCCGCAGCCGCGTCGCTCTCGGAGATGGGCTACCGCGTCACGTGCCTCTGCATCCAGGACTCCCCGCGGCGCGCGCACTCGATCGCCGCGCAAGGCGGCATCAACGCGGCCAAGAACTACCCCAACGACGGCGACAGCGTCTTCCGGTTGTTCTACGACACGATCAAGGGCGGTGATTTTCGCGCGCGGGAATCCAATGTCCACCGGCTCGCAGAGATCTCGACCGCGATCATCGACCAGTGCGTCGCGCAGGGCGTTCCCTTCGCGCGCGAGTACGGCGGCCTGCTCGCCAACCGTAGCTTCGGCGGCGCGCAGGTGTCGCGCACGTTCTACGCTCGCGGGCAGACGGGACAGCAGCTCCTGCTCGGGGCCTACAGCGCGCTCATGCGCCAGGTCGGCCTCGGCAAGCTCACGCTGCTGCCGCGGCGCGAGATGCTCGAGCTCGTCGTCGTCGACGGCATGGCGCGCGGGATCATCGCGCGCAACCTCGTGACCGGCGAATACGAGCGCCACGCCGCCGACGCCGTGCTCCTGTGCACGGGCGGGTACGGGAACGTGTTCTACCTCTCGACCAACGCGAAGAACTGCAACGTCACGGCTTCCTGGCGCGCCCACAAGCGCGGCGCGTTCTTCGCGAATCCGTGCTTCACGCAGATCCACCCGACGTGCATCCCCGTGTCGGGTAGCCACCAGTCGAAGCTCACGCTCATGAGCGAGAGCTTGCGCAACGACGGTCGCGTCTGGATCCCCAAGCAGGCCGCCGACGCGCGCGCCCCCGGTTCGATTCCCGAGGACGAGCGCGACTACTACCTCGAGCGCAAGTATCCGAGCTTCGGCAACCTGGTCCCGCGCGACGTGGCGTCCCGCAGCGCGAAGGAGCAATGCGACCAGGGGCGCGGCGTCGGTCCGTCGAAGATGTCGGTCTACCTCGACTTCCGCGACGCGATCGCGCGTGACGGCGAAGCCGTGATCCGCGCGAAGTACGGAAACCTGTTCCAGATGTACGAACGCATCACCGGGGAGGATCCCTACCGCGTCCCGATGCGCATGTACCCGGCGGTCCACTACACGATGGGCGGGCTCTGGGTGGACTACAACCTCGAGAGCACCGTGCCCGGGCTCTTCGTGCTCGGCGAAGCCAACTTCTCCGATCACGGCGCCAACCGCCTCGGCGCGAGCGCCCTGATGCAGGGCCTCGCGGACGGCTACTTCGTGGTCCCCGCGACGATCGCCGCGCACATCGCGGGTCGGAAACTCGCGGCGGTCAAGACGGATCATCCGGAGTTTGCGGCCGCGGAGAACGCGGCGCGCCAACGCATCCAGCGCATCTTGTCGATGAAGGGCCAGCGCAGCGCGGACAGCATCCACCGCGAGCTCGGGCTCACGCTGTGGAATCAGTGCGGCATGGCGCGCAGCGCGGCCGGTCTGCGCGCGGCCGTCACGAAGATCCGCGCGCTGCGCAGCGAGTTCTGGGAGAACCTGCGCGTGCCCGGCGAGCCGAACGAGCTCAACCCGACGCTCGAACACGCGGGGCGCGTGGCCGACTTCCTCGAGTTCGCGGAGCTCCTGGTCACCGATGCGCTCACGCGCGAGGAATCGTGCGGAGGGCACTTCCGCGAGGAGCACCAGACGCCGGAGGGCGAGGCGCAACGCAACGACGCGGAGTTCTGTCATGCGTCCGCCTGGGAGTACCAGGGTGATGGCCAGCCGGAAGCGCTCCACAAGGAGCCGCTCGCCTTCGAGGTCGTGAAGCCTTCCACGCGGAGTTACAAATGAGTTCCCCCACCACGACCGACCGCATGCAGGTCACCCTGGACGTGTGGCGGCAGAAGCGCGCCACGGAACCCGGACGCTTCGCCACGTACGCGCTCGACGACGTGTCGCCGGACATGTCGTTCCTCGAAATGCTCGACGTCCTCAACGAGAAGCTCGTGGCGCGCGGCGAGGATCCGATCGCCTTCGACCACGACTGCCGCGAGGGCATCTGCGGGAGCTGCAGCTTGGTCATCGACGGCGTCCCGCACGGCACGGAGCAGGAGACGACGACGTGCCAGCTCCACATGCGTCGCTTCAAGAGCGGCGCGCACCTCACGATCGAGCCTTTCCGCGCCCGCGCGTTTCCCGTGGTCAAGGATCTCGTCGTCGACCGGACGGCTTTCGATCGCGTCATCGCCGCCGGGGGCTACGTCTCGGTGAACACGGGCTCCGCCCCGGCCGCGAACGCCGTGCTCGTCTCGAAGGACGCGGCCGACCTCGCGATGGACGCGGCGGCCTGCATCGGCTGCGGTGCGTGCGTCGCGGCCTGTCCCAACGGAGCGGCGATGCTGTTCGTCTCCGCGAAGGTCTCCCACCTCGCGCTGCTGCCCCAGGGCGGACCCGAGCGCGACCGTCGCGTGCTCGCGATGGTCGAGGCGATGGACGCCGAGGGGTTCGGCAGCTGCACGAATCACTTCGAGTGCGGTGCCGCGTGCCCGAAGGGCATCTCCGTCGAGAACATCGCGCGCTTGAACCGCGAGTTCCTGCGCGCCGCGCTCAAGACACCCGCGGTTGCACGCCACAAGTCCTCCGACGACTAGTCCAGATGCGCATCGGCGAGGCTCGCGACCTCGAACGGGCGCCCGCGCAGTCGGCGCCCTTCGATCGTTGCGAGGATCGGGGCACCGCGGCCGACGACCCAACGGGACACGCTCTCGGTGAGGCCCGCGCGCAAGAGCGCACGGCCGGCTTCGTGCTCGAGCACGGTCGCGCCCTCTCGACGCAGCCGCTCGCCGATGCGCGCGCGGGTCGCTGGGACATCGACGAGCAGCGCGACCGCCGCTCGGTTGCGCGGCACGTCCCAGCTCGCGGTGACCACGAGCCCGCGTCCGGGCGCCCCCTCGACCGCGACTCGCGCTCCCAGGCGCAAGGCGCAGAGCCGCACGCTCTCGGTCCCTAGTCCTCGCCCGCGCGCTTCGATTCCATGCGCGCCGAAGAGCCGTGCACGCCGCTTCGCATCCAGACCGCGCCCCTCGTCGCGCACCTCGAGCCGCAGCACGGCGTCGGAACTCCAAGCCCGCACGCGGACGATGCCGCCCTCCGCGCTGGCCTCGATCGCGTTCAGCACGAGGTTGCGAACGAGGCGGCCGAGCACGTGCGGATCGAGTTCGGTCTCGAGCCCGCAGTCGACCTGCGCGAGGACGCGGACCGACTCCGCTCCGCGGCGTGCGCCGAGCGCGCGTTGGGTCTCGCGTTCGAGCAGTTCAGCGATGCGTGTCGTGGTCGGCGCGCCGGAGGACGGCTCTTGCGCGAACTCCGCCGAATCGAAAGCACGGGCACACTCCGCCAAGCATGCACGCAGCCCCGCGCGGTCGAGCGCGCCCTCCGCGTCCAGGAGGAGCTGAGCCTGCGCGACGAGGTGGGCGAGATCGTGCATGCGTGCCGCCGCCGCGGACTCGGCGGCCTCCCGCGCCGGCGCAGCTCGCGAGAGGGAAGCGAGCTCGAGTGCCGCCGCTTCGAGGCGGGCGAGTTCGCCCTGGGTCCAGAGCACGGATCCGCGTGCCTCGACGCGGAGGGTGGCTCCCTCGCCGCCGGAGAAGGAGCGGATTCGATCCGGGCCTGCGACGGCCGTGCGGGTCGGGCAGAATCGCCGGCGCTCTTCGCATTCGAACAGCCGCCGACCGTCCTGGTAGCCTCGCGCGGGTACCCCGCGTTCCCGCCAAACGAGACGTGCGAGCCGCGGGTCCATGGAGAGCAGGCGGAGGATCGCCTCCCGAGGGTCGGGATCGGGTCGCAGCACCTCTGCAGTCTGCCGCGTTCCGCCCGGCGAAGGGAAGCGCCGAGCTGTCGCGCCGGCCCGGTTCGTTACGTCGCCGAAACGCGGGGTGTGGGCTGCGGCCGCTCTGAAGCGCAGCGACCTGAGATTCCGCGTCTTGCCGAGCACCTTTGTTGAAGCCGACCGGGGGATCGAGCACTAGCATGCGCTGAGCGCGCCGGATGGCATGTCCATTGCCATCGAGGTCCGAGTCCTTCGGAACTCCGTCAACACGGCCCGTACCCATCGCCATGAAACGAATCCTCGTCCTCCCCGCGCTCGCCCTCCTGGGCGCCCTCTGCCTCCAGAACACCACGAACGCCCACGGCGGCACCTACCGCGGTCCGGGCGACACCGTCCCGCCCGGCGGCGGCGGCGGTGGCGGAGGGGGAGCGGGCCCCTCGACGCCCTCGCCCTCCGGCCCCTCCACGGGCGGTCCCTCGGGTCCGTCCACGCCGTCGCCCGCCGGTCCGGCCGGCGTACCTTCCGGCGGTGGCGGCAACCGCGGCGGCGGCCCCTCGACGGGCGGACCCGGCAACTCGGGTCCGGACCTGACCCTCTGGGAGTTCTGGTGGGGCTTCAACAAGGACCCCTACCTCAACCTCAAGGCCGCCATCTACAACGAGGTCAACACCGGCGACTTCGAGGAAGCGTTCCTCGGCAACGGCACCAAGGCCCAGAAGAAGAACAGCCTGCGGCCCTCGGAGAGCGCGATCCGCGAGAAGATCGTGCCCGCGCTGAAGGAAGCGCTCGAGAAGGAGCGCGCCAACGACATCGTCACGGGCGCCATGGTGGCCCTCGCCAAGATCGGCGACGTCAAGAACGAAGAAGGCAAGTCCGAGCTCGAAGAGGCGATCGCGAAGTTCCTCGCGGACTCGCAGCAGGAAATCGCCGAGACCGCCGCCGTGGCGCTCGGCATCCTGGCCAACGACGGCTCGGTGAAGACGCTCGAACAGCTCGTGCGCGACAACGAAGACGGGCGCAAAGCCGTGAAGGCCAACGAGGTCCCCTACCGCACGCGCGCGTTCGCGGCGTACGGCCTCGGCCTCATCGGCGCGCGCACGAACAGCAACCAGGTCCGCCAGGAAGTCGCCGCGATCCTGATGGACATGCTCAAGAAGCCCGACAGCTCGACGCGCGACGTCAAGGTGGCCTGCCTCGTGGCGCTCGGCCTCACGCCGATCGCGATCGAAACCACCGAGGGCGACGACAAGAGCGCCACCGCTTCGCGCCAGAACGAGATCCAGTGGGTGCTCGATTTCATGAAGGACGAGAACAACCACTACCTCGTCCGCGCGCATGCGCCGACCGCGATGGCGCGCCTCCTGAACGGCGACTCGATCAAGCCGAAGGATGCGAAGCAGATCCCGGCGGAGCTCCGCGAAAAGGTCGCGCGCGCATTGCTCGACGCGCTCGCCGACCACTCCAAGGAGAAGGACGAAGTCCAGCAGAGCTGCGTCCTCGCCCTCGGCCAGATCGGCGACACGGACCAGGACAAGCTCGACACCGAGATCCGCGACCGTCTGATGAAGATCGCGGACAAGTCGAACGACATCCAGGCCAAGAACTTCGCCTGCATCTCGCTCGCCCAGATCGGCGGCCGCCAGGGTGTCGGTGAAGACAACGACAAGGGCGTCAAGGCGCTGCGCAACTTCCTCGGCGAGAAGATGACCAAGGGATCGACGCACATTCGCCCCTGGGCCGGGATCTCCGTGGGCGTGATGGAACGCGCGATCGCCGACAACCCCGCGGGCGGCCAGTCGCCTTCCGGTTCCCAGAAGGAAGCGCTTCGCGCCGCCCTCAAGGACGCCAAGACGCCCGACGAACAGGGCGCGTACTCCATCGGCTGCGGTATCGCGCGGGACGTCGAGGCCAAGGCCAACTTGATCGAAAAGCTCAAGCAAGCGGCCGGCGACGAGACGCGCGGCTACGTCGCGGTCTCGCTCGGCCTCATCGGCGAGCGCGAGGCGATCAAGCCGATCCAGGACATCGTCAAGGAGTCGAAGTACAAGCCGGCGCTGCTCAAGCAGGCCGCCATCGGTCTCGGCCTCCTCGGCGACAAGGAGCTCGTGCAGGACATGTGCACGATGCTCGGCGAAGCGAAGGGCCTCTCCGCGCAGGCCGCCATCGCTTCGGCGCTCGGGTTCATCGGCGACTCGCGCTCGATCGACCCCTTGATCACGATGCTCAAGAAGAAGGAAGGCATCACCGACTCCGCGCGCGGTTTTGCCGCCGTCGCCCTCGGCATCGTGGCCGACAAGGAGCCGCTCCCGTGGAACTCGAAGATCAGCGTGAACCTGAACTACCGGGCGAACACGACCACGCTCACCGGTGAGAACGGCACGGGCATCCTCGACATCCTCTGATCCGTCGCTGCGGAGATCCTCGCCCGACGCGTCGGGCACCGCAGCACCCGCAGCCACGCCGACCGCCCGCCTCGCGCGGGCGGTTGCATTTCCACGGAGGCTTCGGCCAATGGAAGCGGATTCCGTGACGGTTCCGAGCCCAGGCGGTATACCGGTGCGCGCCTGGCAGGGCACGACCTCGTCTCCGAGGCTCTCATGTGGGCAGCACTCCAACTCCGATCCGCCGCACCCTCCCTCCTGGTCCTCGGCGTCACTTCCGTCGTGTTCGCGCACGGCGGGACGTACTACGGTCCGGGGAACAATCCCAGCACGGGGTATCCGATGGGGCCTGCGTCTCCGACCGGCCCGACGACGGCGGGGGGACCCAGCGGCACCGGCGTCCCCACCGGTTCCGGACCCTCGACGGGCGCGCCCGGCGCGGCCGATCCCACGTCCTGGGGAACCTGGTGGGGCCTCCACCGCGCTTCCTACCTGGAGTTGCGCCGCGCGCTCCTGCGTGCGCCGGTGGCGACGCGCGACGAGGACGCCTTCCTCGGTTTCAGTGGGGCGACGTCGAACCAGGCGCGCGCGAGCCAGGAGTCGATCCGGGGGCGCGTCGTCCCGGCGCTGCTCGCCGCGCTCGAGCGCGAGCGCAACCCCGACGTGCTCTCGGGAGCGTTGCTCGCGCTCGCCAAGTCCACGGATGCGAACTCCGACGCCGAGGGTCGCGTCGCAGCCGCGCTGCGCGCGCATCTCGGTCAAACCAACCAGGAGGTCGGCGAAAGCGCCGCGATCGGCCTCGGCATCCTCGGCGCGCCCTCCGCGGCGACGACGCTCGTGGCGCTCCTGCGCGACGACGCCGCGGCGCGCAAGGAACTCGGCGTCGCATCGATCCCCACCCGGACGCGCGCGTTCGCGGGCTACGGACTCGGGTTGTTGGGGCTTCGCCACTCCAACCCGGACATCAAGCGTTTCTGCGCGCAGGCGCTGTGCACGGCCTACGAGGGCGACGTCGGCCGCGGCGCCGACGTGCGCGTGGCCGCGATCCTCGCGCTCGGCCTCCTCCCCGTCGAGCCCGATCAACTCGGCCCGCCTGCCGAACTCGGAGCTTCGGTTCCGACGGCGTCGCGCTCCGCGGAGATCGACTGGCTCGTGCGCGCCTTCGCCGAACCGCGCCAGGACGAAGCCGTTCGCGCGCAGATCCCCGTGAGCCTCGCGCGCCACGCCCACGGTTCCGCGCCGGCCAACCAGGACCTCGTCCACCGACCGCTGCTCGAGTTGCTCGGCGCGCGCACCGAAGCGTCCGCGGCGCTCCAGCAGTCGGCGGCGACCGCGCTCGGCCTCTTGGGCGACAACGACGAGGATCCTTTCGATCGTCGGATCGCTGAGGTCCTGCGCCAGAGCACGCACCAGGGCGATCGCTACGCGCGCAAGCTCGCGTACATCGCCCTCGCGCGCGTCGGCTCGCGGGAAGGAACCGTCGGCGGTCGCGACATCGGGCTGAAGAACGCACGCCTGTTCCTGGCGGACGAGTTGCACGGCGACGACGGCCAGTCGCGGCCGTGGGCCGCGCTCGCGCTCGGAGTGCTCGAGCACGCGCGCATCCGCTTGGGCGAAACCGCATCCTCGGAGACGGCCGCGTCGCTCCGCGCCGCCCTCGCGAAGCACGACGCGCCCCTCGAAGCGGGCGCCTACTGCATCGCGCTGGGGCTCTGCAAGGACGCTTCCGCCCGCGAGGCGATCCAGCCCTACGCGTTGCGCACCGTGGACGACGAACTGCAGGCGAGCGCGTGCCTCGCGCTCGGCATGATTGGCGCCACGGAGTCCCTGGCCGCACTCCGCGAGGTCGCGCGCGCGTCCCGGCACCGGCCGATCGTCTTGCGCGATGCGTGCATCGCCCTGGGGCTCCTCGGCGACCACGAACTCGTGCCGGTCCTCGTCGGCTGGCTGCGCGATGCGCCCAACGTGGGTCAGCTCTCCGCCACGGCGACGGCGCTCGGCTGGGTCGGTGATCAACGCGCGATCGACCCGCTCTGCGAGATGCTCGGCTCGGAGCAAGTGCCCGACCGGGCGCGCGCCTTCGCCGCGGTGGCGCTCGGTCTGATCTGCGAGAAGGACCTCCTGCCCTGGAACGCGGTCTACTCGCGCGATCTCGTGTGGTGGCTCGCTCCACCGACGCTCTTCGATCCGATCACGGGGACCGGCATCCTCGACCTCCTCTGACCGCGCTCACACGGGCGCGGGCGGCGAGCGGCGTGCGCGCAACAGGAGAAGCGCGAGACCCGCGGCGCTCGCGAGGAAGAGCAGGCTGCACCACCGCGCCCGCTTGGACGCGACCGCGCTCGCCTCCACGGTCGCGTCGAGGCGCGCGAGTTCTTCCTCGCGCCGCGCGACGAGGCCCGCCCAAGCCGCGTGCTGTTCCACTGCTGGCGGCGCCTTGGCGAGCGTTCCCACGAGGGAGCGCAGTCCGGTGCGCGCCCCGGCGGGGTCGCGGAGTGTGGTGCAGCGCTCGGTGGCGCGCAGCGCGAGGACCGCGTCCTCCGTTCCCCTCGCGAGCGCCGCGAGCGCGGCCCGCCGCGCGCCGAACAGGTCACCGGCGCGGTAACGGACCTCGACCTCCGCCCGCGAGCGTGACCCGGGCTCGACGAGCCCAGTAGCTGCGCGGAGGGCGTCGGGGGGATCGACGATCGAGAGTACGCGCTCGAGGTCGTCCCCGGCCTGGAACGCGAGTGCCGACGCGAGCAGGCACGCGATCACGGCCCACCTCCCGAGGGCTCGAAGCGCGCTCGTTCGATCGATCGTAGTTGCAGGAGTTCGATGTCGCAGCGATCGTCCGTGAGCAGCGGCGCCGCGGCGTCGCCTTCGAACCGCTTCCGCACGCCGGGGAGAGCGAGGCGGCGCGCGAGCCGCGCGAGCCCCGCGGGTGCAGGAGCGAAGTCCGCCCCCGCGGGATCCGGCAACGGCCGCTCGCGGCGAGCGAACAGCACGACGTTGCGCGAGAACGGCACCGCGAAGGCGAGCACCGGCTCGCAGAGGCCGAGCGCGGCGGTGTTCGCGACGGCCACGAGCACCGGATCCTCGAGGCCGAACGCGCCGACGTTGACGCAGAGGAAGCCGCCGGGAACCAGGTGCTCGCGCACGGTCTGGAAGAACTCGCGCGTGCACAGGTGCGCGGGGATCTCCATCTGATTGGAGTAGGCGTCGAGCACGATCTGGTCGAACGACGCCGCGGAGTGAGCGAGCGCCGCGCGCGCGTCCCAGCCGCCGAGCACGCGTCGCGACGGTCCCGGCGCGAGCTCCATCCACCGCTCGCCGAGCTCGACGACCACGGGATCGATCTCCACACCGAGCGCGTCGAGCCGCGTGCCCGACGGCAGCGTGCCCTCGAGAACCCGCAGCGTCGTTCCCGCGCCGAGGCCGAGGACCGCGACATGCCACGCACTCGTGGCGCTCCCCCACCAGGGCGGCAGCGCGAACAGGTCGTAGTACACGCCGTCCCCCACGAGCCCCGGCTCCTTCACCCAGACCGATTGGAAGGAATCGAACGCCTCGTTGACTTGGAGCTCGCGCCGCTCGACGCCCCGCGGCCCAGTGAACTCGACGACGCGCACCGACTGGTACGGAGACTCGCGCGCTTCGAGCAGCCGCGCGCCCTCCGCGAGCGCGGGACGGCGCGGGTCGCCCGCGATCCAGGCCGAACCCGCGACGAGGCCCCACAGCGCGAGGCGCGCCTCGCGACCGCGCCACGCCGCCAGGAGGCCGAGCACGGCGAGCACCGCGGCGGCCGCGAGGAACGTCCGCACGAGGCCGAATTCGGGGACCAGCACGTAGCTCGTCGCAAACGTGCCCGCGAGGCTCCCGAGCGTCGAGACGCAGAGCACGCGCCCACCCGAGGAGCCGGCGCCCCTGTGCGCGCCGCGCTCCAGGAGCTCGACACAGAGCGGCGCGACGCCCCCGAGCAGGAGCGCCGGCGGAAGGAACGCGACGAGCGCAGTGGCGAGGCTCCCCCACCGCAGGAGTCCGGCGGCCTGGTCGAGCGCGAGCTCGGGGGGCAGGAACCAACGCGCCGCGTGGGGCACGAGGAAGGGGATCCAGGCAGCTGAGGCCGCGGCCGCGAAGAGGACGAAGGCCAGCGATCGCTCCACGCGCGCGCCGCTCGAGAGCCGCGCGCCGAGCAGGTAGCCGATCGAAAGCGCGAGCAGCACCACGCCGATGACGTTGGTCCACACCGCCTGGCTGGTGCCGAACCAGGGCGCGAGGAGGCGCACGGCCGAGAGTTCGACCACCATCGTCGCGGCTCCGCCCAACGCGGCGATCAGGAGCACGAGCGCGGAAGAGGTTCGAGTCGGCATGCGCGTGGTGGTCGAACGCTGCGCAGGCGAAGGATGCGCGCCCGTCACGACCGGACTGGACAGGCCGCGAGTCCGCGGCTCGACCGGCCGCTCACTTGTCCTTCGGCTTGTCCTTCGGCTTGGGCTTCGTGGGGATGTCGAAGCGGCGGGTCGCGACGAACAGCTTGCCGGGATCGCTCGGACCGCGCGCCATGGTGTTCAGCGCCGTCTGCAGGTTGCGGACGACCTTCTCCACCGTCTCGGTGCCGTTGCGCTTGAACTTGATCTCCTTGTCGAGGTCGACGAGGGTGTCGTTCAAGAACAGGATGACCTCGGTCGCGCCGTCCGCGTCGATCGTGATCGTGTTCGTGCCCCGGTCGACCGTGGCCTCCACGTGCACCGCGGCGTCGAACTGCGGCACCTGCACCCAGTACGCGCGTGTCTGGGTCTGCGGGGGTGCGCTGATGACGACGTTTACCGGGTTCGAGACGCGCGGGTGGTCCTGGATCCAAGCCCAGATATCCGCCTCCTTGGCTTCGGGCTTGAGCGTGCTGTTGTCGTACTTGGCGTCGGTGAGGCGCTTCGCGAAGTCGGTGGCGTTGCCGCCCGCGCCGGCGAAGAGCGTGGGCAGGTTGCGATAGGGCTCGATCGCGAGCTCCTTGAGCGTGTCGCCGCTGCGGCCGGCGACGCCCGCGAAGAAGTCCGGGAAGCGCGCTCCCATCGCGCAGACAGTGCGTACCCCTTCGCCCGAGCCCACGAGGTACACGCGGTCGAAGTCGATCGCGACCAGCTTGCGCACGTCGAAATAGACCGCGAGCACGTTGGACAGCCCGCCGTCCTTCACCTTGCCGTCGCCGTCCTGCGTCGCGAGCTCGATCCAACTCGCGACGTCGCCCTCGGGCATGGTCACGGCGGCGAGCACGGCGCCGTCGCGCACCGCGGCGTCGGTCCATTTCTCCGTGATGTGGTCGCTCGGTTTCTGGCCCTTGTCGCCGACGAGGATCAAGAGCGGCCACGCCTTGCGCGCGTCGTACTTGGCCGGCGCCCACAGCGCGTAGGTGAGCTTCTCCTTCGCGTCCTCGCCGTACTTCGGTTTCGGGCAGGACAGCTCCTTCACGCCGCCCTTCTTCAGTGCGTTCGCCTTCTTCTCGTAGTCGTAGGAGGCCCAGAACGCCTTGCCGAGGTCGCTGGGCAGCGCGAGCGGCGAACGCTTGACGCGATTCTCGATCTTCTTGAGCTCGTCGCTGACCTTCTCGAAGGCCTTGTCCGTCCCGCTCTGCTTCGCGTTGGCCTCGAAGAAGCCCGCGAGCTGCTTCCCGAGCGATTCGTGCTCGCCCGGCTTGAGCAGGTTCTCGACCCAGGGCGCGGAGAACGCGGCACACACGACGATGGAGGTGAGGCCCAGGGCGAGAGGCAGTCGGTTCGACATGGGGTTCCGAGAGGGCACTAGGGTGAGACGTCGACGCTGGTCACGGGGTGCGGTGTTCGCTCGGTGCAAGGCGGCCGGCACCGTCGATCCCGGGGTACAGCGCCACGGCCCAGACGCGCCGGGCCGTGCGCCGCTGAGTCTGATCTTCGAGGAGTCCGCGCGCCAGGGCCAGCGCGGAGGCACTCTCCCCGCGGTCCAGGTGCTGGCGCGCGAGCTCCAGCGCGGCCGCGCGCGAGCCCGCCGTCAGTGCGGCCCCGAGGGCGTCGAGGCCGGTCTCCGGGTCGCGGCGCGCGGCCGCGAGGCGGGTCCGTTCGAGGGCGAGGAGCGCGCGCTCGGCCGGCGCGAGCCCCGGGCGATCGAGCCGCGCGAGGAGCTCGCCGGCCTCCGCGTAGCGTCCCGCGGCGCGCCACACGCGTGCGCAGCAGAGCGCGCTCTCGTGCGTCTCGCACCGAGCGATCCAGGCGCGCGCCAGCGCTTCGGCGAGGTCGATCCGCAGCGCGGCGAGATCCTCCTCGATGGCCGCCCGCGACAGGTCGCCGAGCGGGCCGAGCTCGTCCGCGCCCGCCTCGTCGAGGGTGCGCATGAGCGCCGCGGTGCGCATGGGCCCGGGCAGCACGACGCGCGCCGCACGCGCCGCTTCACCGGTGAGGAAGTCGATCCGCAGCCCGGGGTCGCGCACGCGCCGGCTGTCGATGCCGTCCAGACGCGCGAGCTCCGCGGCGAGGACGCGCGCGCGAAACGCGAGCGCGCGGTCACCGCGCTTGCGCGCGGCGCTCTCGCGCCGCGCCGCGGTCTGCAGGAGCTCCGTGCGAAGCGCCCCGGACTCGGGCGCTTCCCGCGGGAGCGCCTCGAGCCGCTCGAGCGTCCGCCACACGGGCCTCCACTCCGCCTCGATCTCGGCGCGGGGCCGCGCCTCGGCCACTTGGCGCGCCGGTTCGGGCGCGGGCATCGTCGTCGACGGGCGCGCGAAGAGCGCCGCGACGATCAGGAGTCCAGCCACCGCACGGCTCCTTCGCTCGCGCGCGCGGGCTCGGTCCGTCCGATGACGTGCGGGCGCTCGCCCGCGGCGCGCAGGTGTTCCTGCACGGCGGTCGCGTCCTCCGCCGCGACGAAGAGCACCATGCCGACGCCCATGTTGAACACGTGGTAGGCCTCCTCGCGCGAGACACGCCCGTGCTCGCACAAGTAGCGGAAGAGCGCGGGCGCTTCCCAGCGCGTGCGATCTATCCACGCGTCGCAGCCGTTCAGCACGCGCGGCACGTTGTCGACCAGCCCGCCGCCGGTGATGTGGGCGAGCGCCGCGATCCGGTCCGCCTGCAGGAGCGGCCAGATCGGTTTCAGGTAGGGCCGGTGGACCGCGAGCAGCGCCTCGCCGACCGTGACGCCGCCGAGCTCGCGCGGGCGATCGGTGATCGAGAGCTTCAGCTCGTCGAACAGCACCTTGCGCGCGAGCGAGTAGCCGTTCGTGTGCAGCCCCGACGCTTCGAGCGCGATCAACGTCTGGCCCGGCTTCACGCGCGAGCCGTCGAGCAGTTTTTCGCGCTTCACGGAGCCGACGATGAAGCCCGCGAGGTCGAAATCGCCCGGCGCGTAGAGCCCCGGCATCTCCGCCGTCTCGCCGCCGAGCAGCGCGAAGCCGTTCTCGGTGCACGCCTCCGCGCAACCGCGGATGATGTCGCCGACGACCTTGGGCTCCATCTTTCCCACCGCGACGTAGTCCATGAAGAAGAGCGGCTTGGCACCCTGCACGAGGATGTCGTTGATGCAGTGGTGGACGATGTCGCGGCCGATCGTGTGGTAGACACCAGCGCGCTTCGCCACCTCGAGCTTCGTCCCGACGCCGTCCGCGCTCGCGACGAGGATCTCGCCGCCGCAGCCGACCCGCGCGGGGTCGAACAGGCCGCCGACCGCGCCCACGTCGCCGATCCCGCCGGGCGTGAAGCTCTTGCGGATCGCGGCCGCGGCGGCATCCACCGCGGCGTACTTCTTCTCGATGTCGACGCCGGCTTCGGCGTAACGCGTGGCGGAGCTCTGGTTCATGCGCGGTGGGCTCCGGACGCGCCGGAGAGCGCGCAGCATACCGGCGCGGAAGGGCGCGGGCACGCGTGGAACGCGGCTCAGGTCGGGCGAGCGCGCAGGCGATCGAGGATGCGCGGTCCATTCTCGAAGCCCAGATCCTCGGGAAGCGCCTCGAGATCGAACCACGCCGCTTCCAGCGCGTCCTCGCCCGCCGTGAGCACCCCGCCGACGGGCCGACAGAGGAAAACGGCCACGTTCGCGGGCTTGCGCAGGTCCTCGGGGACGAAGAAGAGGTCGAGCAGGGCCACCACCTCGATCTCGACGCCCGTCTCCTCCCGCACTTCGCGCACGGCCGCGCGCTCGAGCGTCTCGTCGATCTCCTGATACCCGGCGGGGAGCGCCCACTGACCGCGGTAGGGCTCGATCGCGCGGCGGATGAGCAGCACATGCCGGCGCGCATCGAGCACCACGGCGGCGGCGGCGCTCGCGGGGTTCTCGAAGAGCACGAACGCGCAAGCGCCGCAGCGCGTCCGGTCGCGCCCCTCCACGGGCCCGCGGACGAGCGCCGCCCCGCAGAGCGGGCAGTGTTTCGCGCGGCGCTGCCAGGCGGTCATGGGCGGGGCTCCTCGGCCTTCCTGCGGGACGCGACGAGCGTGCACCGCGCGCCGCGGAGAGTTGCCCCGGCGCTCTTCTCCCCTAAGCTAGGGCCGCCCGCGCGAAGCGGCAACCGCGTCCCCCACATGCGCTCCCTGCTCCTCCTCGGCAGCACCGGCTCCATCGGGACGCAGGCGCTGGACGTCGTCCGCGCGACCCCGGGGTGGAGCGTGAGCGGGCTCGCCGCGAACGCCTCGTGGGAGCCGCTCTTCGAACAAGTGCGCGAGTTCCACCCGCCGTTCGTCGCGCTCACCGACCCCGCGGCCGGCGCGGAGCTCGCGCGGCGCCTTCCCTCGGCGACGAAGCTCTTCACCGGCGCCGAGGCGCTCGCCGAACTCGCGCGCGCCGCCGACTACGACGTCGCCCTGCACGGCGTCGTCGGCGCGGCCGGACTCGCGGCCTCCGTCGCCGTGCTCGCGCGCGGCAAGCGCCTGGCCCTCGCGACCAAGGAATCGCTCGTCATGGCCGGCGCGCCGCTGATGGAGCTCGCGCGCGCGCGCGGCGG